>JANLWG010000172.1:0-24518 GCA_031364405.1 Hyphomicrobiales bacterium
GGTGCCGCACTTTCCTTCATCTTGATTTACGCCACCTTCGGCATCATAGCGTTGCGCTGGTACTTGACGACACGCGGCAGCAAGAGCGTGGATATCTGATCATGGCAAACCTGTTATGGAAACGTGAGGCCCAGGGGCCGCTGGAATATGGCAGAAGGCTTTGGCTGAAAGCCCTGCTGGCGGCGACATTTCTGTTCCTCTATGCGCCAATCGCCGTGCTGATTGCTTTCAGCTTCAACGATAGCAAACGCAATATTACTTGGCAGGGTTTCACCCTGAAATATTATGGAGTCGCCTGGAACAATCCAGACCTGATCGAAGCCTTCACCAATTCGCTGATCATCGCATTTGTCCAGACCATCTTCGCGACCATCATCGGCGCGATGGTTGGCCTGCTGCTGTGGCGTTTTCATTTTACCGGGAAGGGGGCTTATGAAGGTTTTATGGCGCTGCCCATCATCATTCCCGAGATCAGCCTCGGCGTCGCCCTCATGGCTTTCTTTTTCAAGATCGGCTGGATGACGTCCAACGTGGGCTGGCCAATCAACCTCGGCCCGATCATCGTCGCCCATATCGCTTTTTCATTCCCCTTCGTGTCGGTCGTCGTGCGCTCGCGCCTTGTTGGATTTAACATGCAGCTTGAAGAAGCCTCGCGCGATCTCGGCGCCAGCCAGTGGCAAACTTTCTGGAATGTGCTGTTACCCTTCATGAAACCTGGTCTGATCGCTGGCGGCCTGCTTGCCTTCACCTTGTCGCTCGACGATTTTGTCATTACCTATTTCACTTCAGGTCCAGGGTCGGTGACGTTCCCTGTCAAAGTCTATTCGCTGGTGCGCCGTGGTGTAACGCCCGACATCAATGCCGCCTCGACGGTGCTCATCCTGATTACCGTCGTTGCCACCGTTCTTGCCATGAAATTGCAGTCGCCTCCCAAGCCTGCCAAAGGTTGAAACCATGTCTGAGCCGATCATCGAAATCCGCAACATCACCAAGAAATTCGCCGGCAATATTATCGCTGTTGACAGCGTTGATATCGACATAGCCCAGAACGAGTTCTTTGCCTTGCTGGGTCCATCGGGCTGCGGCAAGACTACGCTGCTGCGCATGATCTCTGGGCTGGAGATGCCGACGTCCGGGCAAATCATCATCGCCGGCGAGGACATGGCGCACACGCCTCCCAACAAGCGGCCCACCAACATGGTGTTCCAGTCATACGCCGTGTTTCCGCACATGACTGTCGAGGATAACGTTGCCTATGGATTGAAAGTGACCGGCGTAGCGCCGGACGAAATCAAGCGGCGCACGGCGGAAGCATTGGAGATGGTGAAGCTGCCGCATCTGGCCAAACGCAAGCCCGACCAGATGTCGGGTGGTCAGCGGCAGCGCGTGGCGCTCGCCCGCGCGCTGGTGAAACGTCCCAAAGTGCTATTGCTGGACGAGCCGCTCTCAGCACTCGATGCGAAACTGCGAGATGAAATGCGCCTGGAGCTGACCAGGCTGCAGGAAACCGTTGGTATTACCTTCATCATCGTCACCCACGACCAGGACGAAGCACTCTCCATGGCCAGCCGCATTGCGGTGATGGACAAGGGCGCCGTGCAGCAGATCGCCACGCCGGCCGAACTCTATGAGCATCCGAAAAACCGCTTCGTCGCTGATTTCATCGGCAAGGTAAATCTCATCGATGCCACCGTGTCGAGCCAGAAGGGCAAGACCATCTCCTGTGTAGCCAAAGGACTTGGCAAAGTGGAACTTGCCAGCGACAAATCCGTTGGCAAGTCCATTTCAATCGCAGTCAGGCCCGAAAAACTCAAGATTAGCAAGGCCGAACCAAAGGCCGCAAAATGCATCAAACTTGAGGGCAAGGTACGTGATGTCGCGTATTACGGAGACACCAGCCACGTCGTCGTCGAAGGCAAGGATGGGCTTGACCTTTCAGTCAACGTGCAAAATGATTCCCGCATTGGTGGCTCCGGTGTCGAGCGCGGCCAGAAAGTCTGGGTGCACTGGGCCCCCGAAGATTCAATCGTGCTGACGGAGTAGCAGATGTCGCTCGAAATGAAGAATCTGAGAACCGCTCCTGGTGATGGTGCGTTTCGCCGCGAGCATTTGAAGGGCACCCAGTGGGAGCCCACCTACGCCGGTGCCCTTTCCTTTATGCGCCGCAAGTACACCCGCGATTTGACCGGCGTTGATATAGTTGTCACCGGCATTCCTTTCGATCAGGCCGTGTCGCATCGGTCGGGAACCCGTATGGGGCCGGAGGGCATCCGCAAGGCATCCGCCGAAAACGCCTGGGGTCCGTTCTGGCCATGGAACTTCGATCCCTTCGACACCCTCGCCGTCATTGACTATGGTGATTGCTTCTTCGACTGGGGTCGTAAGGAAAATTTCCCCGATACTCTGGAGAAGCACGCCGCCGATATCATTGCCTCTGGCGCCGAGATGATATCGCTCGGCGGCGATCACTATGTCACCTACCCGCTGCTCAAGGCCCACGCGAAGAAGCATGGCCCATTGTCGCTAATCCATTTCGATGCCCACCGTGATGTGGAGCCCGATGATGGCGGCCGCATCGATCACGGCACCATGTTCAGCTATGCCGTGCGCGAAGGTCTGATCGATCCCAGGAAATCCGTGCAGATTGGCATTCGCACAACCTTTACCGGCGAACAGACCTTCGGCTTCAAAATCATCTTCGCGGACGAGGTGCATGAAACGACGTCCAATGAAGTGGCGAAGACCGTGAAATCCGTGGTGGGATCGAACAAGGCCTATTTCACTTTCGACATCGATTGCCTCGATCCCTCCGCGGCGCCCGGTACCGGAACCCCTATTCCGGGTGGCTTGACCTATCATCAGGCCGCGTCGATCATCCGTAAGTTGACCGATATAAACTTCATTGCCATGGATGTAGTGGAAGTATCACCGCCTTACGACCACAGCGAGATTACCTCGCTGGCGGCAGCATCGCTGGTCATGGAATACCTCTGCCTCCGCGCCTGGCAAAAAGGCGCCCGCGCCGCACCGATGCCGGATTAACTCAGCGCGTCCCTCAGCCGGTAGTACAGCATCGCGGCCACCAGCAGCGGCGTGCGAACGGGGCCGCCGGGGAAGGGCAGGTGCTTGATCCGCGCGAGCAGATCGAAGCGTTCGGCGAGCCCGCGGATCGCCTCCGCCATCAGCTTTCCATAAATACCCGACAACGCAACGCCTTGGCCTGAATAACCGTGGGCGTAGAAAACGTTTGGTGCAAGCCGGCCACAATCGGGAATGCGGTTCGAAGTGATGGCGATATATCCGCCCCAGGCATAGTCCACTTTGACATCGCGCAACTGCGGAAACACCGCCGCCATTCGCGGCCGCATATAGGCGCCGAGATTAGGCGGTTCGAGTGTCGAATAACTGGCGCGCCCGCCGAATAGCATCCGGGTATCCTTCGCCAGCCGGAAATAATCGACAATGAAGTTGGTGTTGGTCACAGCCTCGCCATCGCGGATCAACGCCTTGGCGCGATTCTCGCCCAGTGGTTCGGTAGCGATGATATAACTCGCCACCGGCATCACCCGGCCATAGAGCTTGGGCACCGTGCGGCCGAGATAGGCGTTGCCGGCGATCACCATGAATTTAGCTTTTACGTTGCCACGTGCAGTGCGCGCAACAACCGGATCACCAAAAGTTATTTCAGTAACCGGTGACTGCTCATGAATGACAGCGCCTGCACTAACTGCCGCCCGCGCCAACCCGAGACAATAGTTGAGGGGATGGAGGTGGCCAGCCCCACCCTCGCGCAATGCACCGTGATAGATGCGCGTTTCAAGTTTCTCCTCTAGCTGCGCCTTGGTTAGAATTGCCGTGTCGGTGTATCCTAGTTGATCCCATTCGTACTTCCAGGCCTTCAGGCCATCAAACTGACTGGCATTTGGAATGGCATGGAGGTAACCCCAGGTGAGGTCGCAGTCGATGGCGTGACGCACAACGCGGTCCTTCAGCAGAGCCTTGGATTCCTCCGCGAGTGCAAAGCATTTGAGCGCATCGGCCTTGCCAAGCTGGGCCTCGATCTTGTCCTGGCCAGATGAAAACCCGGTACAGACCTGGCCACCGTTGCGGCCCGATGCGCCATAACCCACATTGAAGGCTTCCAGCACCACCACCCGGTATCCGGCCTGTGCCAATTCTAGTGCGGCCGAGAGTCCGGTGTATCCTGCCCCCACCACGCAAACATCGGTCTCAACGTCGCCCAAAAGGGCCTGGTGGCTCGGTGCCGGATTGGCGGAGGCACTGTAATAGGACTGGGAGTCGATGGATTTCGGCATGATGACAATGCTTTAGCTCCCCCCCTTTTGCAAGGTCAAGCAGACCGGCTACACTGGGACGTCACAACAGCAAATCAGGGTGTCATGTCGCAAGCGCGTTTTGAGGAATGGATCAACGAGCACAAGATCAGTGAAGTCGAATGCCTGGTGGCCGACATGTCGGGCACGGCGCGCGGGAAAATCCTGCCGCCCAAGAAGTTTCTGCAGGGCAACCGTTCGCGTGGCCTGCGCATTCCTGAGGAAGTCTTTACACTGACGATCAACGGCCGCTACACGACCGACACCAAGGCAGTGAGCGACTCGGCAATCGACATCTATATGAAGCCAGACTCCAATACGATCCGCTTCGTGCCATGGTATCCGGAACCGACCGCCCAAGTTATCTGCGACGCCTTCCACCTCAATGATGAGCCAGTGGAGATTTCGCCCCGCCATGTGTTGCGGCGTGTGCTCGATCTATATAAGGATAAGGGCTGGCGGCCGATCATTGCTCCCGAACTGGAATTCTATCTCGTCAAGAAAAACCTCGATCCCGATTATCCACTTGATGCAGCCGTCGGGCGTTCGGGCCGCAAGGAGCCCGGTGGCCAGGCTTACGGGATCGACGCGGCCAATGATTTCGATCCCATCGTCGAGGATATTTACGATTTCTGCGAGGCCCAGGACTTGGACGTCGATACGCTTAGCCACGAAAGCGGCCCGGCCCAGTTGGAGATAAACTTCAACCACGGCGATCCACTCGAACTGGCCGACCAGGTATTCTTGTTCAAGCGCACCGTGCGGCAGGCGGCGCTGAAGCACGATATGTATGCGACATTCATGGCCAAGCCCCATGAGAATGAGCCTGGTTCCTCGATGCACATTCACCAGTCGGTGCTTGATGCCAAGACCGGCAAGAATGTTTTCGCCGGCCGTGACGGCGCCCATTCGAAGCTGTTCCTCGGACACATCGGTGGCCTGCAACGCTATCTTGCGGCTGCCTTGCCGCTGATGGCGCCCAATGTGAATTCCTACCGCCGCCTGGTTCCCGAATCGGATGCGCCCACCAATGTGCACTGGGCCATCGACAACCGCACCGTCAGCCTGCGCGTGCCATCGTCAGACCCTTCAAACCTGCGCGTCGAGAACCGCGTACCCGGTGCCGATGCCAATCCATATCTGGCCTTCGCCGCTTCGCTGGCTTGCGGCTATCTCGGCATGATCGAGCGCATCAAACCGTCCGAACCGGTGGAAGGCTCAGCCTACCGCTATGCTCACACTCTTCCCATCAGCCTCGATGAGGCTCTCGACAAACTCAGTTATACCAAGCCCCTGAAATCTGCGCTGGGCGAATTGTTTGTCGAAGCCTACCGCGATGTGAAATACCAGGAGATGCAGCATTTCAGGAAAGTCATCAGTTCTTGGGAACGCGAATACCTTCTGCTCAATGTCTGATGGTGAAAATGCATATTGCTTGTATCATTGGCGAATCGCGTTTTCGGATAGAGGTCATCATGTGCCGTCTGTTGAATGCTGTTTTGGTATTGATGGTGTTGCTGGTTCCAGCCCAGGCTGGAACGGCAATGCGTACTCCAGCCTACGGAGATGTTGCGGCGGCAATTGAGCGGATACTCAATGGACCAGAGCGGTTGCCTCTGCCTTTGGAACGCATCAGGCCCGCTCTCAAGGCTCATTACATCAGAGACAAGGGCACGATCTACTGGATCGGCTCTGGCCGCATGACGCCCTTCCTCCAACGCCTCGCGGATGCCGAGGACGACGGACTTAATCCCGCTGATTACCCTGTAGACTCGCTCATTGGCTTGCGCGACGCGATCGAACCCTCGGATTCCTATGGCGCCGCTCAGGCGGAGTTGTTTTTTTCGGCCTTCTTTTTGAACTATGCGGCCGATTTGAAGATCGGCCGTGTCACGCCACAGAAAGTTGATCCCCGCCTGTTCCGCAGCCGCAAGAGCATTGATGTACTTCGCGTGTTGACTGAGTTGAAGAAACAGCGTGACCCCGGAAAATTCCTGTCGGTATTCGAATCGCGAAATCCGCATTACCGCGCTTTGAAACAGATGCTCACGCTCTATCGCGCCATGGCCGACTCAGGTGGTTGGCCGGCGGTGTCCCAGGGGCCAAGCGTCAATCCCGGCGGCAACGATGAGCGTGTGCCACAAGTCCGCCGGCTGCTGGCGATGGCAGGGGACTATGATGGACCAGAATCGAAGTCGACGGCTTACGATGCCCCACTCGTGGCCGCCGTAAAGCGTTTTCAAATCCGCAACGGACTTGAAGCAAAGGGTCTGATTGGCAAACAGACGCTGATTGCGATGAATATCACACCAGCTGAACGGGCTCGTCAGATCATGCTCAACATGGAACGCTGGCGTTGGATGCCGGAGGCTCTGGGCGAGCACCATTTCATGGTCAATCTCGCCGCTTTCGAATTGCAGGAAGTGCAGTCTTCCGCAATCATTGAGCGCATGAATGTTGTCGTCGGTGCGGTGGCGACGCAAACTCCGGAATTCTCTGACGAGATGGAATACGTCGAGATGAACCCCACCTGGACGGTGCCCTATTCGATCGCGACCAACGAAATGCTGCCAAAGCTCAGGGCCAATCCGTCCGCCTATGCCAGTGACTTCGACGTGTTCGTTAATGGCAAGCTGGCCTCTTGGAGCGCAGTCAACTGGTATGCTTATGGCAAGGGCAATTTCCCGTTCACCTTCCGCCAGCGCCCTGGTCCCAAGAATGCACTCGGCAAGGTGAAGTTCATGTTGCCAAATACCCACAACATCTATCTTCACGATACCCCATCAAAAGAAAAATTCCTGTCCACTTCGCGGGCCTTCAGCCACGGCTGTATCCGCCTGTCGCGCCCCATCGACCTGGCCTACCGGTTGGTGGGTGGCATCGCCGGCTGGCCAAAGTCGAAAATCGATGCGGTACTCGCCACCACCAAGACAACCCAAGTGGTGCTGCCGCAACGCATTCCCGTGCATCTGATCTACGCAACGGCCTTTGACGGCGCCAACGGCATCGAATTCCGCCCCGACGTTTACGGCCGCGACCGCAAGCTTTACGCCGCTCTGTTCGGTAAACCGGCGAGCTAAGTTGTTTTGGCCAGTGCGCTGAGTGTAGTGAAGGCTGAGAGGATCTCACGGCTTGATTTCACGTGAATAACGGCGGGCCCGTCGTGGGTGAGCGCCTCGGCAACTCGCGCCTTGATATCATCGCCCATGGCAATTGTCACCGCGAGCACACCGAATGACCGGGCCCACGCCGTGAAATCCGGATTGTGCAGTTCGGTTCCTGAAACCCGGTTGGGATAATGCCGTTCCTGGTGAGTGCGGATAGTACCGTAGGTGCCATTGTCGGAGATCACCACTTTGGTTTTTGCGCCATATTGAACGGCGGTGGCCAATTCCTGCCCGGTCATAAGAATTCCGCCATCACCGACAAACACGATAGCCATGCGGGTGGGTGCCACCAGACCAGCAGCCACGCCCGCCGGCACGCCAAAGCCCATGGCACCGGCAATAGCGCCAATTTGCAGATTGGCCGGCGTCAACTTCCAGTGCCGGTGCACCCAGGTCGACATGTTACCGGCATCGGTGGCGATGACGGCATCGGCTGGCGCCAGTTCTGCGATCACCATGACGACCTTGCCGAAATCAACGCCGTCAGCGGGTTCGGACGGCCGGAAAATCTGGAAGTCGCGGACGAAACCATTGATCGACGAAATCCAGGTCTCGCGTGACGAGTTGACGACGCGGGGGGTAAGTCCCAGTTCTTCGAACAGCGCTACCGGATCAGCAAGGATACCGGTATCAGTTCGGAAAACTTTGCCAATAGGCTCACCATCTGGATAGATATGCACAAGCCTCTGGGCTGGCACGGGCGCTGCCGGAAAAGTATAGTTGAGGCTCGCCACATCGCCGAGCCTGGTGCCCGCCGCGATGATGAGATCAGCCCGGGCCAGCGCCTCGCGATGCTTGGGCGGGTTGCCGAACCCCAAGTGGCCCGCATAGAGTGGCGAATCGTTGTCGAAGACATCCTGGTTCTTCCAGGTAACCGCCACCGGAATGCGCTGGGCCTCGGCAACACGCGCCAGTGCTGCTGCCCCGCGCGCGCCCCGGAACAGCGCTCCGGCAACAATGATCGGATGCTCCGCCTTGTCGATCATACTTTGCAGGTTTGAAACATCGCCAGATCGATGATGCGGCAAGCTGAGGGGATAGGGCTCGGGCACCGTGTCGCCAGCCTCGTCGCTCAGCATATCCTCGGGCATGGCGATAATGACGGGCCCGGGTTTTCCTTCCGCCGCCAGCCGGAAAGCCCTGGCGCAGGTCTCGGCCATTTTCGATCCCTGATTAACTTCGAACACGCCCTTGGCCATCGAGCCCAGAAAATGTGTGTAGTCGACTTCCTGAAATGCGCCACGCCCGCGTTCTTCGCGCGATACCTGGCCGATAAAAACCACAACCGGCACAGCATCCTGCTCGGCCACATGGACGGCAATCGAACCATTGGTGGCGCCCGGTCCACGGCTCACCATGAACACCGCCGGTTTTCCGGTTATTTTGGCCTCGGCCACCGCCATGAAACCAGCACCTGACTCATGGCGGCAAACGATCACTTCGATACCGCTGCCATGCAACGCATCAAGCAGCGCCAGATAGCTTTCGCCTGGCACGCAATAGATACGCTTCAATCCTTGAGTTTCGAGCGATCTGACGATGATGTCGGCGGCGCGCATGGTGGTCTCCGGAAATTCGTTCCGGGAAGATAGTTGCCCGCCATCAAGCTGTTTGTCGAGCCCGGAAAGTTTCCGGCGGCTATCGTGGCGCGGCTTGCCTAAGGGCAGCGATTGCGGCCTCTGCATCAATATTGCCGGCGGCGCTCGCCCGCATGTACCATTCCATCGCCAGCAGCGGGTCAGGCTTCAGTCCCTGCACTTTGAGCTCTTCATAGACGACGGGATCGAAGGTCTTGCCGGCCCCCATTGCAGCTTCGGTGGAGCCTTGGGCAAAAGCCTGCTCATAGAACTGCCGCGCCATGGCGATGTCGCCCGACTTGAGCAGGATATCGCCTTTGGCCACCAGATTCTGAGCGCTTGCCGAAACTGTTTGTTGCTCCTTGGGTTTGGGCATGGCCGATGCTTTGAGTGCCGCGGTTTCCTTCGAACTCTTGACAATGACACCTTCCGGAACCGCACTCACCGGGGCAATGCGAATGGCCGCATCCTTGATGGCGACCGACATTTCCCTGACAGGCGCTGCAAGCTCGCCGGAACGGGCTTCAACGGCGGCAATAGAAACATCAAAGCGGGGCTCGGTGGTTTGCGGCACTACGAGTTTGACGCCGTCTGCCTCCTTCGCCGCCAGATGCCAGGCATTGTCCTGCGCCTTGCTGCCGGCTGTCAGGTAGGCCGACTGCGGAAGGCCCGAAATCTTGAGGATAATATCCTCACCGCCAAGCGCTGGTTCGGCGTGCAGCATGAGGGGGATCATGCTGTTAAGTTCACCGCTCACATCGCCCACTGTAAGTGTGGCGGTGGCAATCGGTTTTTTCGCAATGATAGTTTCCGTTACGACTGGCGTTTCAGCGGCGATCTTAACAGGCTCCATCTGCGGCAGAACCATGGCCATGATTTCCTGGGCCTTCGCACCGATCTCCTGAAGTTGGGTCGCGCCATAGCCCAGCGCTCCGCCAGCCAGAATCGCGGCGATGCCGAGGGCGGCATAAGTGCTAGCTCGGCGGCCAGAGTTTGTAGGTGTGGCTCTGCGCCTTGGAGGTCTTGTAACTTCCGGATAATGGCGCTCCCCTTCATCGATGTGGTGCTGTGGCAATGGCCGGCGCGGTGGCATCTGCTGCGCGCGCTGCCGGGCTTCGTTTGCTGTATCCACCAGTTCGAAGTTCCGGTTCAACTGGCGGTCAAGTGCGGAAGGCTTGCCGCGCTCTTCTATTTCCATCCGAAACGCCCGGTAACTTTCGGCGATTTCCTCAGGTGTCCTGGTCCTGAACGCTTCCGGAAACCAGCTGGGTTCCGGCTGGCCTTCAGGCGTAATCGCATTTTGTCCCGCGGTTTCGGCTTCAAGTTCTGCGGCGCGTTGTTGGGCGTTGAGCATGTCACTACTCCGAATTTGACTCAATTACAGTTTGCAGCCTCTTGGCATGCGAGGCGAGAGCGTCTTCGGCAGAAGGATGTCTTTTCCAGCCAGGAACTGAAGCTGCAAGATTTAGGCTGGCATCGCTACTGCCACCCGGTTGAAGTGCGTTAAAAAGTTGCTCGGCGAGACGTTTTAGTTTGGCGTATTGCGGGCTCCCCCGCTTCCAGTTGACTGCGGCGATCACCAGCGAGGCGGAGATGGTTTCCACTGGTTGTTCGGCAGATACAAGTTTGGGATAATCATTCGCGGTGATAAGCGAAGGTGCATAAGTGTCTTCGAGTCCTCCGGGCGCGGTTACTTGAAGGAGATGAATCCCGCTTTCCGGGATAAGTGCTGCCAGCTCAGCCATCGGCTTGCGGCCCACCAAAATGGCCGCATCCGCCGAGCCCCCGGCAACCGCGCGAATCGAGTCGGCCGCATTTGCTTCGACCAGTTTCGCTGCAATGCCCGAGGCGGCGAACAGGAAATAACCAGCCACATAGGAGTCACTCGAAGTTGGCCCCATCACCACTGTTTTTCCGGCAAGATCGGAAAGACTGTTAATGCCCTGCCGGGCAATCACATGGATATCGAGTGCCGAAAGCCGCACAATGAGAGTTAGCTTGCCATCAAGATCCGTTGCCAACCCATTGCGCGACATGAAGGCCATGGCGTCGGAAGAAACCAGTGCTGCATCGATACCCTTGAGTTCCAGAAGATCGCTCAGTGTGGTCACCGGCCCCTTGCCCGCCATCGGTAGGATGCGCAGACCATTTTCATGATCAACCGCCCGGGACAACCGTTGCAGCAGTGCAAATTGTGCCGGTGTACTTGCCAGCACCCCGACCACTGTGTCACTCGGATTGGCCGCCAGTGACGGCGCCAAAAGCCCGAAAAACAGGCTCAACAACACCGTTAGCTGTAGAACAGCATACCTCATGCCCTGAATGTCCCCTCCGTCAATTTCTTCCGTCCCGCGTCGACCTGGCGTACCTGTGGCGCACTCTTGTTATTGGTTAATCAAAAACTAATACTGACGCCAGAATGTGGCAAAGCGCGGGCAGGAGTGTGATTGCGGATTCAGCCCCTTGCGGCCAGTGGCACGTAGGCGCGCGGTTCCGGCCCATTATAAAGCGTCAGTGGACGGATCAATATGTTGTTCTGCAATTGTTCGAGGCACTGCACCGTCCAGCCCGGCACCCGACCCACCGCAAAGATCGGCACGAAGAGATCGGCGGGAATGCCATTCAGATAGTAAATAACTCCCGAGTAGAAATCGACATTCACATTCACCCCGAAGCGGGCATAGAGTTTCATGGCCTCCACCACCGCCTGCAAAATGGCGAACCATTTGGGCTCGCCCATTTCACGCGATAATTTCTCAACTCCATCGCGCATGTGACGGGCGCGCGGGTCTTCGGCGCGGTAAACCCGGTGACCAAAACCGGTCACTGCTTCACCGGCGGCTCGTTTGGCTTTCACATAAGCTGCCGCATTGGCGGCATCGCCAATCTCCTCGGCCATACGCATCACGTCCTCGGCTGCTCCCCCATGGGCGGGGCCCGAGAGTGCCGCGATGGCCGAAGTGATCGCTGCATGCAGGTTGGCCTCGGTGCCGATCACCACGCGTGCCGTGAAAGAAGAAGCATTGCTGCCGTGCTCGGCATGCAGAATGAGATCGCGGTCCATCAGTTGTGCTGCATCAGGCGAAGGTTTCTTGCCGGTGATCATCCAGAGAAAATTCGCTGCGTGCGAAAGTGCGGGATCAGCCTGCGGCACCGGCCGGCCCTCGCGGATTGCCGCGTGGGCCGCGACTATCATCGGCACCTGGGCTGTGAGCCTGATGCCTTTGGTGCGCGTGGCGCTGGCGGAATTATCAAAAGCATCTGCTTCGAACGCGGTGATCGCAGAAACGCAACTGCGCAGAACATCCATCGGATGGGCGGATTTTATCAGCGTGATGATCGAAAGAAGTTCCTGCGGCAGATGACGCGCTGCTTTGAGCGCCGCATCGAAATTTGCCAGCTGAGCAGCCGTTGGCAATTCGCCATGAAGCAGGAGATAGGCGGTCTCCTCGAATGTCGAGTGTTGCGCCAGATCGTGAATCGAGTAACCGCGATAGCGCAATTCACCGGCTTTCCCGTCGATGAACGTGGTAGCTGAACGCTCGAAATAGACGCCTTTCAGTCCGCGGTGGATTTCCGTCTTCTCTTCTGCTGACATGGCACCGACCCAGAGGTGAGATTTCATGAACGTGATCGACGAAGCCAAGGCCAAAATCAAGGGTAGAAAGCTGAAACTGGTAATGCCCGAGGGTGAGGACGAGCGTATTCGCGCCGTCGCCCGCCGCTTTGCCGATGAGGATTTGGGCGACCCCGTGGTGTTTGGTGAGGATTTGCCGCACGCCGGCCACGCTCATATTCGGCTGGTCATGTCCAGACGCGAGAAAATGTCGGAGACAATGGCGGTGCGGCTGCTCCGCAAGCCGCTCTATCGTGGTGCCGCAATGGTGGCGGCGGGTGAAGCCCAGGCGATGATTGCCGGCGCGTCCAATCCGACGGCGCGGGTAATCGAGGCGGCCCTGATGACCATCGGCCTGGCACCCGGCATCACCACGCCCTCAAGCTTTTTTCTGATGCAATGGCCGGACCGCCGCCTCGTCTTTGCAGATTGCGCTGTCAACGTGCAACCCAATGCCCAACAGCTCGCTGCCATCGCCTTGGCGACTGCCGCAAGCGCCGCCAAATTTTTGCACGAAGAGCCGCGCGTCGCATTGCTTTCTTTTTCCACCAAGGGCAGCGGTAATCATCCTGATGCCGACAAGGTGATCGAAGCATTGCGCATTGTGCGTAAGCGTGCACCGCAGCTGAAGATCGACGGCGAAATGCAAGGCGACGCCGCACTCTCGCCAGTCGTTGCCGCAAAGAAGATGAAGGAAGTGGGTGACGTCGCGGGCCGCGCCAATGTGGTGGTGTTCCCCGATCTCGATGCCGCCAACATCGCCTACAAACTCACGCAGTATCTTGCTGGCGCGCAGGCCATTGGCCCTGTGTTGCAGGGGTTTGCCAAGCCGGTTTCCGACATTTCGCGCGGCGCCACCGTCGATGATATCGTGGCGACGGGAGCGCTGCTGCTGGCGATTTCACTTGTGGAGTAGGGCCGCCACGTGCCGTGCGATCGTAAGTTCCTCATTGGCCGGCACGATGTAAATTGCGCCCTCATCAAGCCCGAGCCACTTGAGGTGACCGAGTATGCGAGCCCGCACCGGCCCGGCATTTTCACCGATGCCGCCAGTGAAGACGATCGCATCAAGTCCGCCCAAAGCCGCCACCAGCGAACCTGCGTGGCGGGCAGCGGAGTAGCAGTAATAGTCGACCGCCTCTTTGGCTTCGGGCGCATCGCTCGCTAGCAGCACGCGCATGTCGGCTGAGATACCTGACAGTCCGAGCAATCCGCTGCGCCGGTAGAGCAGGTTCTCAAGTCCGGCAATGTCCATATGATCGTCGCGCATCAGGGCGATCAGTACACCGGGATCGATGGTGCCGGTGCGGGTGCCCATGACCAGGCCATCGGCGGTTGAAAACCCCATGGTGGTGGCGATGCTGCGGCCATGTTCGATCGCGCACATGCTGGCGCCACTGCCAAGATGGGCTGCGAGCAACCGCCGGGGCAGGGGCTTGGGCAAACTCCGCACCACGTGCTCATAGTTCAATCCATGAAAACCATAACGCCGGTAGCCGCGAGCAAAATATTCGCGCGGGATCGGCAGACGGGTTTCGAGTTCAGGCTGGGTGGCATGGAAGGCCGTGTCAAAACACGCAACCTGCGGCACATGAGGTGCAATCCGCCGCATCTGCCGCAGCGCCCCGAGACCAAATGGCAAATGCAGCGGCGCCAGCGACCGCAGTTTTTCCAACTCATGCTGCACGCGATCGTCAACCACGGTTGGCGCCACATATTCGGTGCCACCGTGAACAATGCGGTGACCGATGCCGGTGAACTGGCTGGGCTCGTGCCCATGATCGGTCAGCCATTCGGCCACGAAGTTCTGCGCTGCCGGCAAGTTGGTGATGGCTGGGAGTTCGTGTGTCTCGGAACCACTAACTTCAAAACGTGTGGCGGCGCCGATGCCCGATACCTGACCCCTGAGCGTCAACTCCAGCGCCTCGGTAAACACCGCGAACTTCAGCGACGAGGACCCCGCGTTAAGGATGAGGATCGCGGGCATCAGGTGCCCTTCTGGGCGCGCATGTCCTTGGCGTCGATGCCGGCAACGGCGACGGGTTTCTTCATGGCGTCACGCCGGAACGGCTCACCCAGTTCCTGGTTGATCATTGCCTCGATGAGCGTGGTCTTCTTGTGCTTCATCTGATCGTCGATGGCCCTGGAAAGGACATCGCGAAGCTCGTCCATGGTGCGGGCCACCACACCTTGCAGCCCGCAGGCCCGGGCGATATCGGCATAGGAGACTTCGGTGTCAAGTTCGGTGCCGACGAAATTGTCGTCATACCACAGCGTCGAGTTGCGCTTTTCCGCACCCCACTGATAGTTGCGGAATACCACCATCGTGATCGCCGGCCATTCCGGCCGCCCGATCGCTGTCAATTCCGTCACCGCGATACCGAAGGCGCCGTCGCCCGCGAAACCCACCACTGGCACATCCGGACGGCCAATCTTGGCGCCGACAATCGACGGCAAGCCATAGCCGCAAGGTCCGAACAGCCCGGGCGCCAAATATTTCCGGCCGTCCTCGAAACTTGGGTATGCGTTGCCGATGGCGCAGTTGTTGCCGATGTCGGAAGAGATGATGGCGTTCTTCGGCAAGGCGGATTGGATGGCCCGCCATGCCATGCGAGGGCTCATCCAATCGGGCTTGGCCTTCCTCGCGCGCTCGTTCCAGCTGGTGCCGGGATCGTCCTGCTCATGATCCATGCTGGAAAGCTGCTGCGCCCAGCGCGACTTGGTGAGACCGATAAGTTCCTTGCGCTGCTTGCGGCCGGTATCACCGGCGGATGGCGACAATTTGCCGAGAATGCCCTCCGCCACCCTCTTCGAATCGCCGACGATGCCGACGGTCACTTTCTTGGTAAGGCCGATGCGGTTTGGATTGATGTCGACCTGAATGATCTTGGCGTCCTTCGGCCAATAGTCGAGGCCATAGCCCGGAAGCGTCGAGAAGGGATTGAGCCTTGTGCCCAGCGCCAGGACCACGTCCGCCTGCTTGATCAACTCCATCGCCGCCCTGGAACCGTTGTAGCCCAAAGGGCCGGCAAACAGCGGATGCGAACCGGGGAATGCGTCATTGTGCTGGTAGCCGAGGCAGACTGGCGCGTCGAGGCGCTCGGCGAGCTTCTTCGACGCCGGAATCGCCCCGCCGATCACGACGCCCGCACCATTCAGGATCACCGGGAACCTGGCCTCGGAGAGGAGCTTTGCCGCTGCTGCGATCGCTTCCTCGCCGCCCGAGGGCCGCTCGAACTCGACAATGGCCGGCAGATCGATGTCGATCACCTGGGTGAAGTAGTCGCGCGGCATGTTGATTTGTGCCGGCGCCGACAGGCGCTTGGCATTCATGATGACGCGGTTCAGCACCTCGGCCACGCGGTTGGGATCGCGCACCTCTTCCTGATAACAAACCATGTCCTTGAACAGCGCCATCTGTTCCACTTCCTGAAAGCCGCCCTGGCCGATGGTGCGATTGGCGGCTTGGGGCGTCACCAGCAGCAGCGGCGTATGGTTCCAATAGGCTGTTTTCACCGGGGTCACGAAATTGGTAATGCCGGGACCGTTCTGGGCGATCATCATGCACATCTTGGCCGAGGCGCGGGTGTAGCCGTCCGCCATCATTCCGCCCGAGCCCTCGTGAGCGCAATCCCAGAAGGTGATGCCCGCCTTGGGGAACAGATCCGAGACCGGCATGAAGGCCGATCCGATGATGCCGAACGCGTGGTCGATCCCGTGCATCTGCAGGACCTTCACAAAAGCTTCCTCGGTCGTCATTTTCATCGGGGCAGTCCTTCGAGAACGGATAGTGGATGCGATGTTCCTAGGCCGGGAAAGTATAGCATGCGAGCGCCAGTTCCGGCCGACCAATCCCGCCAGCCCGAAAACCCTGCCGGTATGCGCTACTTCAACTCAATCTCAATGAACGCATACTCCCCCGCATTGGCGTTGATCACGTCATGCTCGACGCCCACGGTGCGGAAATAGGGCACACCCTTTTTCATGTCGGCGAAGCTGGTGCCGTCCTTGGTCTCGAGCTTCACCTTGCCGTCCATCAGCGGCACCACCACGTAGTCATGGCCATGGCGGTGCCAACCCGTATTGGCACCCGGTGCAAACCGCCATTCGGTAACGATTACCTTGTCGTTCTCGATGAAGACGGTGGCTTTGGCGGTTCCGGTCATCGGGTGCTCCTCTGTGCGGGATGATGGTGAATGGAACTGGCAATTCCTGCAAGCATGTAATATTATAACATCCATGTCCTTCCCAGCGCCCCATCACGACCACGCCAATTGCACCGCCGATCTGATCTCCCGGGCCGAGCGCACCTGTGCCAGGCGGGGCAGCAAGCTCACCGGGCAGCGCCGTGATGTGCTGGCCTGCGTGGCACAGAGCCATGCGGCCGCCGGCGCTTATGATGTGATCGAGCGCATGGCCGAACGCGGCGTTCGCCCCGCCCCAATCACGGTTTATCGTGCCCTTGATTTTCTGCAGGCCCACGGCCTTGTCCACAAGATCGAAAGCCGCAATGCCTTTGTCGCCTGTTCGCGAGCCCATGAAGGAAGACCGGCGGCCCTGCTCATTTGCGAGAGTTGCGGGACCGTCGCCGAACTCGATGCGCCCGATATTTTCGCCAGGATTGCTCAGGCCGCGGAAACTCAGGACTTCCATGCCGCTCGAACCGTCATCGAAATGTCGGGTACCTGCGGCCCTTGCGCCAAGGCCGCATGACATGCTGAAAGCCCAGGGCGCATTGCTGAGTGCCAAGGATGCAACCCTGCGCATCGGTGGCCGGATGATCCTCGATCACGTCAACCTCGATGTCCGCGCCGGTGAGATCGTAACGGTGATCGGGCCCAACGGTGCCGGCAAGTCGACGCTGGTGCGTTGCATGTTGGGACTGCAGCCGCTCACCTCCGGTGAAATTGTCCGCCGCAACAATCTGCGCGTTGGTTACGTGCCGCAACGCTTTTCGCTCACCCCCAATGTGCCGCTCGATGTCAGCCGGCTGCTTTCCCTCACCCTGAGACCAAGTGAGGCCGAAATCGATGAGGCTCTGGCCGAAACCGGCATAGCCCATCTCAAAGGTACCAACGTGGTGCAGCTTTCCGGCGGCGAATTGCAACGTGCCCTTCTCGCCCGCGCACTGTTGCGCAAGCCCGAGATTCTGGTGCTCGATGAACCCGTGCAGGCTGTCGATTTCATGGGCGAGGCGAGGCTCTATGAATTGATCTCGGCGATCCGCAAGAACCATGGTTGCGGTATCCTGATGGTCAGCCACGATCTTCACATGGTGATGGCCGAGAGTGATCATGTGGTCTGCCTCAATGGCCACGTATGCTGCGAGGGCGGACCGGCGGCGGTGCAGCAGGATCCCGAATTCGCCAAGCTCTTTGGCCCCTCCGCCGCTCGCATGATCGCCGCCTACACCCATCACCACGACCACGATCATGAAGGCCATCATCATCACCATGATCACCGGCACTGACTCCCATGCTGGAAATTCTTTCTGAATCGTTTTTCCAGCGTGCCTTGCTCGCCGGGCTTGGCGTAGCGTTGGTGGCTGGCCCCGTTGGCTGCTTCATCGTGTGGCGGCGTATGGCTTATTTTGGCGAGACGCTGGCCCACTCGGGGTTATTTGGCGTGGGGCTGGGCATGCTGCTGGGCTTCAGCCTGACCTTGGGTGCTGTCACAACGGCGGTGGCCGTGGCTCTCCTGCTGCAGCTGATGAAAAACCAGCGCCAGCTTGCCACCGATACGCTGCTCGGCATTCTCTCGCACGCTTCGCTCGCACTGGGACTGATCACTGTGGGCCTCGTCACCGGGGCGGCTGGCGATCACATGGACTTGCTGTTTGGCGATATTCTCACCGTCACTTCGCAGGATGTGATGATCGTGTGGGCGGGAGCAGCCGCCGTGCTTGCCGTGCTGGCTTTCCTGTGGCGCGACCTCATTGCGATTTCAGTCCATGAGGAACTGGCCCGCGCCGAAGGCGTTGAGGTGCAGCGCGTCGAGTTGG
The DNA here is from genome assembly GCA_031364405.1 of Hyphomicrobiales bacterium. Lineage (GTDB taxonomy): Bacteria > Pseudomonadota > Alphaproteobacteria > Rhizobiales > Aestuariivirgaceae > Aestuariivirga. The sequence continues at coordinate 18,696 of JANLWG010000172.1, forward strand.
GGTTCATCCTGTTGATCGCGCTGATGACAGCGATCTCGATGAAGATTGTTGGCCTTCTACTGATCACCGCTCTGCTGGTCATTCCCGCCGCCGCCGCCCGCCGCCTGTCCTCAACGCCCGAACGCATGGCAATGATCGCGGCGATGATGGCGGGCCTTTCGGTGATCGGCGGCTTGCTGCTGTCGGCCTTCGCCAACACGATTTCCGGCCCCTCCGTGGTGCTAGCGGCGGGGCTTCTCTTTGTCTTGACCTTGGCGCTGCCCCAGACCAATTAGGCACCATGTCTTATTCATTGATCCCCGTGCGCCGCACCTCGGTTACCATCAAAGTTGGCTCCGTCCAAATGGGCGGCGGCGCCCCCGTCGTCGTTCAGTCGATGACCAACACCGATACCTCCGATGTTGAGGGTACTGCCCGCCAGACTGCCGAACTCGCCCGTGCCGGATCGGAACTGGTACGCATTACCGTTGACCGGGACGAGTCGGCCAAGGCCGTGCCCCTAATCCGCGAACTGCTCGACCGCTGGAATGTCAAAGTGCCGCTCGTCGGCGATTTCCATTATAACGGCCACACGCTGCTGGCCAATCACCCCGCCTGTGCCGAGGCATTGGCAAAATACCGCATCAACCCCGGCAATGTCGGCTTCAAGGCAAAGAAGGATCGCAATTTCTCGATGATGATCGAGACAGCGCTGAAGTTCGATCGCCCGGTGCGCATTGGCGTCAACTGGGGTTCGCTTGATCAATCATTGCTTACCGATCTGATGGACCAGAATGCCAAGTCCGCTGATCCGCAAGACGCGCGCGAAGTGATGCATGAGGCGGTGGTGCAGTCGGGCCTCCTGTCGGCGGCGCGTGCCGAAGAACTGGGATTGGGCCGCGACAAGATCGTGATTTCGGCCAAATGTTCCGAAGTGCAGGACTTGATCGCCGTCTACCGCAGCCTGGCCAAACGCTGCGATTATGCACTTCATCTCGGATTGACCGAAGCCGGCATGGGTTCGAAGGGCATCGTTGCATCCACCGCCGCACTTTCGGTACTGCTGCAGGAGGGCATCGGCGATACCATCCGAATTTCCCTGACACCCGACCCCGGCGGCGACCGCACACGCGAAGTGATCGTGGCACAGGAAATTCTGCAAACCATGGGGCTCAGGGCTTTCACCCCCATGGTCATCGCCTGTCCCGGCTGCGGCCGCACTACGTCGACGGTGTTTCAAGAATTGGCGCAGGATATTCAAAACTACGTGCGCCAACGCACCACCGACTGGCGTAAGAATTATCCCGGTTTCGAAAACCTGCAACTCGCGGTAATGGGCTGCATCGTCAACGGCCCCGGCGAATCCAAACACGCCGACGTGGGCATCTCACTCCCCGGCACCGGCGAGCTACCCACGGCCCCCGTCTACATCGACGGCAAAAAGGTCAACACACTGCGCGGCGAAAACATCTCCGGCCAGTTCAAGGAAATCGTCGAGAATTATGTGAAGCAAAGATGGGGATAAATTTCTTCTTCTCCCGCGAGGGATGAGGGAGAATTTATTTTCTCCTCGCCACAATAAACCGCGCTGCATCGCGCATCACATCGGCTCTTGGCCCATAAACGTCGAGCGCCGCAATCGCCGCCGTCACTAGCGCCCTGGCCCGCAGCTTCGCGCCGTCAAGCCCCAGCATATCAACGAATGTCGACTTGCCCTTGCGATTGTCCTTCTGCGTCGCCTTCCCGAGTGCCACCGCCGTCGACTCCACATCGAGAATATCGTCGGCGATCTGGAACGCCAACCCGATATTATCCGCGTACTGACGAAACGCAGCTGGATCGGCGCCGCCCAAAATTGCACCCGCCTCGCAGGCAAAGTGAAACAGCGCCCCGGTCTTGAGGCTTTGCATGCGGACAAGATCTTCTCCCGCCATATCCAACATCTGCCCGCCCGCCATACCCGCCATCCCTGAGGCTTTCGCCAACCCAGAAACCAGCTCCAGCCGCACATTGGCATCAGGGTGAGTGGCAGGCTCGGCCAATATCTCGAAAGCGTAGGTTAGCAGCGCATCGCCCGCGAGGATGGCGGTTGCCTCGTCGAAGGCCTTGTGAGCCGTGAGCCGCCCGCGCCTGAGATCGTCATCATCCATGGCCGGCAAATCATCATGCACGAGGGAATAGCAGTGTACGCATTCGAGTGCGGCACCCACCCGCAGCGCGCGATCCCGTGGCACATCAAACAGCGCCGCCGACTCAACCACCAGAAATGGCCTCAACCGCTTGCCCGGCCCTAGTGCTGCATAACGCATGGCATCGATCAGCCGCCGGGCCGGTGTGGCATCCACCGGCAACAGCCGGTCGAGCAGGGTGCGGGTCTCCGCCGCGCAAGTGTCGAGTGCGTCTTCAAAGGACAAGGGCTTTTCCCTATGCTAAGCGGCCTTTGTGTAGAGACATGATGCAAGAAACTCAACCAGCCCCTGTGGTAGAATCAGGCCTTGTGCCCATCGAGCGGCTTTCCAGCAGCGGCCGCATGCGTCTGCGCCGCTGGCTGCGCCGGGGCCTGTATGTGGCGGCCTTCCTCGCCGCCTGGCCAGTCGTGCTGACCGTGATCTATACGGTTGTACCGCCGCCCGTCTCCAATGTGATGCTGCTCAGGCTGTTCACCGGCAACGGCCTTAGCAAGGATTGGGTGAGTCTTGATGAAATGTCGCCGTGGCTCGCCAAGGCCGTCATCACCTCGGAAGACGCCCGTTTCTGCGAGCATTATGGCGTAGACTGGGTGGAATTCCAGGGAGTCGTCGAGGATGTCTTCGACGACGACGAAGGCCCCATTCGCGGCGCCAGCACCATCCCCATGCAGACTGCCAAGAACCTGTTCCTGTGGGATGGCCGATTTGTTGTCCGCAAGGGCCTGGAGTTGCCGCTTGCCCTGTGGATGGACCTGGTGTGGTCAAAACGGCGGATGATCGAGATTTATCTCAACATCGTTGAATGGGCGCCCGGCGTTTACGGCGCGGAGGCCGCCGCCCAGCACCATTTCAAGAAATCCGCCGCCAAGCTGTCGCGCCGGGAGGCAGCCCTTCTCGCCGCCGTGCTGCCCAACCCCATCAAGCGCAAGGCCGGCAAGCCTTCCAAGCGGGTTCAAGCCATCGCCAACCGCATTCTCATCCGCCTCAACGGAATGGGTCCCTATCTCACTTGTCTTGGGGGTTGAGCTTCGCTATAAGCGCCGCCAACTGAAGCGGGCTCCGGGCCCCTTTGTCATGGAGTTTCGTTCAAATGGCCGTTCCACGCAAGAAAATGACCAAAAGCCGCATCGGCATGCGCCGTTCTGGCCACAAGATGGCAACCATCACCTGGGTCGAGGACAAGAAGTCGGGCGAGCTTCGCCGTCCGCATCACATCGACCTCAAGACCGGCATGTATCGCGGCCGTCAGGTTTTGGACGTTAAGACCGAGGCCTGAAACTAATCAAAGATTTACCAAGAAGCCGGCCATTTGGCCGGTTTTTTTGTTTTGACGTCAGGTGTTAGGCAGCAGGCCCCAGCATGGCACCCAGTTTGCACGGCACCAGCCATGTTGATCGCGAACTGGCAATTGCTGGACGTCGAACGCCGTGCCGCCCCGGAGCAGGTGCGCGATGATTGGTCGGGGCTTGCCAGGTGCGCCCTGGTGCCCGCTGGCCTCAATTCCCCCGAATTCATGATTCCCCAGTTCCGCCACCTGGACGGCGCCGAACTGGCGAGTGTGCGCGAAAGTGGCGCCCTTGTACTGGTCCTGCCGGTTAAGCGCCGGCGTTTCCCTTCTGCATTCCTCACTAACTGGGTGACACCTTTTAACGTCTCCGGCCTGCCGCATCTCGACTACCATCATGGGGCTTCGGCCCTTGAAGCTTTCTTGCGCCGGGAGGCGACGCCCGTCATGTTGACCGGAATTCCCGCCGATGGCCCATTCTGGGACGCGCTCCAGGGCGCTGCCCATCGGCTTGCCATTGTGGATCGCTGGGAGCGTGCTGCACTAAGGCCCAATGGCTCATTCGAGACATGGTACGAAATCAATTTTGAACGAAAGCGCCGCAAGGAATACCGCCGCCTGCGTACCCGTCTGTCGGAGCAGGGCAGGCTCGAATGCTTGAGCCTCAAGCCCGGCGACAACGTGGCACCGTGGATTACCAACCTCCTCGAACTCGAAGCAGCGGGTTGGAAGGGCAGGCGCGGCACCGCGCTCAAATCGCGAAATTCCGTCACCATGGCTTTCGCTGAAGCCTGCCGCGATCTTCACAATGCAGGTAAGCTGCGCTTCTGGTCACTCGTGCTCAATGGCCGCACCATCGCCACCATGTTTGCCGTCGTCGAAGGTTCCGGCGCCTGGCTTGGCAAAATCGCCTATGACGAGACGCTGGCTAAATTCTCGCCCGGTGTCCTGCTGATCCTCGATGCGACCGAAGCTTTCTTTTCCGAGGCTGGCATTGCATGCGTCGATTCCTGCGCCATTCCCGGCCATCCGATGATCGATAATATCTGGCGCGGCCGTGTGGCCATGGCCGATGTCGTGGTTGCATCGGCAAACGTCGGCAAGAGAAAATTTGATTTAATCGTTCACGCCGAGAACTTTCGCCGCAAGCTGCGCACTACCGTTCGCGATATATTGTACAAACTCGTCCGGAGACACCGCTCATGAGCCGCGTGACGGTCGCAAAATCTTTCCAATCGCAGCGTTGGCGGCAAGTAGATTGTCGCGCGCCATAAAGGCATGAATCTCCGCAGAATCGCGGCGCGCTGGGTCGCCTAGGCGAGCGCGTCAACTTCGGCCTGGAGATATTCGGGCAAGCGGACCGAGAATGTGTCAGCGGCACTGGGCATCGGATAACCCATTGTGTCGCAGGTGAACACAATGTCGTCTTTCTGCCGCGCCAGTCAAACTTGCACAGGATTCGTCAGAAAAACTATCAAATTGATCCGGCTACGGTATTGGTTCTTTCGCAACTTGACCAGCATACTGGTCTGATCGAAAGTCGCGAGAAACGCCATGAGCACCTTGTTAAGTATAGTCAGAAACTGGGCGGCACTTTTCACTCGCAAACTGCCGGTGGAGCAGGCGCCACCGCTGCTCGTAAGAACTCCTGAAGACGGTGCCCGTATTGGCATGGCCTGGTCTTAGGCGCCAATCACCTTGTCGGCCGCCACATAGTCGTAGCCGAGATCATCGGCTACCGCCTTATAGGTCACCTTGCCAAAGGCCACGTTGAGGCCGTTCTTCAGATGCGCATCATCGGCCAGCGCCTTTTTCCAGCCCTTGTTGGCGATGGCGAGCGCAAACGGCAGGGTCACGTTATTGAGCGCGAACGTCGAGGTGCGGGCAACGCCGCCCGGCATGTTGGCCACGCAATAATGAATGACGTTATCGACCACATAAGTTGGTTCGGCGTGGGTGGTGGCCTTCGAGGTCTCGGCGCAACCGCCCTGATCGATGGCCACATCGACGAGTACCGAGCCCGGTTTCCAGTCCTTCAGCATCGCCTTGGTGACGAGCTTGGGGGCCGCGGCACCAGGGATAAGGACGCCACCGATAACCAGATCGGCTGTCGCACACTCGTCCTCGACAGCGCCAAGGGTCGAATAGAGCGTTTTCAATCCCGTGCCGAAACGGGCGACCAGTTCTTCCATCCGGTCTGTGCTCTTTTCGAGAATGGTCACATCGGCCCCCATGCCAATGGCAATCGCTGCTGCATTGGTGCCGACCACACCGCCGCCGAGGATGACAACCTTGGCCGGAGAAACTCCGGGCACGCCGCCGAGCAGCATGCCGCGCCCACCCTGGGCCTTCTCCAGACAATGCGCACCC
>JANLWG010000315.1:0-8211 GCA_031364405.1 Hyphomicrobiales bacterium
ATGAGTGCAGCCGAGCACCACGACATCGGTGCGCTTGCCGTCGCGGCGGCGGAACACCGGAGCTATCTCGCGGCGCAGTTCGTTCAAATCGACGGCGTGCCCCGCCAGTTTCCGTTCGGCGATTTCGGCCAGCCGTGGTGCTCCGTGTAGGAACACCTTGCAGTGGAAAGCATAGGTGTGGATGAGCGCGCGGGTATATTCGCGGCTGACCGTTCCGGGCGTCGCCAACACGCCGATGATGCCCGATTTCGTCTGCGCCGCTGCGGGCTTGATTGCCGGCACCGTGCCGACGAAGGGCAGTGCATAGGCTTCACGCAGCGCCCCCAGCGCGATGGTCGAGGCGGTGTTGCAGGCAATGACCACGACATGCGGCTGCGACAATTTGATCAGTGTACCGACGACTTGGACGATGCGACGAACCAGCGCCTCCTCCTTCCACGCGCCATAGGGAAAGCCCGCATTGTCGGCGGCATAGACGAGATGGGCTTCGGGCAATTGCACCGCCACGGCGCGGGCGACGGTCAATCCCCCCATGCCCGAATCAAACAGCAGGATGCGCGGAGTAATCACGGCTTCATTTCCCTGCGCCTCAGGTGAACCCTTGTTAGCGAGGAGATCATGCCACGGAGCGAGCGCACTTCCTGCTCGGTGAGATTGGCCCGCGAATATATATTGCGGATGTTGCGCAACATGCCGGGCTTCATCGCATCTGTCTTGAAAAATCCCGCTTCATCAAGCTGGCGCTCGAGGTGATCGAAAAAACCATAAAGCTCGTCCTTGGTGGCGGGCCGTGTATCGGGCGTCTGCAATCCTGGCCCCTCAAGGGCCTCATGTTCCGCCGTCCGCTGGCCCAGCGACCGCGCCTGATCCTTGAACCATTCATAACCCATGAGCAGCACGGCCTGGGCAATATTGATTGAGGCAAAGGCCGGATTGACCGGCGCGGTGACGATCACATCGGCCAGCGAGATTTCATCATTGTTGAGGCCCCAGCGTTCGCGACCGAACAGCACCGCGATCTTTTCGCCTCGCCCGATGCGGGCGCGCATATCGGCACCCGCCTGCTCTGGTGTCACCACTTCCTTGATCATGTCGCGCGGCCGGGCCGTTGTGGCATAGACAAAGGTAATGTCCTTCAATGCCGCCGCCAGATCGCCGAATATCGTGGCCGCCTCGATGATCCAGTGGGCTCCCGATGAAGCGGTCAACGCTTTTCCGTTCGGCCAGCCATCGCGGGGCCCGACGATGCGCAATTCATGCAGCCCGAAATTAGCCATGGCGCGTGCCGCCGTGCCAATATTCTCGCCCAATTGCGGATTGACCAGCACCACAACGGGTGCCGGCCCCAAAACCTGATTACGCGTCTTGTCAGTGCCTGCCATGGGCCGTGGATAGCGGGAAAGCATTGATTTCGAAAGAACCAATGCGGTGGCTATTCGCCATGAGTCCGGCCACATTAGAACTATAATAGTTCTAATGTGCTGATTTGAATACTTTTTTTGTCATAGTCATTGACATTTCGGAATGCTCCCATTATCCGAGTTTTTTAGTCGGATAAATAAGTTCAACTTGGAGATTCCATGATGCCGCTGCGTTTCGATCCCAGACTCTTGTCGTGTGCGGCAGCACTGCTGCTGGCAGTGGCCCACCCGGCAGTGGCCGAGGACATCATCACCTATGAGGTGACACTCAACGCGCAGACTTTTACTCCTGCCGAATTCAAGGTTCCCGCTGGCAAGCCCTTCGTCATCAAGATGAAGAATGCCAACGCTGCCCCGGCCGAATTCGAGGCCAAGGACATGCAAGTCGAAAAGGTGGCGGCCGGAAATTCGGAAATTGTCGTCAGGGTGAAGGCGCTGGCGCCCGGAAAATACCTTTTTGTGGATGAATACCAAGAAGATGCCGCTAAGGGTTATGTGATCGTCGAATAGGAAACGCATTGTGGCCGCCGCACTCATCATTGTCTTCCGCGAAATCATCGAGGCCGGGTTGATCATCGGCATCGTGCTGGCGGCGACGCGCAGTGTCGCGGGCAGCCGCCTTTGGGTGGGCGGCGGCGTCGCCTTCGGAATCCTTGGAAGCTGCATCACCGCGGCTTTCGCCAGCGCCATCGCTTCGGCCTTCGAAGGATATGGTCAGGAGCTGTTCAATGCGGCGATCCTGGGCATTGCTGTCATCATGTTGACCTGGCACAATGTCTGGATGGCGCGGCATGGCCGGGAGATGGTGCTCGACATGCAGACGGCGGGCCGGGCCGTGTCGGAAGGCAAGAGGCCGCTATTCGCGCTTGCCTTTGTGGTGGGCGCGGCCGTGCTGCGCGAAGGCTCCGAAGTGGTGCTGTTTCTCTATGGTATCGCGATCAGCGACGGGGGTGCCGGGTCCGGCCTCATCGCCGGCGGCTTCGCCGGGCTGGTGCTGGGCGCGGTGGTGTCCGGCCTGACCTATTTCGGTCTCCTGAAGATGCCGTCGCGCTACCTGTTTTCCGTGACCAGCTGGATGATCACCCTGCTGGCCGCCGGCATGGCGGCGCAGTCGGCCGCATTCCTCGAACGGGCGGGGGTTGTCGAATTCCTCGGCAGCACGATGTGGAATTCAACGGCAATCCTCTCGGAGAAAAGCCTTGCCGGGCGCTTGTTGCATACGCTCGTAGGCTACGCCGATCAGCCCAGCGTTTTGCAGTTTGTAACCTATCTCGCCACATTGGCGGTGATTTATGTGCTCACCAAGATTGAACGCCCAAAGATCCGGCCAGTCGCGACGCCGGCGAAGTAGCTACCCCCTGCCATCCAGCCGCCGCGCCGTCCTCAGCTCGGGGAACCAGCGCCACCACAGGAAGGCCACGGCGACCGTCCCGGCCCCGCCAATTGCCACCGCGGCGACGGCCCCGATCCAGGCGGCGGCCACGCCGGCGCGGAATTCGCCCAGCTCATTCGAGGCGCCGATGAAGACGCGGTTGACGGCATTGACCCTGCCTCGCACTTCGTCCGGCGTCCACAATTGCAAGAGGGTTTCGCGGATATAAACACTCACCATATCGCATGCCCCCATGATGAAAAGCGCAACGATCGACAATGGCACCGACGCCGAAAGACCAAATACCACGGTGAACAAGCCAAATCCCGCCACAAACACAAACAGAACGACACCGGCACGGTCGCGGACCGGAAATTTGGAAAGCCACAGCGCCATGAAGATGGCCCCCACTCCCGGAGCCGAACGCAACAGGCCCAATCCCCACGGCCCCACCGCGAGAATATCGCGCGCATAGACCGGCATCAGAGCCACGGCACCACCCAAAAACACGGCGAAGAGATCAAGCGAGATCGCACCCAGCACGATCCTCTCATGGCGAATGAAGCGGAAGCCCGCCAGCAGCGTCGACAAATTGGTCTCCTGCGCATGGTTGAGCTGCGGAACCTTGCCGATCATCAGTACAAGGATCATCGCGGCCCCAATGAGGCCCGCCGCCACGCCATAAGCGATGCTGCCGCCAATTCCGTAGAGCAGGCCGCCGGTCACCGGCCCCACGATGTTGGCGATCTGCCAGCTCATCGAGTTCAATGAAATGCCATGGGCAATCGCCTCTTTCGGCAGCAGATTGGGGGCGAGCGCATCGGACGCCGGATTGAAAAAGGCCCGCGCCACGCCAAGCGCCACCAGAATGGCGAAGATCGGCCAGACGGTTTTCGCCGCCGACAGCGTGAAGATCACCAATGCCGCCGCACATGCTGCCTCGAGCACCAGACACAACCCCATGATCAGGCGGCGGTTATGAACATCGGCAACCAGCCCGGTGACCAGCACCAGGAACAGCGGCGGCAGGAATTGCGCAAGCCCCACGAAACCCAGATCGAGCGGATTTCGCGTAATGTCATAAACCTGCCAGCCCACCGACACCGACATGATCTGCACCGCAAATGATGCCGCCCAGCTGGCCAGCCAGTAGTAAACGAACGGACGGTGATGGAGGGCGTTGGTGGAATTGGCGGAACTCATCGGGCGAGCCCTGCCACGAGGCCGCGCAATTGTCAAAGACACCCGCAGTATTCGCCGGTTCTAAAAGCGCTGTGCTTTCAAGTAGCGGTCGACAACCCGTTGCAACATCGGCATGTAGTGCCGGAAGGTTGGAGTCCTCATATCCGGTTGTTTGCCGCCGTCGTCCCAGATGCGGACGCGCACGGCGTCCTGGTGATGGGGGTTCTTGCGGAACTCCGCCACCTCGCCGGCGTTCATCGGTCCGCCTTGCAGGCTCAGTGTGTGCTTCGAGGCTTCCGAGAGCTTGCCATAGTAGCTGGGATCAGTGGCGCAGAGATAGCGCTTGGCTGCCACATGCAGGCGCACGCATTCGGTGACCACCGGCGGAAAGAAGGCGCCAAGCACCTTGGCGCCCGCCTCATCATGAAAATTGTTGTGCTCATCGCCCAGCGACATCGGGCCGAATTCGCTGGTGTAGTGGCCAATATCGTGTAGCAGCGCGGCGGTCACCAATTCTTCCGGTGCCTTCTCACGCTCGGCCAGCACCGCGCCCTGCAGCATGTGTTGCGACATGGTGACGGGCTCGCCCAGATAGGACTCGGCCCCGCGCCGCTCGAAGATGTCGGCGATGAAGGCGACGATGGTGGAGCGGTCGAGGTCCGGTGTGGTCATGCGGTAATTCCCTCTTCCTCGATGGCCGACAGCGTCGACAGCAATCCGTCCTTGTCGGCGTAGCAGCCCTGGAGCCAGCGGTTGCCGGTTCCCGAAAAAGATTTGCGCGCATGCAGTATGCGAGTGTTGTCGACGATGAAGAGTTCGCCCGGCCTCAGCTTGAAAGTCACTTCCATCGAGCGGTCCTCGATCAACTCCGCGAAACGCCGGTAAGCGGCGTAATAACCGGCCATGCCGTCATAGGGAATGTCGGTGAAGGCGGCAGCCGAACGGTTGTTGAACCGGATGGCGATCAGTTCGCCATCGGGGCCAAGCTCGATCAGCGGCCGCTTGGCGCGCAGCCGGACGCCCGCAGTACCAGCGTATTCGAAGCGGGCGCAATGATTTGTCAACAGATCGAAGCCGTGGCGGTTTTCCGCCTGCAACCGTTCGGCCACCTTGAAGCCATCGACGACGATGGAGTCGCCACCCTCGACAGTGTTTTCGAGGCAGGCGAGAATCTGCAGCGTCGGCACCGGATCGCGGTAGGGATTGTCGGTGTGGGCCTGCAGGCCGAGATTGGTATAGGCGAGATTGTTCGGGTTCACTTCGGCGCGGACTTCGAACCAGCGGCCGTAATTGGTCTCGCGCACATAGCCGAACAACTCGGCCACCTTGCACAACGTGCCGCTTGTTGTCGGCGCATCCGTCATCACCGCGAAGCCATAGCGGCGCACGGCGGCGAGCCATGTGCCGAGTTTCACGCGGCCCGCCGTCACCTCCGCGTAGCTCGCCGTGGGGACGCGGGATTGCAGGCCGCTGTCCCAGCGCTCGATCTCGGCACCCGTCCAGCCTGTAGTTCGTGTGGAAGCGCCGTCATAGGTGTGGGCCGCGAGCCAGCCGGCGTCATAGTTCACCGATTTTCCTTCCGGCTCGAAGCGGACCGTAAGCTGGCCGCCGGAAATTTCGGCGTCCGCGATCCGCGTCGTTGCCGGAATATCGAGGATGGTGATGAGGCGCTGGCCGTTGCTGGCGCTGCGGGTGCCGGGATCGGGCGCATTGTCGCGCAGCCAAAGCGCATGGAAGCGGTGCGGCCTGCCTCTCATTGTGAGTTCGAGGGCATTGCCATCGTCAAGCAGTCGTGGGTTCGAGATGTTCATGATTTGGTCCTTGGCTTCACCGTCCACATTGCCGAGACCCGCCATCGGATGCAATCGGCACGCGCCTTCCGTCTGAATTGCTCCCGCGCAAGGTGGCTGCTATAGGCGCAAGTGCAGATTCCGCAGCGCAGCATGAGGCGATTCCCAATGACAAAAATCAAGGTCCAGAATCCTGTCGTCGAACTTGATGGCGACGAGATGACCCGCATTATCTGGGACCTCATCAAGGTGAAGCTCATTCGCCCCTATCTCGACGTCGACCTGCACTATTACGATCTCTCGGTGGAAAATCGCGACAAGACCGATGACCAGGTGACCATCGATGCCGCCAACGCCATCAAGAAATACGGCGTTGGCGTAAAGTGCGCAACCATCACGCCGGATGAAGCCCGCGTCAAGGAATTCAACCTGAAGCAGATGTGGAAATCGCCCAATGGCACCATTCGCAATATTCTGGGCGGCGTGATCTTCCGTGAACCGATCATCTGCACCAATGTGCCGCGCCTGGTGCCGGGCTGGACCCAACCCATCATCATCGGCCGCCATGCCTTTGGCGACCAGTATCGCGCCACCGATTTCACTTTCCCCGGCAAGGGCACGCTAACCATCAAGTTCGCCGGCGAGGATGGCAAGGTGATCGAAAAGGAAGTGTTCAAGTCACCCGGCGCGGGCGTCGCCATGGCCATGTACAATTTGGACGACTCGATCAAGGAGTTCGCCAGGGCCAGCCTGAACTATGGCCTCAACCGCAATTATCCGGTCTATCTGTCAACCAAGAACACCATCCTCAAAGCCTACGACGGCCGCTTCAAGGATATCTTCCAGGCGATTTTCGATGCCGAGTTCAAAGCTGAATACGATAAGCGCAAACTGACTTACGAGCATCGCCTGATCGATGACATGGTGGCCTCCGCGATGAAATGGACCGGCGGTTATATCTGGGCCTGCAAGAACTATGACGGCGACGTGCAGTCCGATCTGGTGGCGCAGGGCTATGGCTCGCTGGGACTGATGACCTCGGTGCTGATGACGCCCGACGGCAAGACGGTGGAGGCTGAAGCCGCCCACGGCACGGTAACGCGGCACTACCGCCTGCATCAGCAGGGCAAGCAGACCTCGACGAATTCGGCCGCCTCGATCTTCGCCTGGACCGGCGGCCTCAAGCATCGCGCCAAGCTTGATGATAATGCCGCACTGCTGAAGTTTGCCGAGACCCTCGAAAAAGTGGTGGTCGCCACCGTCGAAGCGGGCAACATGACCAAAGACCTCGCCGTGTTGATCGGCCCCGACCAGACATGGCTTACCACCGAGGGCTTCCTCGATGCTGTCGGCACCAATCTGCGGAAGGCGATGGGCTAACGGGCAGGCTGCATGGGTCTCGATGAAAACCAAACCGCCAACAGTTCATGCCGCCGGCGCGTCACGATCGACCGGGACCCATTCAACTGCTCCCGCGCGCCAATGCGGCGGTGGCCGGCGCATTGGCGTCATTGAATCGCAAAAGCTGCTGTACATGTGGTAAAGACCGCATTCATGGACCACGCCATGGAACGAGTTGAAAAGCTGACCGGCGGCTGCCAATGCGGTGCCGTGCGCTATGCGATTTCCGGCCCGTTGGTGAACCCGCACATCTGCCATTGCCGCATGTGCCAGAAAGCCTTTGGCAACTATTTCGCAGCCCTCGTCGGCACCGCCAAGGCCGGGTTCGCCTGGTCCAAGGGCAGGCCCGGCATTTTCCGCAGTTCCCCGGTTGTCGAGCGGGGTTTCTGCCGCGATTGCGGCACGCCCTTGTCTTTTGCCTATGATCATTCCGACAGAATTGCCGTATCGATCGGTTCGCTCGATGATCCCGGCGCGATTATCCCCGCCCGGCAATTTGGCACGGAAGCCAGGCTTGCCCCCTTCGAACTTCTCCACACCCTGCCCGGCACCCGCACCGAGGACGATGTTCCGGCGGAGATGATGAAAAAGTTGAAGAGCCGCCAACACCCCGACCGCGACTAGCGCCAGATCATCTTAGGTTGGCGCGATACCGGCGAAGGGCCCTCATCCCAGCTTCGCGGACCGTCTCCCAGGCTGCGCACGGGAGACGGTGCCCGACAGGGCGGATGAGGGCCTCTTTGATTGCACCAGCTTCGATCTAAAGTGACCGGGACAAAACATCTGGTCTGCCAGCATGAAGCAGCGTGCCGGACTTCAGGCCATTTTGGCGTCATTCACTCCCTGTAAACCAAGCCGCCAAAAAGTTCCAATCGGAGACGCCCGGCTCTAGACTTTCTACACGAGCGGAATGCTATTTCTGATTGCATATGACAAGTTTTAACTATTGGAAGCTGTAATGACCAGAAACGCCTCCCGGAGCCAAGCCTTTCGAATGCTCGTCATAGTTGTCGCCGCGATCTTTGGCGGCGAGTTGGCGATGATG
>JANLWG010000181.1:0-1870 GCA_031364405.1 Hyphomicrobiales bacterium
GTCATAAAGAGCGATACGCTGGTGATAATAGGATCACGTGACCCCGCTACCCTACCCGAACAGGGGATGTTCATTGCCGACCGCATTGCCAATGCTCAGGTCCAGGTTTTAGATGTCGGACATATATCGAACGTTGAAAAACCAGATCAGTTTGCTGCTCTTGTCGCGGGATTTCTTGAGTCCGACTGTAACCGTCCGGTCTCCTCAATTACCCACAAATCTGACTCCCATGGTTGCGCCCAATTCAATATCCATGAGTCGTGACAAGCCTTTCCACATGACCATGTTGCCGGGTGGTGGATCGCTGGCGCGGGCAAGATAGCCGCCGAGCCTGGCGATTTTGGTGAGGTAGTGGGCCAGTGTCTTCGTTCCCGCTGGGCTTCTGCGGGTGTCTCTCACAAGATTGTCGAGGAGAGTGATTTCCATGTTGGTCAGCGCCAGTTTCGGCGGCGCGTCCCGCGCTGCCCGGTTCATCATCGTCATCCAGAACACCCGCCAACTCAGAATGCAGAAGACCGAGATCAGGTTCGCCAGGCGCTGCGCGGTTCTGAGTTTCGAGGCTTCGGCCTTGCAGCCCGATTTCAGAATCTTGTGAAACACCTCGATCTTCCAGCGCATGGCATACCAGTCGAGCTTCTCGATGGCGTCTCTGTTCGAGCCAACAGGCAGGTCAGTGATGAGCTTCCAGTCTATTGGCTTCCGGCCTTTCGGCGCGCCGCGTTCGTGGGCTTGGATCACCGTCAAGTCCAGCGCAGCGTAGCGCTTCTGCTTGCCAATCGGAGGCAGGACGTGAATGCGGCGGTATCTGATTTCAAGAATAGCCTGGCTGGTTCCGCCTTTGCCGTCGCCAACCTCGACGCGGTGCAGCCCCTTGACGGAGACCTCTTCCATTTCATCCGAGATTGTGTGGGTGCCATCGCCAGCCAGACGGTCAACGCAGGTTCGCACCAGAAAATGGGTTCCTGCCGCATGCGCCGTGCAGAACAACTCGTAGATGTCGCTCTCGCGGTCGCCGATGTGGACACATCTTGGCGGCTTGCCGAGAAGCTCTGTCGATTGTGTCAAATTCTCAAGCCATCTCACGCTCTCCTTCTTCTCGATGGGGACCCGCGTGGGATTGATCTTTTTCTTGAGCGCGTTGGTGCCTTTGAACTTCTTGCGCGTCCAGAACTTGACTGCCGTCAACCCGAGCGGCAGCCCTTCCATCGTCACCGCGAGGCTTGAATGCATCAGGATGCCGCAAATTGTGTGCGATCTCACCCGGCCTGCCTTGTCCCTGCCGCTGTTTACGCTCTTCGTCGAACCGATCAGGGCGGGCTGTTCTCTCTCATAAATGAACTCCGTGGTGTCATGGAGGATTAGCACAGGGCCACCAGTTGCCGCGAACCGATCCTTCGTCGAATGGAAATGGCCGCCCAGGATATCACCTTCGCTGACCCGCTCATTGGCGAGGAAGCGGTAGGCTGCCTTGGTGTTCGCCCAATCCTGGCAAACCAGGGGAATACTCTCGCCCATGGCGCTCCCGATCCGCTTCAACAACTTTCCGAATCTACAGCCAAGCCGGGCATCTTTGAAGACGCATCCGGCAATCTCCTGATCTGCCCAATTGTTATCATCATGAAAAACCGCACAATCAGAAAATCGTTGCTGCAGCGCCGCCACTGCAGAAATTCCCATCGACGTTTGCATTGCGCACCTCTTTGCCGCGAATCAGGTGCTCAGCAATGAATCACAAGTGATTCCAACGATTCAAGTTTTGGCAGAAAGGCACCAATCAGCAGAAGCTAAGATTTGTGGGTAATTGAAAGCAAGGCCGGACGCTTACGGATCAACAGAGTTTCGATTGATTGAGATCAAGGCAGGTCACATG
>JANLWG010000210.1:0-3077 GCA_031364405.1 Hyphomicrobiales bacterium
CTGATGATGCAGATACTGGAACTCGCCCACCACCGAAAAACCGCTCTTCAGCATCTCGACATAGAGCTGGGCCGCCACGGCTTCCATATCCTCCGGCGAAAGCCTGAGCGCAAAGCCATACATCACATCGCGCCAGGTCCAGAAACTATCGGCCCCAGGCCCCGCCCGCTCGGCCAGCCCCTGCATCAAACGCTGGTGGGCGTGCGAATGAATATTCGGCATGGCGGGTATGGCCACACCCCTGATTTGGTGTGTTTTTTTTGAGTTGGCGGCGACGCTTTCGATCGTCCCGCGGGCATCGACAGCAACTGTCACATCATTCTGCCAGCCCTGCGGCGTGAGTGCTGATGAAAAATGTAAATTGGTGCTTTCCATAGTGTGTAGTATACTGTATATACAACCTTATACAAGTGGATTTTGCACATGCTTCTGGTAAACCTCAATCTTGCAACCATGACTGACGGCTATGGCCTGATCGCCGATGCGGCCGTTCATCTGGACGGCGGGCGCATTGCCTGGGCGGGGCCACGTGCGGCGGCCCCCAAACTCCCGGCGACCGACTGTGGCGGCAAACTGCTCACTCCCGGCCTCATCGATTGCCACACCCACCTTGTCTATGGCGGTAACCGGGCCAATGAGTTCGAGATGCGCCTCAACGGGGGAAACTATTCCGACATCGCCAAGGCGGGCGGTGGTATCGCCTCGACAGTAAAATCCACGCGAGGTGCCAGTGAGTCAGAACTTATGACATCCGGATTAAAGCGACTCGATACATTACTGGCCGAGGGTATTACTACCATTGAAATAAAGTCTGGTTACGGCCTTGATGTTAAGACCGAGGTCAAGATGCTGCGAGTGGCTCGTCAGCTTGGCAAGCTTCGCCCGGTCGATGTCGTTACCAGTTTTCTCGGTGCTCATACATTCCCTCAAGAGTTTAAGGAAAACCATGAGGAGTATGTCAATCTCGTGTGCAATCAATCGCTTGCCGCCGCAACCTCAGAGGGTTTGGTCGACGCCGTTGATGCGTTTTGTGAAGGCATTGCATTTTCGGTCGAAGAGACCGAGCAGGTGTTCAAGGCCGCCAAAACTCTGGGGCTGCCGGTCAAACTTCACGCCGAACAGCTCTCCAACCTCGGTGGTGCCAAGCTCGCCGCCCGTTATGGTGCCCTGTCGGTTGATCACATCGAATATCTTGACGCCGAGGGGGTTGCTGCCATCGCCGCCTCCGGCACCGTCGCCGTGCTCCTTCCCGGCGCATTTTATTACCTCCGCGAAAAGCAGCAGCCGCCCGTCGCCCTGCTGCGTTCGAACCATGTTCCTATCGCCATCGCAACTGACCTCAACCCAGGATCGTCACCCGTTCACTCTTTGCTCTCCACCATGAACATGGCCTGCGTGCTGTTCGGCTTGACCCCCGAGGAAGCCCTGAGGGGAGTCACCGTCAACGCCGCCAAAGCCCTTGGTCTCAACGACCGTGGAGTGATCGCACCCGGCATGAAGGCCGACCTCGCCCTCTGGGATACCGCGCGCCCCGGCGACCTTGCCTATCCCCTGGGGTTCAATCCCCTCGCCGCCGTCATCCGCAACGGCCAACTGATCCGCGGATCGCTGGCATGAACGAGGCCCAGCCGCTTTATGCCCGCGTCAAGGATCACATCATGGCGCAAATCCGCGCCGGCTCCTTGCCCCCCGGTGCCCGCGTCCCCTCCGAGAATGAACTGGTCGAGAGCTTCAGCATTAGCCGCATGACCGCCAACCGGGCGTTGCGCGAATTGACCGCCGAGGGCTTCGTCGCCCGGGTTCCCGGCGTTGGCACTTTCGTCCGCACGCCGCCCGCCCGTTCGAGCCTGATCGAACTGCGCAATATCGCCGAGGAGATTGCCGCGCGCGGCCATGTGCATTCCTCGCGCATCGATAAATGCGCCGAAGTTATCGCCACGCCGGTGCTTGCCGAAGACTTCGAAATGCCGACGCCGCAGCGGCTTTTCCACATTCGCCTGGTGCACAAGGAAAATGGCGTGGCGGTGCAGATCGAGGATCGTTACGTGAACCCCTTCATGGTGCCCAACTTCCTCGCGCAGGATTACACCAGGACGACGCCCACCGCCTATCTCCTCGCCGCTGTTCCCGTCGATGAACTCGAACACACGGTCGAGGCCGCCATGCCGGCGCCAGAACAGCAGCATCTTCTCGACATCGCTTCAACCGAACCCTGCCTCGCCCTGCACCGCCGCTCGTGGAGCAAGGGCCATGTGGTCACCGTTGCCACCCTCACATATCCAGCCAGCCGCTATGCGCTTTACAGCCGCTACAAGACCAGCGCCAGCGGCTCGATCACTCAGTAGGAGCATCCCATGAACACCCGCCGCGACAATTCCCGTGTCATCAAGTCGCCCACCGGAACAACTCTCAGCGCCAAATCCTGGGCGACCGAGGCACCACTGCGTATGCTGATGAATAATCTTGATCCAGGTGTGGCCGAACGCCCCGAGGAACTCGTGGTCTATGGCGGCATCGGCCGGGCGGCGCGCAATTGGGAAGCCTACGACCGTATTGTCGCGGGCCTGCGCTCACTCGAAGACGACGAGACCCTGCTGGTGCAGTCGGGCAAACCCGTCGGCATTTTTCGCACCCACAAGGATGCCCCCCGCGTCTTGATCGCCAACTCCAATCTGGTGCCGCATTGGGGCACCTGGGACCATTTCAACGAACTCGATAAAAAAGGCCTGATGATGTACGGCCAGATGACGGCGGGCTCGTGGATCTATATCGGCACCCAGGGCATCGTGCAGGGCACTTACGAAACCTTCGCCGAAGTGGGCCGCAAGCATTTCGGCGGAAATCTCAAGGGCAAATGGTTTTTGACCGCCGGATTGGGCGGCATGGGTGGCGCCCAGCCCCTGGCCGCCACCATGGCCGGTGCTTCGATGGTCGCCATCGAATGCCAGCCGTCACGCATCGAGATGCGAATTCGCACCCGCTATCTCGACACCCAAGCCAGAACGATAGACGAAGCGCTTGCAATCGTCGACCGCTCGCATAAGCAGGGCAAGCCCATATCAGTGGGGCTTCTCGGT
>JANLWG010000228.1:0-3816 GCA_031364405.1 Hyphomicrobiales bacterium
ATGCTGGCGGTGTATCTGGCCTCGCCGGCCTCGAGCTATGTGACCGGCGCGGCGTTCGTCATTGATGGCGGGTATACGTTGTGGTGAGTGCGGTGGAGCTGGTCAAAGTCTGACAGATGGTACCCAGCACCAAGCCATCGGCTGTTTAGTCTGCTCGACCGCTTTTGACTCAGAGCAGGCGTTTCACAATGCTTGCAAGCATGAGACAAACGGCTTTCAGACCGTAGGCGCGCAGTTCTCTAGACGAGTTTACTCGACAAGCTGAGCATGTTATTCGCAATGAAGTGCGAGGGTTCAAGTCCCTCTTGCGGCACCAGCACTTACCGAGAAAGCAAATATTTTCAGGGTACCGCGGAGCACTAGCCCGCGATTGGATTCGGAGCGGTCTTTCCGAGTTCTTGAATAAAGATACTTGGCGTCAACGTTGCCATTCCATATACCGCCTTCGTAAATGGGATATCCAACCGCTTCGTCGTGTTGGCACTCATTTCTCTCGGATAGGTGATGAACAGGCTGCCCACGTGCTCGGGGCTCGCTTTGACTCGCGTGATACCGACGAAGAAAAGCCGTCGCGCTTCCTCGAGTGCGGCGCCCGCAATTTCCTTCGGTGTGCCTGCTTTTGGAGTTTTCGGCTGCACGCCCTGAACGCATTGCACGATGAACACATACGGTGAGCTCAGGCCCTTGCTCTTGTTGAGGCTCATGACACGAACCTCTTTTACTTCAGGCGGAATGTCCGGCTGCGTGATCTCCTTCATCATGGCGCCGAAGAGACCTTTCGCGTCCGCTGCTTGTTCGAGCACATCGAGCGCGAGCTCACGAAGTTCGGCAATCTCAGGCACGTTCAGGGGAAACAGCTTGTCGATCAGTTTCGCAACGTCGTCCTGCAGGGCTTCAAGATCGACTAAGACTTGCTCGATTTTCTCGAACTGCTTAATGAGCGTGGACGTATTTGGCAGCTTCAACGCTTGGGAAGTGAGCTTCTCAAGGGCGGCATACGGCGCATCGCCCGTCTTCTCGCATTGCACCCTCAGCTTCGCATATGCGGTGGCCCGAAAGTTTGACGAACCGGCGCCGATCAAATACCGAAGCGCGACGCGATCATCTCTATCCAGGAGCAGCTTGAATGTGGCGAACTTGAGTTGCGCATCGTCGGTCTCAAGCTGGCTCTCGTCGTAGTAGGATTTGGCGGGCACCTCAGCATTTTTTAGTGCATCTATGATGATGGGTACAGCCTTTCTTCGCTGTACCAGCACGATGATTTCGCTCGGGGCCACGCCCTTGTCGAGCAGTTCCTTGATCTTTTTCGCAATCCATTTCGCCTCAGCGTCTGAATTCACAAGCTGGACAATCCGAACCTCACCCTTGCCCTTTGCCTCGATTGGCTTAAGTGACCGTTGGTCCCGGTTCGTGTTATAGCTGATGAGCGAGTTTGCCATATCGACAACGGTCGTGGGACAGCGCTGACAATCCACCATTTCGAAGTCCGCGCAGTTCGCGTGGATGGTTTTCCATTCACGGATGCCTTCAGGATGCGCGCTCTTGAATGAGTATATAGATTGATCGTCGTCGCCGACGATGCAGATATGTGCATTTTCGGAAAGGTACGCGATCGCGGTCTGCTCCGCCTTGTTCAAGTCCTGATACTCGTCGGCCAGTACATGATCGAACTCGGTATGCTCATCTGCTGCGGGATTGTCTTTCAGGTATCGGACGAGATACGGGATCACTTCTCCGATCAGCATGCTCGCGTGAAATAAATGCCAGTCGATGAGCTGTTTTTGGAAGGCCTTTTCGTCGGCCGTCTTTGGGAATCCGGGCTCGTCGCCCTGACTCTGAGCCCACGCCGCCTCGTACGCTTTGACAAGCGCCTTGCACTTTTTCTTGCCGCCGTTGCTCGGAGCGATGTCGCTGTACATCGCCTTCTGCTCAAACTTGTTGAGCGGGCGCGGCGTGCGGCCCAAGCCTTTCAACACATGCTGCCGTGCGAGTATGCGTAGAGCCAGCCCATGCAGGGTCTGCCCTTCAAGGCTCTCGCATCCGGGAACATTGAGTTTCTGAAGTTCGCGGTGCAGGTCTTCAGCGGCGACGCGGGTAAAGGTCACCGCGAGCACCTTCTCAGGCGGCACTTGTTCTTCGAGCAGCCGCGCGACGCGGAGTTGCATCGCATACGACTTGCCTGTTCCCGGCCCCGCGATCACTCTGATGCGATCTCCCGTCGATGATGCGATCTTGTATGCGACGCTATTTTTGTCGATCCCCTGATCCCAAGTCAAATCCGATCTCCCTCAAATTCGATTCACGAATGCGTATCTCCCCAAGTCGTGCTGTAGCACCAGCCATTATCTCCAGGGCCGGGATAAAGGAGACATGATATCAATCGCATTATTCTTCTCCCCCTCATTGGCCGCACTTGAATATCCTATCTGTAGAGCTCCCTCCGGTGTCCGATGTGGAGTTTCGCACTCCTCAGCCCACCTTCTCGCTCAGCCACATCTTGATCAACGACTGATACGGCACGTCGCGTTTGTTGGCGGCGATCTTGATTTGGTCGAGGAGAGAGACCGGGAGACGGAGAGAAATCGCCGTGGTGCTGGGTTTGAGATTTGGCAGGCGGGCGCGGGCCGCCTTGCTCCAGTCGAGATGGGGAACCGAGTCTGAGCGCTCCCAAAAGCTCCGCTCCTCTGCTTCGGTAGCGAAGACGGGGATGGGTTTAAGCGGACGGGTCATAAGCTTTCCTTTCCTTCGGGCTCATATTACGCGCCGGGATAACGCCGATCAGCACATCCTCCTGGCGCTGAAGCCCCGCTATTCGTAATGATACCGGCAGCCCAGAATGACGGCGGCGTCCTTTTCGATCTTATACACCAGCCGGTGCTCTTGATCGATGCGCCGGGACCAGCAGCCTTTGAGCTCAAAGCGCAGAGGCTCCGGCTTGCCAAGGCCGGTGGAAGGATTCTTGATGACGTCTTCGATGAGGGCAACGATCTTGAGCGCCTTGCGGCGGTCTGTTTCAATCCAGAAACGCAGGTCTTCCAGAGCGTTCGGATCAAAGACCAGTTTCACCGCGCAGCGCCTTCGCCGATGCGAATGATTTTCGCGCGGGTCTCCGGCGCTTCACCGCCTCAAGAAGCCTGCGGGCATTGGCGGGCGAGCGCAGCAGGTATGCGGTCTCGTTGAGCGAGTCGTAATCCTCGCGGGCGATGAGGACAACATCGCCGCCGTTCCTGCGCTCGACGACGACAGGCTCATGGCCGGCGCAAACGCTGTCGCAGGCCGATTTGAGATTTGCCCTGAGGCGGCTGAAAGAGATGGCGTTCATGTCCTCTTGTACCACAGTCCTGTACAAGCATTCAAGCGTTTTGCAGGGATTACCGGGACAAATCCTGAGCATCGCTCTATACCTTGCACTGCCGATACGTCTCCATCCACGGCCGCCGCCGCTCGAACTCGGCACTTGCCGCGATGACATCGGCATCGGCATAGCGTTTGCCGACGATCTGCATGCCCACCGGCAGGCCATTTTCCGCGAGGCCCGCCGGAACCGTGGCGGCGGGATAGCCCAAGAAGTTGATGAGATAGGTCATGCACCAGCCGATAAGGCGGTCGATGGGTTCGCCGTTGATCTCGGCTGGCCCCGCGGTGTTGCCGTCGGCCGCGTTGTCAACCGCAAGGCACGCCAAGGTTGGCGACACCAGGAAGTCGTAACGGTCGAGTACGCGGCGCAGCGCGTCGAAGACTTCCGAGCGGATTTCCTGGTCGGCAATGTGCTGGGTGACCGTCATGCGCCGCCCGATCTCGTCCCAATGCCAGAAC
>JANLWG010000237.1:0-6303 GCA_031364405.1 Hyphomicrobiales bacterium
CATGATGGCCGAATCGAAGAGATTTCCCGACAGCATCTTGAAGCCGGCATGCTCTTTCATCGGCTTGCCATATTCCTTGATGACGCTGCGGTCCCAGGAGAATTTTCCCTCGCAGTTTTCACCGATGGTCCGGCCATTGGCGGTGAGACAGTCTTTGTGGATTTTTCCGGCCTTGATCAATTCGGCGACGACAGCGGGAACGCCACCGGCGCGGTGATAATCCTCGCCCAGATATTCGCCGGCGGGCTGCAGGTTGACCAGCAGCGGCAGGTCGTAGCCGTGTTTTTCCCAGTCGGCTACCTCAAGCTCCACCCCGATGTGGCGGGCGATGCCATTGAGATGATTGGGCGCATTGGTCGAGCCACCAATGGCGGTGTTGACGGCGATGGCATTTTCGAAGGCTTTTCTGGTCATGATCTTCGAAGGCGTCAAATCCTCGTGCACCATGGCGACGATGCGGCGCCCGGTCTCGTAAGCCATCTGGCCGCGCTCGCGGTAGGGGGCGGGGATCACCGCATTGCCGGGCAGCGTCATCCCTAAGGCTTCGGCGAGGGAATTCATGGTGGTCGCCGTGCCCATGGTATTGCAGAAGCCGGTCGAGGGGGCCGATGTCGCCACCAGTTCGACAAAGCTCTCATAATCGAGTTCGCCGGTGGCCAATTTCTCGCGGGCCATCCACACGATAGTGCCCGAACCGGTGCGGCTTCCCTTGTACCAGCCGTTGAGCATGGGCCCCGAGGACAGCGCAATCGCCGGAATGTCGACGGTGGCCGCCGCCATCAGGCAGGCTGGTGTCGTCTTGTCGCAGCCGATGGTGAGCACCACGCCATCGAGGGGATAACCATAGAGCACTTCGACCAGCGAGAGATAGGCGAGGTTGCGGTCGAGCGAGGCGGTGGGGCGCTTGCCGGTTTCCTGAATGGGATGAACCGGGAATTCCATCGGAATACCGCCCGCCGCGGTGATGCCATCACGCACCCGCTTCACCAGGTCCACATGGGCGCGGTTGCATGGCGATAAATCCGAGCCGGTCTGGGCGATGCCGATGATCGGCTTGTTGCCCTGCAACTCGCCGCGGGTGAAGCCATAATTGAGATAGCGCTCAAGATAGAGTGCGGTCATATCGGCGTTATTGGGGTTGTCGAACCAGTTCTGGGAACGGAATTTTAGTGGCTTGGGGTGGGTGCTCATTGTTGCCTCGCTGACTTTATTGTACATTTAGAACGGCGGAGTGGGGGAAGTCCAATAGGCATTCCAACAAAATTTGATCATTTGAACAAAAACTGGCATCCTCCCTGAAACAAGAGATGGTGGCTGGAGGAATCGGTCATGGCGGCGAAGGGTCCGGATATTCAGGGCAGGCGGCTTTCGAAGGCGCAATATGCCGCGAACTTTGCTGATTTACACCCGCGCCTTGATGATCACGAGGCGTTGGTTGAAAGCGACCGCTGCTATTTCTGCCATGATGCCCCGTGCATGACGGCGTGCCCGACCTCAATCGACATTCCCTTGTTCATCCGCGAAATCCAGACCGGGCAGCCCAAAAGCGCTGCCAAGACGATTTTTGACCAGAATATTCTGGGTGGCATGTGCGCTAGGGTGTGCCCCACCGAAACCCTGTGCGAAGAGGCCTGCGTCAGGCAGGCGGCCGAGGGCAAGCCCGTCAAGATCGGCCAGTTGCAGCGCTATGCCACCGACACGCTGATGGCGGAGAAGACGCACCCATATACGCGGGCCAAAAAGACCGGCAAGAAAGTGGCGGTGGTGGGGGCGGGGCCAGCAGGGCTCGCCTGCGCCCACCGGCTGGCGATCCATGGCCATGATGTCACCCTGTTCGAGGCGCGCAAGAAATCCGGCGGGCTCAATGAATTTGGCATTGCCGCTTACAAGACAGTGGATGATTTCGCCCAAAGGGAAGTGGACTTCGTGCTGGCCATTGGCGGCATTACGGTGGAGCATGGCAAGGCTCTGGGCAAAAAACTCAAACTCACGGATTTGCAGCGCGATTATGATGCGGTGTTTTTAGGCGTGGGCCTGGCAGGCATCAATGCGTTGGGCGCCAAGAACGAGGATGCCGACGGCATTGCCGATGCGGTTGGTTATATCGCGGATTTGCGGCAGGCCAAGGATTTGGGCAAACTCCCCGTAGGCCGCAAGGTTCTGGTGATTGGTGGCGGTATGACGGCCATTGATGTGGCGGTGCAATCAAAGCTGCTGGGGGCCGAGGATGTGACCATTCTCTATCGCCGCGGCCAGGAGCAGATGAAGGCGAGCCGTTATGAGCAGGATCTGGCACAGACCAGGGGGGTGAAGATCAAGCACTGGGTGGCGCCCAAAAAAGTTCTGGTAAAAGGTGGTGACGCTGTTGGTCTGCGCTGTGAATATACCCAAGAGGTGAAGGGCAAGCTCGTGAACACCGGTGAGACATTCGAATTGGCCGCCGACATGATTTTCAAGGCGATCGGGCAGAGTTACGTTGATGTAACGGGTGGTTCGCTGGTACTGGAGGGCGGACGCATCAGGGTCGACGCTGAACGGCGCACTTCGGTTGAAGGCATCTGGGCTGGTGGTGATTGCGCGGCGGGTGGCAAGGATTTGACGGTGGCCGCCGTCGATGATGGCCGGCGCGCGGCGGAATCGATTAGTGCTTATTTGAAAACGAACTAACACCTGTCATCCCCGCACTTGTTGCGGGGACCCATCGGGCAACGAGTTCCACACTCGGAGATGTTGCGCAATGGGTTGCCGGGACAAGCCCGGCAATGACAGAACTTTGTGAGGAGGAAATCATGGCTGACCTTCGTTCGAATTTTGCCGGGATCAAATCGCCCAATCCGTTCTGGCTGGCGTCCGCTCCACCCACCGACAAGGAATATAATGTGGTGCGTGCCTTCAGGGCGGGCTGGGGTGGCGTTGTCTGGAAAACCCTGGGCGAGGACGGCCCGCCGGTGGTCAACGTCAACGGCCCGCGCTATGGCGCCATTCACGGGGCCGACCGCAGGTTGCTCGGCCTTAACAATATCGAGCTCATTACCGACCGGCCGCTGGAGATCAATCTCCAGGAGATCAAAAAAGTCAAACGCGAATGGCCGGACCGGGCCATGGTGGTGTCCCTCATGGTGCCGTGCGAGGAAGAGGCATGGAAGAAAATTCTAAAGCGCGTCGAGGAGACGCAAGCCGATGGGGTTGAACTGAATTTCGGTTGCCCGCATGGCATGTCGGAACGCGGCATGGGGGCCGCCGTGGGCCAGGTGCCGGAGTACATCGAAATGGTGGCGCGCTGGTGCAAGCAACACACGGCCATGCCGGTGATTGTGAAACTGACACCCAACATCACCAACATCCGCCATCCAGCCCAGGCGGCTGCACGCGGCGGTGCGGATGCCGTGTCGCTGATCAATACGGTGAACTCCATCATCTCGATCGATCTTGATAATTTTGCACCAACGCCGACGATCGACGGCAAGGGCAGCCATGGCGGTTATTGCGGACCGGCGGTGAAACCCATGGCGCTGCACATGGTGGCCGAAATCGCGCGCGATGAGGAGACGCGCGATATGCCGATCTCCGGCATCGGCGGAATTACCACGTGGCGCGACGCAGCGGAATTTATCGCCCTGGGTTGCGGCACGGTGCAGGTGTGCACGGCGGCGATGACCTATGGCTTTCGCATTGTCGAGGAAATGCAATCGGGCCTGTCGCGCTGGATGGATGAGAAGGGTTATTCATCGATTGAAAGTTTTCGCGGGCTGGCGGTGGCCAATGTCACCGACTGGCAATTCCTCAATCTCAATTATGTGACCAAGGCCAGGATCGACCAGGACTCCTGCATCAAATGCGGGCGCTGCTATGCGGCTTGCGAGGACACGTCGCATCAGGCGATCATGAAGGAGAAGGATGGCAAGCGCCACTTCGAGGTGATGAATGACGAGTGCGTGGCCTGCAATCTCTGTGTCGAGGTCTGCCCGGTGGAGGACTGCATCACCATGGAGCGGCAGACCACCGGCACTGACCCTCGCACCGGCCGCAAAATCGATCCCCAATATGCCAACTGGACCACCCATCCGAATAACCCGATGGCGCTGAAGGCGGCGGAATAGGCGCGGGTATTGGCACTGGTAAAGGCGGGCACCAGCGTCTATCTATGTTTCTGATAGCTAATCCGGGGATTGCAGCTATGCATGGATCCGCCCCCACGGCGTTGCCTGACGCCCTGAACCGTTGCGATCATTGCCCGGTTCGTCACCAGGCTGTATGCGGCGCCATGGACGAGATCCAGATCAGGAAACTTGGCCAAATTTCTCATCGCAAGATGATCCCTGCGGGCCACACCATCATCTCTGACGAGGAACCGGCGGACTTCTTCGCCAATGTGGTGTCGGGGGCGGTCAAACTCAGCAAGACTTTGCCCGATGGACGCCAGCAGATCGTCGGCCTGCTGTTTGCTCCGGATTTTCTGGGGCGCGCCTACAGCAAGAGCAATCCCTATACGGCTGAGGCGGCGAGCGACGTTGAAATCTGCAAATTTCCAAATGCCGCCTTCGAGCGGCTGGTAGGTGAATATCCGGGCCTCCAGCAGCGGTTGTTCCGGCATACGCTCGATGAACTCGACGCGGCGCGCGATTGGATGGTGCTGCTGGGCCGCAAGACGGCGCAGGAAAAGGTTGCCAGCTTCCTGTTGATGCTGGCGAGGCGCAGCCTGACGATCGGCTGCCAGCACAGCAACTCCGGCGGTGTTGCCAGCTTTGAAATGCCGCTCACCAGAGCCGATATGGCCGACTATCTCGGCCTCACCATCGAGACGGTGAGCCGCCAGCTGACCAAGCTCAAAACTTCGAACGTCATCAAATTGCATTCGAACCGGCTGATCCAGGTTCCCGATGTCGACAGATTGGCAGGAGCGGCGGGGCAGGAGCCCAACCAGTATTGAGCGATGTCAAGGACGGTGGCATTGAAATTCCGCTAGCCTGATAAAAAGCGACAGCGATGGAGAATGAAGCAATGACCTACAAGACCATTCTGGTATCCCTCAATGAAGTTGGCCGCTTGCCGCAGGTCATTGGTGCTGCTGGCACATTGGGCCGCATTCTGAGCGCTCATGTGTCTGGCCTCTATGTGATACCGGCGATTCAGGTCTATCCCTCGGTCGGCTTCGAGGCCGCGCCCCAGGTATTCGAGGGTAACCGCACTTATTTCAAGGACAACGCGGCGAAGGTGCGGACGGCATTCGAGGAGGCGATGAAGCGCGAGGGGTTGAGTTTCGATTTCCATCAGATTGATGCCCGCACGCCGCTCATCGCCGATGATACCATTGCCGTCGGGCGTAGTGCTGACGTGATCGTGGTTTCGGCGGCAAACCCCGATGAGATCACCGGCGTCGAGCGCGATTTCGTCGAGCAGGTAATCATGAGCGCGGGGCGCCCGGTCATCGTTCTGCCGGCTGCGGGCGAGGCCAAATTCACACTTGAAGAGGTGGTGCTGGGCTGGGACGGGGGCCGCGAGGCGGCGCGTGCCGCATTCGACGCCATGCCGCTGCTCAAAGCCGCGAAGAAAGTCCGGGTGATTCGTGTCGATCCGCAGAAGGACCGGGATTTGCGTGGTGCCGTTCCCGGCGCCGACCTGGCCGAGTCGTTGGCGCGCCACGGGGTCAAGGCTGAAACCCAGGGGTTTCCGACCGATGGCTATGACGCGGGCCAGGCGCTGCTGCGTTGTGCCGACGATTGCGGTGCGGGCTTGATCGTCATGGGGGCCTATGGTCATAGCCGCCTGACCGAATTCATCTTCGGCGGCGCCACCCGATTTGTGCTGAGCCGGCTTAACCGCCCAGTCTTGCTGTCGCATTGAGGCTGGTTGCATGCTGAAGAAAATCAGACTGGAACTGGCGCGCGACCATGATTTCCCCGAGGGCTCGCGCGACTATGGTTATGAATTTACCGCCCCTCTCGATGAGAAGGCTCATATCGATGCTGCCACCTGGCACAAGTTTCGCGAGCGCTGCCGGGTCCGGCGTTTCCGCCCGGGCGAGGCGGACGACATTGGGCATCTCATTCGCAAGCCCGGTGGCTCCTGGGCCTTTCACTACGATATCCGCAGCGACGAGGAGGACGACGAGTCGGGCTACCGTTTCGCCGATCACGCCTTCAGCCAAGGCGAATATGTCTCGATCCGCGAGGAAGAGCATTTGCGCACATTCCGGGTGGCGCGGGTGATGGAGGTCTAGTTTCGGGCTTGCGTCAAAGCTTTCGTGCGGCTACCCATCGTGCCCGATTTGTGCTGCCACATGGGATGATGCATGGCCTCGTT
>JANLWG010000274.1:0-4165 GCA_031364405.1 Hyphomicrobiales bacterium
GAATTCGGTTTCGAAGCGTTGCGACAGCACCACCTGAAAAATATCGCCCGCGGTAATATAGTCCTTGGCCTTGAGCACCATCGCCTTGTAGGCGTCCGGCGTTGTATTGGATTTGGCCGCGGCAATGGGCGGCGCATCCTCACCCCGGGAGGCCAGATGATCGAGCGGCCGGTCGAGCGCGTCGACAATTTCTGTGAGCCGCTCCTGGGCGCGGGCATAGGCTATTCTCGCACTCACAGCTTTTTCCACATAGACCGGCGAGGTCACCGTCACCTCATCGCGCACGCTGTCGAAAATCGCCATCACCGTGGGGCGGATCAGCATCCCGTCGGGAAGCCCCAGCACATCGCGGTTGGCGAGGGGCAACTCTTCCATCAGCCGCACCATGTCATAGCCCATATAGCCAAACACCCCCGCCGCCATCGGTGGCGCATCTTCCGGCAATTTGATGCGGCTTTCGGCCAGCAACGCGCGCAGCGCTTCCAATGGCGCGAGATCGAGCGTTTCGAATGCTGCCGAAGAATCGACATTGGCCTTGCGGTTGACCAGCGCCCTGTTGCCCTCGACTTTCCAGATCACATCGGGGTTCATGCCGATGATCGAATAGCGCCCGCGCACCGCTCCCCCTTCCACCGACTCAAGCAGGAAGGAATAGCGCGCATTGCGGGCGAGCTTGAGCATGGCTGAAACCGGCGTCTCAAGGTCGGCGACGAGGCGGGTTGAAACAATCTGCGCCTCGCCCCGGTCATAGGTCTGGGCGAAATCATCGTAAGATGGAGAGATCGGCATGGTGAAAACTCTGGATGAAGATCTGGGTTACTGCGTTTGCGTTCCCGAGATCTGGCGCCAGAGGGTTTCATTGATGCTGACCCCCGCCTGCTGCTGCAGGGTGCCGAGATAGGCCGACAGCAAGTCGGCGGCCTCACCCGCCTGCAAGGTGGCGGCGATGGTCTTGGCCTCCTCGGATTTCTCATCGAACGGCGGCAGCAGCACGGCCTGTGACTGCATCACCCGGGCGCCCTTGCCATCGGCTTCGAGTGCAAAAGCAAAATCATTTTCAGGCACGGCGAACAGCGCCGTCACCGCGCTGGCATCGAAATCAGCGCTGGTCTCGTTGCGCTTCACACCCTGCACCGTCAGCACGGTTGCACCGGCCTCTTGGGCCAATGTTTCGAGATTGATGCCAGCAGCGGCACGCGCCACCAGCTTTGCCGCCTTTTCCGCTGCGAGGGCGCGCACCTTGTTGGCGGTAATGTCGGCAATTACCTGGGCCCTGACCTTGTCGAGTGGCTTCACCGCACTCGGTACCACTTCGCGCACATCATACCAGACATAGCCATCGCCCGCTGGCAATGCCGCGTTGTCGATACCCGCGTCGCTTTCGAAAATCGCTTTCAGAAGTTCAGCCTTGTGGGGCAGGGGTATATCCTTGCCGTCGGGCCCAAGTCCGGCTGCATCGATGGGGCCCGCCAATTGGAAGGGAATGTTCTGCTTTGTTGCGATGTCCTCAAGCTTCTGCTGGGCGCCACGGCCATCTTCGACCGCGCCATAGATTGAATCGATTTCCTCGCGCGCCCGTTCCAGGCGAAGCCGGTTGGCGAGTTCGTCTTTCACCTCGTCGATGGTTTTCTGATGCTCGGGCGAAACCTTGGCCACCTTGAGCAGCGATGTCGCGAGGCTGCCCTTGATCGGTTCGCTCACCGTGCCTTCGGCCAGGGTAAAGGCCGCATCGGCAATTGCCGGATCGAAGAAATCCTTCTTCGTCTTGTCAGCGAAGGTAATGTCGGCCTCCTTCACTCCGCGCTCGGTGGCGATCGCCATGAAATCGGTTCCGGCGGCGATGCGGTCCCTGGCTTTCTGGGCATCCTCGATTGCCGGAAATGTCACCTGCAGGATGGTGCGCCGTTCCGGCGTGAAGTAATCCAGCTTGTATTTCTCGTAACCAGCCTTGATCTCATCCTCGCCCAGATTGACCCGGGCCGCCACATCCTCGGGCTCCGCCTTGATCAAGGCAACGGTGCGATATTCCGGTGCCGTATAACTGGCGGCATTGCCATCGTATTGCGCCTTGATTTCGCTATCGGTGGGTGCCGCCACTTCGCTTTCGGCTGCTTTCACCACGAAATAGCGGGCGTCGCGCTGCTCGTTGCGGTAGCGGTAGAAGGCCTCGACCAAGGTTTTGGAAGCCGGAACATTGCCATCCACACTGCCGGTGATCGCCTCGCGCAGACGGTCCTGGCGTTCACGTGAAAGATACATTTGCTCGGTCATGCCGTTGGCCTGGAGAATACTCAGCAGCAAGTCGCGGTCAAACTGGCCCGCCGCATCCTTGAAGGCGGGATTGGCCTGGGTCTCCTTGACGATCAGCTCATCGCCAACCGCCAGCTTCATGGCCTTGCCCTGATCGTCAATCGCCGCCGACTGGATCAGGGTGTTGAGAATTTGCCGGTCGATCCCCAGCTTGCGGGCGTCCTCGGGTGAAAGAGCCTGTCCGCTTTGCTTGGCGAGCCGCTGCAGGGCCGTGTTGAAAGCCCGGGTGAATTGCTCGCCGGTAATTTCCTCGGTCCCCACGAAAGCCAGTGCGCCGGCATTATAGCCACGGAACACGTCGGCAATGCCCCACACGCCGAAGCTCGCGGCCAGCATGAAAATCAGGGTTTTCGCCACCCAGCCCTTGGCTGCGTTGCGGAGTGTCTCGAGCATTGGTCGTCCTTTCGTGAGGCAGCCCCAAATCGGGCTTGGGCGGCGCATCATAGGTAGCTGATCACCCCCTCGCAAGTGCGGGATGCGTCTGCTATGAGGCAAATCCTTCAAGCGGTTGGAGAAACAGCAATGGTAAATTCGGGCCCACGCCCGCTGGTGGCAGGCAACTGGAAGATGAACGGCAGTCTCGCCATGCTGAAGGAGCCGCGCCTGCTCGCTGGCATGCTCAAGGATGTCAAGCTGAAATGCGAGGTGATGGTCTGTCCGCCGGCCATTCTCGCCCGCCGCATCAAGTCGATCCTCAAGGGCAGCCGCATCAGGCTGGGCGGGCAGGATTGCCATGGCGCTGCGTCGGGCGCCCACACCGGCGATATATCCGCCGGGATGCTGAAGGAGGCCGGTTGCTCCGCCGTCATCGTCGGCCACTCCGAACGCCGCGCCAATCATGGCGAAACCGATGCGGCCGTTGCGAACAAGGCGCAAGCCGCCCACCGTGCCGGCCTGACGGCCATTGTCTGTATCGGCGAAACCCTCGATCAGCGCAAAGCCGGCCAAACCCTCGATATCGTCTCCCGCCAGCTCAAAGGCTCGCTGCCCGAAGGTGCCAGTGCCGCCAACACGGTGATTGCCTATGAGCCGGTCTGGGCCATCGGCACCGGCCTCACCCCCACATTGGCCGAAGTCACCCAGGTCCACGCCCACATCCGCAACGATCTCGCCACCCTGCTGGGCGAAGACGGGGCAGGGGTCCGCATTCTTTACGGCGGCTCGGTCAAGCCCTCCAACGCCGCCGAACTGATGGGCGCCCCCAATGTCAACGGTGCCCTCGTCGGCGGCGCCAGCCTCAAAGCCGCCGATTTCCTCGGCATCATCAAGGCGTATATGTGAGCGACGATCTCCCCCAACATGTTATTCCTGCGAATGCCGGAATCCAACTCTCGGTGTTTGCATTAAGCGAAGTTTGTGTGAATAAATGCAACATCACGCCAGCAGCATGAGCCCTACCCCATGACCGAACTCCCCGTCCTCCTGAAACGCCGCCTGCAGGCGCAAGTCATTGGTCCCATCCATGCCGAGATGGTGGCGCAGCTGGGTGCGGAGAAAGCCAACGCCATTCTCGATGCGGCGATCCGCAAGGCGGCGATCGCCGAGGGCCGGGAGTTTGCCAGGAAAGCCCCCGGCGGTGTCACCTCCATGGCCGATTTCATCAAGCTCTATGAACTGTGGACCCACGACGGTGCTCTCGAGGTGGAGGTGCTCGAGGCCAGCGCTACGACTTTCAATTTCGATGTCACCCGCTGCAAATATGCCGAGACCTACAAGGAGATGGGTCTGGACCAAATCGGCCACCTGATGTCGTGCAACCGCGATGGCACCTTCTGCCAGGGCTATGATCCGAAGATCACCCTGGAAAGAAAACACACGATCATGGGCGGCGCCCCGCGCTGCACGTTCCGCTACG
>JANLWG010000324.1:0-15190 GCA_031364405.1 Hyphomicrobiales bacterium
TCAAGATCAATGCCGTCGCCCTCAAGGGCGTCAACGATGGCGAGCTCCCGGAGATGATCCGCTGGGCTCATGGGCAAGGTATGGACCTGACGCTGATCGAAACCATGCCGCTCGGCGATATCGAGGGCGACCGCACCGACCAGTATCTGCAGCTCTCGGTGGTCCGGGCCATTTTAATGGGTGAGTTCAGTTTCGAGGACATCCCCTACAAGACCGGAGGCCCCGCGCGCTATGTGAAAGTGAAGGAGACGGGCGGCCGTCTTGGCTTCATCACGCCGCTCACCCATAATTTCTGCGAAAGCTGCAACCGGGTCAGGCTCACCTGCACCGGCACGCTTTACATGTGCCTGGGCCAGGAAGATGCCGCCGATCTGCGGGCGCCGCTGCGGGCGTCAGAGGGCAACGAGCTTCTTAACATCGCCATCGACGAAGCCATCAGCCGCAAGCCCAAGGGCCACGATTTCATTATCGACCGCCGCCACAACAAGCCTGCAGTTTCCCGCCACATGAGTGTGACCGGCGGTTAAACTCTGCCGCATGGCAGGCATTCGGCTTCCGGGGTGGACAGTTTGCTGCTGGGGCTGAATAAGCCACTCACATGCCGCAACGCTTTCTCCCCCAGCACGAAACCCTCCGTTCCGGACTGTATATGGTTCTGGCGATGGCCAGTTTTGTCTCGAACGACACCATCGTGAAACTGGTGGGAACCAGCCTTCCGGTCGGCGAGCTGATTGCCATACGCGGTTTCATTGCGGCACTCTTCATCGCCGCCATCTGTGCCGGCCAGGGCGTACTCATCAAACTGCCGCAACTTCGCAGTAGAAGCGTTCTGGCGCGGGCGTCGCTCGATCTTTTTGCCACCATTTTATTCATCACCGCCTTGATGCACATGCACATCGCCAATTTGACAGCGGTTATGCAGGCGGTGCCGCTGGCGGTGGCGTGCTTGTCGGTACTCTTCCTCGGTGAGACGGTGGGCTGGCGGCGTTCGACTGCCATTGTGCTGGGATTCATCGGTGTGATGTTTATTGTGAGGCCGTCACCTGAAAGCCTCAGCCGCTACGACCTTTTTGCTTTACTGATCGTCATTGCAGTTGCCGTGCGCGATCTGGTTACCAGGCGTATCTCGATGCGGGTGCCGACGCTGATCATTGCCCTGGCGAACGCTGCATTTGTTACGGCCGGCGGCGTGATGCTGGCACTGTTCGAAGGCTTCGTCATGCCGCAAGCCTGGCAGATCGCCTATCTCGCGGCGGCCGCGATTTTTCTCGCAACTGGCTATATGTTCATGGTGGCGACCTTACGTTTGGGCGAGCTCTCGGCAACGGCGCCGTTTCGTTACTCGATCATGCTATTCGCAATTATTTCGGGCATTGTGGTGTTTGGCGAAATTCCCGATGCACTGGCCATCACCGGCATGATGTTGATCGCCGCCACCGGGCTTTATGCCGCGCACCGTGAATCGCGGATCAAAGATATTTCCAGAACGCCAGCACAGTAAGGCAAACCGCCCAAACCAGAATGGCCCGCCGGACCAATGAAGGCGGCATGCGCTTGGCGATGCAGACGGCACCGTAGCCGCCGGCAATGGCACCTGCCATCATCACCAGCGAAGGCAGCCAGCGGATCACTCCGGCTTGGGCGAAGATCACAATCGAAATCACCGTCATCAGGGTTATTGTGATATTGCGGATGGCATTGGCCTGATGAATGCTCATCTGCGAAAAAATCGCATGGATGGCAAAAATCACGATACCCATGCCGAGGCCGAAATAACCGCCATAGACATAGACCAGAAACTCCAGCACGAAAGACAGCCACAGCCAGCGGCTGCCATCGAAAGCAAAATCGCGCTCCAGCCTGAGTTTGAGCCAGGGGCCAAAGGCAAATGACAAGGTGGCAAATAGCAAGAGCCAGGGAATGGCCTTCTGAAACGAAGCCTGTCCAGTATAAATGAGAATTGTCGAGCCTGCCACGCCGCCCACCGCCGCCAAGGCAAGGCGTACCCCCAAATGCTTGCGCACACTCGCCAGTTCGCCGCGATAGACATAGGTACCGGCCACATTGGCAGGAAGCACCGCCACGAAATTGGAGGCATTCGCCTCGATCTCGCTCATGCCGGCCGCAACCAGCAGCGGAAACGTCATGAAACCGGCGCCGCCCGCCATGACATTGATCAGGCCGGCCAGAACGCCACCGGCAAATAACAGAAGGATTTCAGGGATACTCACGATTTAAGCCGCCACACAGCGTTTTGCAGGGAGTAAGTATTCGTCTACAAGCGTATCAGAGCTAAAGGAACCCCCTACGTTGCGCGCAAATTTGCAGAGCCTGGCCACTGCCGTCCCCGGCCACACCCTCAAGACCGAGGATGTGATTCGCGAGGCCAAGTCGATCTTCGCCGGACGCCATATGGATTTTGAGCGCATGATGCCGGTGTTCACCAACACCGGAATTGATTGCCGCTATTCGGTGAAGCCCTATTCGTGGTTCAGGGGCAATCAGGGCTGGCCCGAGCGCACCGAGGCGTTTATCGAGGGCGCTTGTGAACTGTTTTGCCGCGCTGTTACGGCGGCGCTTGCCAAGGCCCACGTTGCTGCCGATCAGGTCGATTCCATCATCACGGTTTCCTCGACCGGGGTGGCAACGCCATCGATCGAAGCCCGCGTGCTGCATGAACTTGGTTTTCGTGATGACGTGAAGCGCATTCCGGTGTTCGGACTAGGCTGTGCGGGGGGTGTTTCGGGGTTATCACTCGCGGCGCGGATGGCGGAAGCTCAGCCTGGCTCCATCGTACTGCTCGCGGTTATTGAACTGTGCACGCTGGCGTTTCGCCCCGATGAAATGACCAAATCCAATATCGTCGCCACAGCGCTTTTTGGCGATGGCGCGGCGGCCTGCATAGTATCAACCGCGGGCGACGGCCACGGCGAGATCGAGCATTCTGGCGAGCACACCTGGCCCGGCACCACCGGCGTCATGGGCTGGCGCATGGACCCACAAGGCTTTGGCGCCATATTTTCGCGCAGCATTCCAGAGCTGGCGGCCAACGATCTGCGGCCGGCGGCAGATGCATTCCTGTCCCGCCACAAGCTGACGCTTTCCGATGTTGACAGATATTCATTCCATCCCGGTGGCGCCAAAGTTATCACCGCACTTGAATCGGCATTTTTCCTCGAACAGGGGCAGTTGCAGGATGAGCGCGTAATTCTCGCGGGCTATGGCAATATGTCGGCACCCACCGTGCTGTTTGTTCTGGAGCGCGCATTGGCCACCCCCTCAAAGGGACGCCGCTTCATTTCGGCACTGGGGCCGGGCTTTACCGCGAGCTTCATAACCATGCTACAATAATTCCATGTGGACCAACATCATCATCCTGGCACTCGTCACCCTGCAACGGCTGGTCGAGCTTTATATTGCCCATCGCAACACCAAGCGGCTCATCGCCAAAGGTGGTTTCGAAGTGGGCTCCGGGCATTATCCCCTGATCGTGGCGCTGCACACGGTCTGGCTTGCCGGGCTTTGGTATCTGGCATTGAACCTTACCGTAAGCTGGCCGTGGCTGTTTGCCTATCTGGTGCTGGAGGCGGCGCGCGGCTGGATCATCGCGGCGCTGGGCAGCCGCTGGACCACGCGAATCATCGTGGTCCCCGGCGAGACGCTGGTGGGCGAAGGGCTGTACAAATATTTCCGTCACCCCAATTACATGATCGTGGCGGGCGAAATCTTCATCCTGCCGATGGCGTTTGGCATCTGGTGGTTCGCAATATTGTTTGCGGCACTTAATGGCGCATTGCTTTACTGGCGGATCAAGTCAGAGGATGAAGCGCTGAAGCCTCTGCGCGAGGGTGGTGATCAGCCGCCGGAAGCCTGAGCGGAACTCATCGCGGCAACGCCACCAACCGGCACATCGACGATGATCTTTCCGGCTTTCTCGAAGTTCAATTCAAGGCTGAGCTTGCCGCCCTTCTTGAGCGGCGCGGGTAATCCCACGAGCATTATGTGCAGGCCGCCGGGCGCCATTGTTACGGTCTGGCCTGGGGCAATTTCAAGCGTCTCGATCATGGCCATGGACATGACACCATCGGCCGATTTGTTTTCATGGAGATGGGCCATGGCGGCCGCGCCGGTTGTTATTGAAGTGAGCCGGTCGGTCTCGGTACCGCGATTGCTCAAGGTAAGATAGGCTACGGCGGAAGTCGCCTGCGGTGTGGCGGAGGCCCTGGCAAAAGCATCGATCACCATCACGTCATTGGCCAGCACGCGGGGCGCAAATGCCAGGATGGCGGCCAACGTCAAGGCGGCGGCAGCGAGGATTTCGATATAAAGTCTGCGCATGGGAAACCGATCGGGGATGAGTGGGGCACGAATGTGTCACTGGGGGCGCGGCACGGCGTCGCGCGGGCTGATTGCGCCGGCGCTTGCCTTCGACCTATGCTTTACCGCTCCATTGCCTTATCCGCTGCTGTTGCAGGAATCCACCATTCGCGGCCACGCGGGGTTTCCACATATTCCGGCCAGGGAAAATCAAGTGGCGGCGGATAGTCGCACCACGGGTCTGGATCGCTGGCAGCGCCTTTACGCAGGTTGAATTCCACTTGAGCTCGGGTGAGCGCGGCTTTGTCGGTCATCAGATCGATGATCGTCGCGGCGATGGTTTTGGCCGCCGTGCCGATGGTGGGATCAATCGCCGCCGGAATGCCACCCAGCGCATTGAGTGCCCAATCCGGATAGGAATATCCCATTGGTGCCTTGAGAGCGGCGCGGCCCACATAAAAGCGCACGGTGGGGGCAAACCACGTCATGTCGGTGTAGTCG
Organism: Hyphomicrobiales bacterium; assembly: GCA_031364405.1. Lineage (GTDB taxonomy): Bacteria > Pseudomonadota > Alphaproteobacteria > Rhizobiales > Aestuariivirgaceae > Aestuariivirga. The sequence goes on from JANLWG010000324.1 coordinate 4,819, forward strand.
TCGGAGGTATAGTGCGTCTGCCATGCCGGAATTTGCTGGCGCACCAGGCGCTCGGCTTCCTTTGGCGCCATGGTCCGGCTCAATTCATCCGCATAAGGACGATCCATCGGCACCAGGCCCAATTCCCGTTGCAGAGCCTGCGCCACCTTCACGGCCTCTGGCCCGTATTGCGGAGCGCCGGCCAATTCGAGATTGCGAAAAGTTACTTCGGCCATGGCATGGTTGGCGAGGCCGGGTTTTGACTTCGACACCCAGTGACGCTTCACCGTACAGTGCGCCATTGCAGCAGCGGCCTCGGAATTTTTATCGAGCACCGCATAGATTTTCTGCAGCATCTCGACTTGCGGCGCGCGCGCTGCAAACATGATCATCGCCATCTGGGCGGCGAGATTATCAGCCGTCGCCTGGCCACTGGCGAGAATGGTTTCATTGAGCGTCCAGGTGCCGGTGTGCGGCAGCATGTGGTCGCGCGCCATCTTGGAGAGCGTGAACATGGCGACGACGGCATCATTGGCGCCGGGGGCGCGGGCTGACGTGTGCGATTCGGGGATCGGATTTCCAGCCTCGCTCATTACCGCACCCTGCAACCAGGTCTCGGGGTCATCGCAAAGAAACTCATAGATTGCCGCATAGTAGGGGCCGCAGTGGGTGTCCCAGCGCACCGTGTTACAATAGGGCAGCATGTAGAAGGGATGAAACGAAATGATGGCATCGAGGCCGTCGTAATAACCCTTGGCGGCGTGAATAGGTTTTGAGCCGCGCACTTTTTCGGCGGGCTCGCCCATGAAGCGGATCGTGCCGGTGATCGCATGTCTTTCCATGGCGGCCTTGGCCGCGAGCGCGCCCACCAGCGAGCCCATGCCCAGGGCTGAATGGGGATCGGTATGGCCACCGGCAAACCGCGACAGGCCTTGGCGGGGTGCCCGGTAAGTGCCGGCCACCTGGCAATTACCGGGCACGGCGTCGTACTCCGCATAGGCCATGATGGTAGGGCCCGGACCATTCGACCAGCGAGCGGCAAAAGCGGTGGGCATGCCGCCCGAGCCTTCCTCCACCGTGAAGCCTTCCGCCCGCAGCCGCTGCACATACCATGCGCACGAGCGATATTCCCGCCAGGCGGTTTCAGCCAAATCCCAGATGTAGGCATTCCACGCCGACCACTCCTTGTGCCGCGCCTCAACCCATTTAAAGGCGGTGCCTTTTTCTTCCATCATGCTCTTAGTCCTTCCATCAGTTTGGTGGCGGCGGCGCGCAAATCCATTTCGGCAAATCCGGCAAAACTCAAGAGCAAACCCTGCTGGCGCTTGCGGCCGGCGTAGTGGCTGGAAAGCGATTGCACCTCAATGCCGCGTGCGGCGAGATTTCGCATCACATCCTCATCATCGGAGTGAAGCGGCAAACGCAGCAGCAGCATCAGGCCCGAGGGAGAGGCGTCAATGGTAAAGAGTTCGCCCTCCCCCGGTTTCAACGCCTCGATCAAGGCGGCGCGGCGGGCCGCATAAATGCGGCGCATGCGGCGGATGTGAATGGCGAAGGCGCCAGAATTCATGAATTCGGCCAAGGCTGGTTGAGCAACGAGCGATGGTGGCGCGCCATGGGCAAGGCGCTCTTCCCGAAATTCCGGTGTCATCGCCTTGGGCACGACAATGAAACCCAAACGCAGAATTGGCGAGAATACTTTGGAGAACGTGCCGGAGTAGATCACCCGGGCATTGGCGTCGAGACTCATGAGGGCTGGCAGCGGGCGGCCCACATAGCGGTACTCGCTGTCGTAATCGTCTTCGATGATGATGGCTTGGGCTTCGGCGGCCCAATCGAGCAGTTCGAGGCGGCGGGTGAGCGGCATGGTGACGCCGGTCGGGTATTGCCGCGCCGGGGTGACGAAAGCAGCGCGGGCGCTCGCCGCCTGTTCGCGGCCCTTCGCCACCATCAGGCCTTCGGCATCGACCGGCACCGCGACGGTCGAAACGCCGCCCAGCGAGAAAACCCGGCGCGCCGTCGGATAGCCCGGTTCCTCAAGCCACACTCTATCGCCTTTGGTAAGCACGGCGCGGCTGATGAGATCGAAAGCATCCATGCCGCCCGCTGTTACGATCACCTGTTCGGCACCGCATGAGATGCCGCGCCATTCGAACAGATGACGGGCAATCGCCTGGCGCAGCGCCAGCCAGCCAAGGGCATCGTTGTGTTCAAGCAATGCAATCGGCGGGTTGCGCCAGAAACGGCCAAGCAGCCTGCCCCACTCATCATGGGGAAAATTCTCCCAGTCGACGAGGCCATGGCGAAAGGGGCGCGCTGGCTGGCGCCGGGCGTCGGATTTCACGCTGGCCTTGGTGAGGGCAGCGCCGGGTTGCGGTGTGAGCAGCGCCTCGGGTAACTCGGACGCCACCCGCGTGCCGGAACCCGAACGGGTTTCCACATACCCTTCGCTCAACAGCTGTTCATAGGCCTCGACTACGGTGGCGCGCGCCACCTGCAGTTCCTCGGCGAGGGCTCGCGTCGAGGGCAGTTTGGACTGCGGCCTGAGGCGGCCATGGAGCACCAGCGCCCTGATCTGGCGGGCGATCTGCGATTGAATGGGCTCGCGGTCAGCGCGGTCGATGCCGACTTCGCTGACGGAGGTTCCGAGAAGTGGTCTGTTCATTACGGGCCGTTTTGGTCCTTTCATGCAGACCATATCGCAGTCATTCAGGCTGCGCAAACGTGAGGTTACAGCATGAACGAAGCGCCCAGCGAAAGAACGCGCGTCAAGCGGCTTAACAAGCGCGCCAGGTATGACGAGGAAACCGTGCATGGCATTCTCGATGCCACGACATTTTGCAGTGTGGGTTATGTCTTCAACGGCAGCCCCTATGTGACGCCCACTTTGCAATGGCGCGAGGGTGATCACATCTATTGGCACGGCTCATCGGCCAGCCGCATGCTCGAAGCTTGCGACGATGCCGATGTGTGTGTGACGGTGAGCATCATCGATGGTTTCGTAATGGCACGTTCGGCTTTCAACCACTCGTGCAACTATCGCTCGGTGATGGTGTTCGGCAAGGCCTTCAAGATTACCGATCCTGCTGAAAAGGAAATGCGGCTGAAAGCATTTACCGGGAAGCTGTTTCCTGGCCGCTGGGATATTCTGCGCCCGGTGACGGCGAAGGAATTGAAAGCCACGACGATGCTCGGCCTGTCGCTGGATGAAGCCTCGGCGAAAGTTCGCAATGGCCCGCCGGGTGATGATGAAGAAGACTACGGGCTGCCGATCTGGGCTGGCGTTATCCCGATCCGGACACAAATCCTTCCGCCTGCGGACGATCCTCGCCTGTTGCAGGGACTCAAAGCTCCCGCCCATGTGACGGAGTTCAAGTTCGGCTGATACCGGTCATTCCGCCACCGCGCCGATGATGCGCACCCAACTACGGATGCCGCGCTGGAAGCTCGACAGATTGTATTTTTCATTGGGGCTGTGAATGGCATCGTCGTTGAGGCCGAAGCCCACAAGGATCGAGTCCATGCCGAGAATATCCTTGAACGAGCGGCAGATGGGGATCGAACCGCCGGAGCCGATCAGCACGGCATCACGCTTGAATTCCTGCTTGAGCGCCTTGGCGGTGCGGGCAATCAGTGGATTGTCCTCGGAAATTTCAGTGGCCGGGCTGCCACCACCATTCCCGGAAAACGCAATTTTACAATCTTTCGGAATGTGGGCCTTGGCGAATTTCTGAAAGGCCTTGAGTATCTTTGGGGGATTTTGTTTGCCGACAAGCCGGAAGGTGAACTTGGCATGGGCCTTGGAGGGCAATACGGTCTTGCTGCCGGCCCCGGTATAGCCTCCCCAGATGCCGTTCACTTCCGCCGTCGGACGCGCCCACACCTGCTCAAGCACACTCTTGCCCTTCTCGCCGGCGGGCTGCGACAGGCCAACTTCCCGCATGAATTTCAGTTCCGAGAACTTGAGGGATTGCCATTGTCTTCTAGTGGCACCGGGCAGACTCGCGACGCCTTCGTAGAAACCGGGAATAGTGACCTTGCCAGTCCTGTCGTGGAGCGCCGCAATCAGTTTAGTCAGTACGCGGATCGGGTTCATGGCGGGGCCGCCGTAGTAGCCTGAATGCAGGTCGATGCGGGGGCCAGTGATGGTGATTTCCTCGTGCACGAGGCCGCGCAGCCTGGTGGTGATGGCAGGTGTCCTCACATCCCACATGTTGGTGTCACAGACAAACGCGGCATCGCAAGAGAGTTCTGACTTGTTGGCTTTCAGAAAGGGAATGAGCGAGGGCGAACCGGATTCTTCCTCGCCTTCGATGAAGAATGTGGCCTTGACCGGCAATGAGCCAGTCGTCGAAACCCAGGCCCGGGCCGCTTCCACGAAAGTCATGAACTGACCTTTGTCATCGGCGGTACCACGACCATACATGCGCGCGACGCCATCAGCCCCGGTCTTCACCACGGGCTCGAAGGGCGGTGTTTTCCACAGATCAACGGGATCCGCCGGCTGCACATCATAGTGGCCGTAAAACAGGAAATGCGGTGTCTTGGGGCCGGCATTCTTGGGCGTGTAGTGGGCGACGACCATGGAGTGGCCTGGCGTCGGACGCACGCTGGCCACAAATCCTATTTCCTGCAAGTTCGCAACCACGTTGTTGGCCGCCCTTTCGCAGTCCGCGGCAAAAGCCGGATCGGCAGAGATCGACGGAATGCGCACCAATTCGAACAGCCGTGCCAGACTTTGATCGAAGCCACGCTCGGCTGCCGCAAGAACTGCGTCGAGATCAGACATCGTGGAATTCCTTCACTTGATTTCGGCGATGATGCGGGCCCAGGCGCGGATGCCTTTGTGAAAACTCGCCACATCATATTTTTCATTGGGGCTGTGAATACTGTCGTCTTCAAGGCTGAAGCCCACCAGCAAACTATCGATGCCCAAATGCTTGTGGAAAGACTCGACCACGGGGATCGAACCACCGCAACCTATTTCAACGGCGGGCTTGTTCCATTCCGCCTTCAGTGCTTTGTGCGCGGCAGCGATCCAGGGCGTATCGGTGGCCACCGAAATGCCGGTGCTGCCGCCGCCGGCATCGGTAAACCGGGCTTTGCAGTCGGCCGGCAGCATCGCCTTCACGTAGCTGCGGAATGCCTTGCGAATCTTCTTTGGGGCCTGACCTTCAACCAGGCGAAAAGTGAACTTGGCCGTCGCTTCCGCTGGAATAATGGTTTTTGCCCCCGCCCCCCGGTAGCCGCCGTATATGCCGTTCACTTCGGCCGTGGGTCTTGCCCATATCTGTTCAAGCGTCGAATATTTCTTTTCGCCGGCGGCGACCGACAGGCCGACATCGCCCAGGAACTTCCGGGTGGAAAATTTGAGGTTCGACCACTGCTGGCGCAGGGCAGCCGAGGGTGGTTTCACGCCATCGTAAAATCCAGGAATGGTGATCTTGCCGTTGTTGTCGTGGAGGCCCGCAATGATACGCGAAAGGACCTTGATAGGGTTGGCCGCCGGACCGCCGTATGAGCCCGAATGGAGATCGATACGGGGGCCGGTGATGGTCACTTCTTCACCAATACAGCCGCGCAGAAACGTATTGATCGCCGGGGTCTTGGCATTCCACAGACCGGTATCGCAGATGAAGGCCGCATCGGCGGCAAATTCATCGGCGTTTTCGGCGAGAAAACCGTCAAGATGGCTGGCATCGCCCTCTTCGTCGCCCTCCAGCATGATGGTCAGCCGAAATGGCAGTCGGCCTTCGACGGCGAACCAGGCCCGGCTGGCTTCGAGAAAGGTCATTAATTGGCCCTTGTCGTCGCTGGAGCCACGGGCGAAGATGCGCTCCTTGCCGTCTTTCCCTTTTCTGATTTGTGGCTCAAATGGCGGGCTGTCCCACAATTCGAGCGGGTCGGCAGGTTGAACATCGTAGTGGCCATAGAAAAGGATATGGGGCGCATGGGATGGCATGGCGTCGGAGGCGTATTTACCGATAACGACGGGCTGGCCTGTCGTGGCGCGGAGACTCGCGTCAAAGCCAAGGTCTTTCAGCGTGTCCCGCAGCCATTCAGCGGCCTTGCGGCACTCGCCCGCATAGTGCGGATCGGTAGCGACGGTGGGAAAGCGCAGAAGCTCGAACAGCCGGTCCATGCTGGCCGGCAGGCTGCGGTCAATCGTAGCAAGCACCTTGTCGATGGCGGTCAAGTGGTCACCCTCAGAATAAGAATTTGGAATCATCCGCACTCTCACACGGCGCCCGGTGGCACGGCAAGGGTGTTCGAATGAGCGTGGAGGAAACCAATTTTTCCCTGGCCCGCGACAGCCTGCAGGCCCGCGAGCCTTCAGCCCGGCTTGGCCGCTTCCGGCGGCGTGGCTATCAACGCTACCGGCTGCTGCGGTCAAGTATCGATCTCGAATTCGTGTGGAAGCGGCGCTGGTTCATCATCACCATGATCGTCGGCTTTTCCTTGATGTCAGCGCCAACCCCGGCGGGCCTCAGCCATCAGGCGCAGATCGTGCTGTGCATGTCGATCATGGCGACGATGCTGTTTATCTCCGAGGCGGTGCCGCTGCCCACGGTGCCATTGCTGATTATTGTGGGCGAAGTCGTGCTGCTGAAAGTCGACTCGACCAAAGTGGCGCAGAGCCTGATGACCGACTCGGTACTGTTCATTATGGGCTCACTGATGCTGGCGGTCGCCATTGTCAAACAGCGCCTCGACAAGCGCATCGCCTGGTGGATTGTCAGGATTACCGGTACCAACGTCTATTGGATCAGCTTCGGCATCACTACCGTATGCGGCGTGCTGGCGGCTTTCATCGGCGAGCACACGGTGGCGGCGATGATGCTGCCGGTGGGGGTTACCCTCATCACCCTCACCTCGAATGATCCGAAGAAAGTTCATAACCTCGCCGCCGTCATTCTGTTCTCGATCTCCTACGGCTGTTCGATTGCCGGGGTGGCCACGCCATCGGGGGGGGCCCGCAATGCCATCATCATCAGCTACTGGAAAGACTTCTTCTACGATCCCGCTGATCCCGCGACCAGGCGTTACCTCATGGACTACGTGACGTGGATCATCTACGCATTTCCGATGTTCGTGATCCGGTTGCCGCTGGTTGCGGCGTTGCTGATCTTCACTTTCCGCCCAGAGGTGACGGATATGTCGCGCGCCATCAGCAGGCTGCGTACGCAAGTTTCCATGCAGGGCCCGATGCGCGGTTCGGAACTGATGACCATTGCGATCTTTGCGGCAACGATTGCCGGATGGGTGGTGTTCTCGTCCAGCCTGGGTCTTGGCGTCGTTGCTGTTTCAGGTGCGGCGGCCTTCCTGGTGTTTGGCTTGGTGCGCTGGGAAGATATCAATGGGGGCGTCAACTGGGGCGTGGTTCTGCTCTATGCGGCGGCTATTTCGCTGGGCGTCGAGATGAAGGAAACAGGTGCCGCCGAATGGGTTGCCACCAGCGTGCTGAGCGTCATGCAATCAGTGGGGGCGGGAAGCGACTTTGGCTTCAACGCGGCGATATCACTCCTGACGATCGGAGTGTCCAACACCATGACGGCAGGTGCGGCCGTCGCGGTGCTCGCACCCATCGTGCTCAAGACCGCCGTTGCCGCCCACCAGGATCCACTGGACGCTGGATTTGTAACGGCGATTTCCTCAGCCTTCGGCTACCTCACTCCGGCGGCCCAACCCGCCTTCACCATCATCTATGCGGCAGGTTATCTTAAGGGACCGGATTTCTTCAAGATCGGTGCGCGCATGATGGTCATATCTATATTTGTGCTGCTGCTGAGCTCGACGCTATACTGGCCGCTGCTGAGATAATTGCGAGGAAACCGGTGCTCGGCTTTTTTAAGCGCACGACCCTTTCCGACCGCCAGGAGGCCGCGGTGCGCAAGACGCTGCAAAATCTTCGGGCGCAGCGGCGCTCGCGGTTCCGCATTCTTGCCTGCATCGATGGTACGGAGGAGGCCTTTGTCACCGTGCGCTTTGCCGCGCGCTTTGCCTGTACCAATGACTGCGACCTGATCGTTTTGTTCGTGCGTCCGATTGACCAGGGTCTGCATTCGGGCGGATTGCAGGTGCGCCTGGCCCGCCAGAACATGATGGATGCAGGCTTCGAGCTGCCCGGGGTCAGCCATCTCAAGCGTGTCCTCGAAGTTCTGAAGGAAGAAGGCATTGACGCGGCAGGCTGGCCCAAGGAAACCGAAAACGAAGATGCCTGGGGCGATCCCGCCGGGGATACCAAGGTTGAATATCGCAGTGCCGAGGGGCGCAGCGTGGTGCTCAAGCTCAAGACCGCACCCGATGTAGCCAACGGCATTCTCGACCAGTATGAGCTTGGCCCCTACAACCTGATGATCCTTGGCGAACCTTCGAAATGGCGCGGCGAGTTCAAGGCGTTTTTCGATTCCGGCATTGTGCAGACAGTCGCCACCATGGCGCCATGCTCGGTGCTGGTGGCGCGGCAAAGCTTCGAGCGGCCGGGTTTTTTTATTTGTACCGATGGCACGTCACGCTCGATGCAGGCGGTGCGCCGCGCTGCTGTTCTTGCCCAAATGACGAACGAGCCGATTACGTTGTTTTCAGTTTCGACAACGCAAGAGGGCCTGCCGGCGGCCGAGGAAGCGGTGGCCAATGCCAAGGCGCTGCTCAAGGCGATGAAGATCACCGTGGCCGAAACCAGAGTGGCCAAGGGAAATCCCGCCGAGGAAATCGTCGAACACGGCTCCCTCTACAAAATCATCGTGGTCACCGACGAGGGCCGATCACGCCTGCAGCGACTGTTCAAGGGCTCGACCGCAACTGATGTGGTGCGCATGGCGCGTACCAGCGTTCTCGATGTGAGGTAGCATGGCCCCTTGCCGCGGCGCCTCGCAATTGCCATCTTGACCTTGCACCCCACTCAAGCTTCGCACACAGCGGCAGGAGAAAAATCAGGCGCATGACCGCATTCAAGCTCTATTGTTTCGGCGAATCGGGGAATGCCTACAAGGCGGCATTGATGCTGGAGTTATGCCGGCTCGATTGGCAGCCGATATGGGTCGATTTTTTCAATGGCGAAACCCGCACCCCCGAATACCGCCAATCGGTGAACGAGATGGGCGAAGTGCCGGTCCTGGATACCGGCACGGCCAAGCTTACTCAGTCAGGCGTGATCCTTGATTACCTGGCAGAACTCACCCGCAAGTTTGGACCCAAGAGCGATGATGAACGCCGTGAAATCTGGCGTTGGATTCTGTTCGACAATCACAAGGTCACGGCCAATCTGGCTACCTTGCGATTCCTTATCAATTTTACCAGGACCGGTGAGACGCCGGTGACCGATTTCCTGCGCGGGCGCTGCATCAACGCACTCAAAATTATCGACGGGCATCTGGCGCATAATCCGTTTCTGATCGGCAAGCGGGCCACCTTCGCCGACATCTCAATGTGCGGCTACCTCTATTATGGCGAGGAGCTCACGGTCCCGCTCGACCCCTACATCCACGTGCTCAACTGGCTCGACCGCCTGAGGGCACTACCGGGATGGAAGCACCCTTACGATTTGATGCCGCGGGTTAAAGTGTGACTTCAGCCGACACACAGCGGTTCCCCATGTCTCGTCGTGCCCGGAACTACTTTAACCCCGCGCGGCGGGCGCCATGGCGTCGAGGTATTCGTCGAGGTGCTCGAGGTTTTCGAAGCGCATCCAGCCTTCGTCGGTTTCAGCTTCCACCGTGCCGTCGGACAGGATGCGGGCCGGGCGGGCGCGGATTATCCGTTCTTCGACGACATAAAGCTGGCCCTCTTCTTCAGCCGCAACTTCAGTCTCGGCGATCTCCACTTCGGCCACCGGTTCTTCGGCCTGAATTTCGGCAACCTGCTCTTTGGCGGCAGCTGCCACTTCGGCTATTTCGGCCGGGGCCTCGGACTCATGGTCAAAGGCTTTGCTGATATTGGACTTGGCCTGTTCGAGAGCCTTGATGGTATCATAGACGGCGGGAGATACCTCATCGGACACGGCCGCGGCCGTAGCGGCGGCGGCCTCCATCGGCCTCCGGCCAAATTCCGGAATAGCTGTCTCGGTCTGGCTTGCCGGTGAGGCGGCCGCGCCATGTTCGGTTGCAGCGCCGTGCAGGGGAATTCCAGCTTCAAGTGCTGAGATAACAGCGCCGAGGCCAAGGGACAAAAACCCGCCGACCAGCAGGATCGCCGCAACCTCGGGGGTGAGGCCCCAGCCGACGACGGAGCCGGGCGAGAAAAAAATCATCAGCCCTAAGGCAATTGCCACCGCCACCAGCAAAATACCGGCGATTAACATCAGTTTTGACATGCTTCTCCCCCTTGGGCTGCCCTGATTCGCCCGTAGTCATTTGTCACCACCAACCGCATTTACGGTTAATTTTTCTTGAAC
>JANLWG010000377.1:0-5491 GCA_031364405.1 Hyphomicrobiales bacterium
ACCCAGGCTCCGGCCTTCTGAACGCGCGTCAGTGCAGCGACTTCCACAGGGGTGTGGCTGACTACTTTGAGCAAATCCTTGTGAGACCACACATCATGCTCAAGCGGCGCGACATTCAGATCACCGACAACAATACCCTCATGGTCCTTGGCCACCGATCCAGCCCCAAACCAATCCTCCAATTCCCGGAGAAATTGTAATTTGTGGGCGAATTTATCATTCACGGTGGGGTCAGGCACGTCGCCACCGGCAGGGACATAGAGGTTGTGGATGGTCAAGGATTTTTGGGCCTCGATGGTTACAGCAATATGGCGGCAATCATCCTTTGCACAAAGACTCTTGACATTGGTGCTCACGAAAGGAATACGCGAGACGATCGCCACGCCGTGATAGCCCTTTTGCCCTGACTCGGCGATATGGCCGTAACCGAGGTCGTTTAATGGTGCGGACGGAAACTGGCCTTGCGGGCATTTGGTTTCCTGAAGGCACAGTAAGTCGGGCTGCCAGTCGCGCAGAAAGCGGCAGACGAGATCAATTCTAAGCCGGACGGAATTGATGTTCCAGGTCGCGATTTTCAATGTCATGGCGTGAGCAAATGCACCGGCCCTGCAGTTTGCGCAAGCCCCAAGGGAATCTTGGCCTCAAGTTTCTGAACCGCCCCTCGGCAACAATCGCTTAACCGCCGGGTCAGCTACTTTGCATCCTTCACTTTCCGATTGAATTTCACGACAAACAACTGGGGGTCTGGCGCTATTCCGGCGACAATGTTTTCGAGTGACACGGTCGTCCTCCGCCCCTTTCCATCGATGACTACCCACTGCTGGAGCTCTTTCCGATTCTGATCGAATACCAGGGTAAGTTTCCCACCCAGCGACCCACCTTTGTCCTCCAATGTTACCGAGGTGAGACCGTCCAACTCCTCGACATTGAGAATATTAGTATCTTGCAGCAAGTTTACCTTGTTTCCGAGTACCAGCCTGAGGGGGGTTTCAGAAAGAGGAAATTGATCACCCTTTTCCTTTGCGCGGTTCTTGATAGTCAACCATTTTCCATCGGCCACGATAAGAAACGGGTTGGGCGGAGCGTATTCAAACCGCATCTTGCCCGGTTTGCTAATGAAAAACACGCCGCGCGACAGGTTGCCTTTTGGACTCACTTGCGTGAAATCACCCTGTAGATCTTTGAAACTATTGATATAATCGCTAATCTTCTGAATCGAACTGGCTTGTTCAGCAGTTACTTGCAAAGATGTCGCTGCCGCGGCAGCTTGCAGTCCCCCAAAAATCAGAACGGTGTTGAGTGCCAAGAGCATGGAAAGTTTTGTTAGTGAACTGATCATATCTGTCCTTTCGGTCCTATACCTAACCCGCAATGCGAGTGCGAAACGCTTCAGTTACGGTCACTACGCATAAGATCGAGCCGAATTTGGGGCAGGTCAGGCCCTTGCGCCGTCGCTAGGGACAAGGATTTCACGCTTGCCTGTGGCGTTGGCGGCGGAGATCAGACCTTCCTTCTCCATGCGTTCAATCAGACTTGCAGCCTTATTGTAGCCTACCTGCAGGCGCCGTTGAACATAACTCGTCGATACCTTTTTATCGCGCAGGACTACGGCTACGGCCTGATCGTAAAGTTCGTCGCCTGATCCGCCGCCCTCACTCGCGCCGCCAGTACCGGCCTCACCATAATCACACTCGTCCTGTTCTTCGGTGACCGCTTCCACGTATTCCGGAGTAGCCTGAGATCTCAGATACTTAACAATTTTTTCAACTTCCTCGTCTGCCACATAGGGCGCGTGGAGTCGAGAAATACGCCCGCCACCTGCCATGTAGAGCATGTCGCCCTGGCCAAGGAGCTGCTCAGCTCCCTGCTCGCCCAATATGGTCCGGCTGTCGATTTTCGATGTAACCTGGAACGAAACTCGGGTTGGGAAATTTGCCTTGATCGTGCCAGTGATCACATCAACCGAGGGCCGTTGGGTTGCCATGATAACGTGAATGCCAGCGGCGCGAGCCATCTGGGCCAAGCGTTGCACGGCACCCTCAATGTCCTTGCCCGCAACCATCATGAGATCGGCCATCTCGTCGATGATGACTACGATATACGGCATCGCCGACGTCTCCATTTTCTCCTGTTCAAAAATTGGTTCGCCACTTTCGGGATCGAAACCTGTCTGAATCGTCCGGTAAAGTTCCTCGCCCTTGGCTGCGGCAAGTTTCATACGCGCATTGTAGCCGTCTATGTTGCGGACACCGACCTTCGACATCTTGCGGTAGCGCCCCTCCATTTCACGAACCGCCCACTTGAGCGCAACGACGGCCTTGCGCGGGTCAGTGACCACTGGACAAAGCAGGTGAGGAATACCCTCATAGGCCGACAGTTCGAGCATCTTCGGATCGATCATGATCAGTTTGCAGCGATCGGGAGAAAGGCGGTAGAGCAGTGACAAAATCATGGTGTTGATGCCGACGGATTTGCCCGAACCAGTCGTGCCGGCGATCAGAAGGTGGGGCATTCGTGCGAGATCAGCGAATACCGGCTCACCACCAATATTCTTGCCGAGCGCCAATACCAGACTCTGCCCGGTTTTTTCAAAAGCTTCCGATGCCAGAAGCTCGCGCAGATAGACGGTCTCGCGCTTGCTGTTGGGCAGCTCTATGCCGATCGCATTGCGGCCTGCGACAACGGCGACTCTGGCTGATACGGCACTCATTGATCGTGCGATGTCATCGGCAAGGCTAATGACGCGAGAAGATTTGATGCCTGGTGCTGGCTCAAGTTCGTAGAGCGTGACAATGGGACCAGGTCTGACTTTGATGATCTGACCTTTCACACCGAAGTCTTCCAGTACACCTTCCAGCATTCGGGCGTTATGCTCGAGCGCCTCATCGGAAAGATCGGCCGGCTTTCCAATCCGCTTGGGTTCCGCCAGTAGCGTTAGCGGCGGGAGTTCGAATTCTTCTGATTCAGAGAAGCGCAAGCCAAGCTGCCTGTCCTTCTTGATCTTCTTGCCCGGTTTGATTGGTTTATTCTGGCGATTTACGCGCGGAGCAGCGACGACTTCAGCCAGATCATCGTCGTCGAAGTTTTCTACGTCAGTGTCTTCAAACTCCGCTTCATTCTCATAGTCTTCGGATTCCGGCTCTAGCAATACAGCCTGCCGGCGCAAGAGCACGGGTTCTATCCGCCCGCCACCCTTGTTGGAATTCACACTGCGCGAAGGCGCAAGCCGCGAAAGAATGTCGCCCTTGGGCTGGTGGGCGATCTTTAACTTTTCGTCTTGCCGGCGTTCCCGCCAGCTGATGTAAAAGTGCCGCAGGGCGCCAGGTAATCGTGAAACCATCTTTCTACCGGCCTCGGCAACTGCACGGTTCCGTGTCACGGATTGAGCGCCGCCAATACCCATTGCGCCCAGACCCAGCCATATGGCTAAAACGAACAATCCGGTGACCGCCAATAATTGGGCTGCTATTCCCTTCAAACCGATGGAAAGGATGACGATAACAAATTCGTGAAGAACATCACCGGCGTTTCCTCCAAGCCCGGTTGCCAACGACCAACTCATTGGAGCAGGCAAAGCGGAGAGCGCGGCGCTCGCACAAAAGGTGGCGCAGAGCCACGTGATAATACTCCGGAGCGGCCGCTGAACTCCATTGTGCCCGAGCAGTCGTGCTGCCCACGCCATCGGAATGGCGATAAGTACGAGAACGGCCAAGCCTAAGAACTGCATCATTTCGTCGGCGATAACGGCTCCGGGATAACCGAGCCAATTCTGAGCCGTGCGGTCGAGCGAATGATTCAGGGAGGGATCGTCGACTGACCAGGTTGCCAGCGCCGCACTGACCGCGAGTAAGACAATGAAGATCAGCAGTCCAGTAAGCTCAAAGAGACGCTTTCTCATGAAACGCCGGATTGCAGCGGGTACTGCGCTATCATCTGTGTCGTATGACGGGTCGTAAGCCATGGGTGCCTCCACCACCGGATGCTGGGCTCATCCGGGGCCATAACAAATCGTTAACGGCACTCTGGCGGCACATGGTTAAAGTGCCGTTAAATCAATCCCAAAAATGAAAACGGCGGGTGATGATTCCGCCGGTTTCCAGTCACAAATTGTTCGCTGATCAGTTGTAGGCGCGCTCGCCGTGATCGACGATGTCGAGGCCTTCACGCTCTTCCTGCTCGGAGACCTTGAGACCGGTGGTGTATTTGCAGATCGTCAAAGCGATAAAGCTGACGAGGGAAGTCCAAATCACTGCGACAATGATGGCGACAATCTGGGCCGTGATCTGTGATGAATTCCAGTCAGCTGTTTTGACGGAGGTGTCAAGGGCCAGATAGTCGGTAACACCGACACCGCCCAGACCCGTATTGACGAAGATGCCGGTCAGAATAGCTCCGAGAACACCCCCAACGCCATGGACGCCGAAGACATCGAGAGCATCGTCGTAACCGAGCTTGGCCTTGAGCCAGACAACGGCAAACAGACAGATGAAACCGGCGGCGAGGCCAATGAAGATGGCCGCGGCAGGGCCTACCCAGCCGCAGGCGGGGGTGATGGCGACCAGACCTGCAACTGCACCAGAAGCAGCACCGAGCAGGCTCGGGTGGCCGCGGAATAGCCATTCACCGCTCATCCAGGCCAATGCAGCAGCGCCGGCGGCGATGGTGGTGTTGAGGATGACGAGCGCCGTAAGCCCATTGGCCTCAAGATTGGATCCGGCATTGAAGCCGTACCAGCCGAAGAGCAACAGTCCGGTACCGGTGAGGGTGAAGGTGAGGTTGTGAGGTGTCAAGGCATCCTTGCCATAACCCACGCGCTTGCCGAGCATGAGGGCGCAGACAAGACCTGCAACACCTGCATTGATATGAACAACCGTGCCGCCAGCAAAATCGATGGCACCCCTTTTGAACAGATAGCCATTGGTGGCATCTACCGCCGTACCGTAAACCGAGAGGATTTTGCTCTTGGCGTCGTCGGTTGTCGCCGCAGCTAGGTCAGCCAAAAACTTCTTTGCCGTATCTTCGCCGAGTACAGAGGAGATGTAGTTCAGGTTGTCGGCGTTGAGCGTGTAGGCGTCGGGACCCGCCCAGAACCACACCATGTGGGCCATCGGCAGATAGGCAAAAGTAAACCAGATCACCATGAACAGAACCACCGCCGAGAACTTCATGCGCTCGGCAAAGGCGCCAACGATGAGGGCGGGAGTTATGCAGGCGAATGTCATCTGGAAGATGACAAAGCACAGCTCCGGAATATTCGTTTCCTTCGAGAAGGTTCCAATTTCGGAGGCTGGGGTGACAATTCCGAGGAATGCCTTGGAGAAGCCGCCGATGAAGGGGTTGAGCCCCGCAGATGCATTGCCGGTGAAAGCCAGCGAATAGCCGTAGAGCACCCACAGGATCGAGATGATGCTGAAAATCATGAAGACCTGCATCAGCACCGACAAGACGTTCTTGCTGCGGACGAGACCGCCGTAGAACAGAGCGAGGCCGG
>JANLWG010000392.1:0-4067 GCA_031364405.1 Hyphomicrobiales bacterium
ATGTTGTATTGCTCGACGGACTGCCTCAGTCGTGGTGGCGCTGCCGTGAAGAATTTGTCCCATAGTGCATCCCTCCATTCCAGAGAAAATATTGCACCATCAAAACCTGGGATCAAACAACTAGGCACCTATTGTCTTTCCATAGAAGGGAAGCGAAAGGCTTATGAACTCAGCAGTCAAATAAAATGACCAGCTGACCTCCACAACCTCCGTCAACCTCCGCAAAGCCCGATGAGGTCGATGATGCCGGAATGACTCCAAAATCCAATGAAACTGGGGAAAATGGAGGAGCGAAGGACGGGAAGGTGGAGGTTGTGGAGGTCAAAACTGGCCTATTGGGGGATAGCGGGAAATTTGTATATCCCAAGGGAGGGGTTTCCCGATCGGCTCAGGGTGCGAGAAGTGTGACAGGGTGGCACCGTCACTAACGCGTCCGATGTGTAGGGATGAGGACTGCCCGGGATACCATTCTGAGTGCTGGGAAGGCGGTCTTGCCAGTCACGCCCACTTGCGCCAATCTCAGTTTCAGCAGGCCGGTCATCCGGCGGATGCCGGTATAAATTGGGTTCCTCAAAACCAGTGGCAAACACGTCATATCGGTGGGAGTGACAAGACAGTGCAAATAAAAATAATATTGTCTTCACTGATCCTTCTATTTATGAGCGCTGATGCGCTCGCATGGACCTACTATCTTTCGCAGAACTTAGGCGTCAATGGGCTGATGCATTACTGTAAATATAGCAATGGGCAAGTATACACTTTCGAAGCCACCGATTTGTGTGAACTAACAATCGAAGATAGCGCACCGGGATTTGGCCAAGGAATGGGATTTTTGAGCGGTGAGTACGAAGACGGCATGACAAAAATATGTGTATACGATGTTCTGGGAGAAAGCCGAAGTGTGAGACAAAATGGGGTGTCAATTTGCCCATTGAATTTCAAATTCTGATTATCAAACACCGTCGTCGAGAACATCTATTGCAGCAGTGACGGCACGTCCCTTACCATCGACACCGAGATTGGCCGTGTGACATGCCTTCGAAAAACGGTAAACGCTGCCACCGCACCAAACTCAATAAGCCCGCGCCACGCAGAAATCGACGGCATCCAGCAGGGCTGCCTTCCACTCGGACTCGGGGAATATCGCCAGTGCATCCCGCGCGATGTCGCCATAGTGGGTGGCGCGGTCGACGGTGTCGGCAAGCGCCCCGTGGCGTTCCATCAGTTTCTTCGCATAGACGAGATCGTCAGCCGTCTGATTACCGTCCTCCAGCGTGCGCTTCCAGAAGCCGCGTTCTTCAGGAGCACCCCGCCGATAGGAGAGCACCACCGGCAGGGTGATCTTGCGTTCGCGGAAATCATCGCCGACGCCTTTGCCGAGCAGCGCCTCGGAGCCTGAATAATCGAGCGCATCGTCGATCAACTGGAAGGCGATGCCGAGATTGCGGCCATAGGATTCCAACGCCGCCTGTTCCTCGCGCGGACGAGCCGCGATGACACTGCCCACTTCGGCGGCGGCTGCGAACAGTGCCGCGGTCTTGGCGCCGATCACTTGAAGATAAGCATCCTCGGTGGTCGAGGTATCCTGCGACACCGAAAGCTGCAACACTTCGCCCTCGGCAATGATGGCGGCGGCATTGGCGAGTATGCGCAGACACTCAAGCGAGCCCGTCTCCACCATCATCTTGAAGGCCTGGCCCAAAAGATAATCGCCGACCAGCACGCTGGCCTGATTGCCCCAGATGACGCGGGCCGCCTGCTTGCCGCGCCGGAGATCGCTTTCATCCACTACATCGTCATGCAGCAAGGTCGCGGTGTGCATGAATTCGACCGCGGTTGCCAGTTTCAGATGATGATCGCCCTGATAGCCGCACATCCGTGCCGCCGCCAGCGTCAGCATCGGGCGGATGCGCTTGCCGCCGGAATTGATCAAATGGCCGGCCAGCTCGGGGATCAGCTCAACATGGCTGTGGGCGCGGGCGAGAATGGCTTCATTGACACGTGCCATGTCTGGCTCGACCAGACCCACCAGTGGATCGAGGCTGGCGCGTTTTTCGTTTTCGGCGCCTTCGAAGGGAATGACGACTCCCATGGGGGCCACCTCTCTGCTGAATTCAAACTAGCTTTTTAGGTCCGTGGGCGTACCCTGGCAGCGCGACCGGTTGCCGCGAGCCAAGACTTCGGCAATCATGCCCGCTTTCAGCCGTGGACTCCAGCGGCCTTTGCCTGCACTGTCGATCTCATATGAAGGAACTCTTGCGCAGCAATGATCTGGTCTATCTCTCCTTTGTCACCCACCTGCTGGGTGAGGCGGGCGTCGATTATCTGCTGCTCGACACCTATACCAGCGCCGTCGAGGGCTCGATCGGGGCCATTCCGAGGCGGTTGATGGTGGCCGAAGATGATCTGGCGCGGGCCCAGGCAGTCCTTGGTAACGCGCCGCTAACCATCGCGGACTAATAATCGGTTCCTATGCAGATGAGCGCGCAGACCATTTCAGCCCCGCCACCCCCCGGACCACCGCCCAGCGGCAACATTCCGGCCACTCTGACGGAGGATGGTTTCCTTAACGGCAAGTTGCGGATTTTGCAGCCGGAAAAAGGCTACCGGGCCGGCATTGACGCAGTTTTCCTGGCCGCCACCATTCCCTGCGCTGCCGGCGAAAGCCTCTATGAGGCGGGCATCGGCACCGGCGTGGCCGCCCTCTGTGCGCTTGCCCGCAACCCCGGCGTTCACCTGACCGGCATCGAAGTCGCCTCGCGCTATGCCATGCTGTGCGAGGAAAATGCCAGGCGCAATGGCTTTGGCGATAGCCTGCGGGTGATCCATGCCGATATCAAAGAGGCGTTGCGCAAGGATTTGGCCTCGATGCCCTCGCACGGTTCCTTCAACCATGCCTTTGCCAATCCACCCTACTTCGACGAAGCAAAAACCACGCCGTCGCCCAATCTGCTCAAGGCCCATGCCAATGCCTTCAGCGCCGCCGACCTCGACCTGTGGATCAAGGTGCTGCACACCATGGTAACCCTGCGCGGCACCGTGACCATCGTTCACCGCGCTGAAACCCTCGGCAAACTGCTGCAGGTGATGGAAGACCGCTTCGGCGATATCCGCATTGCCCCTCTTTATGCCCGTGAAAGAACCGCCGCCTCGCGCATCATCGTCCAGGGCGTGAAGGGTTCCAAAGCGCCGATGCAACTGCTTCCGGGCCTTGTGCTGCACGATCAGAATTCGCAGTTCACCCCGGAAGCCGAGGCCATCCTGCGTGGCGGCATGGCCTGGCGTTTGCGCTAATATTGAATCTGGCCCCGCCTCGCCCTATCTGAGGCGCCATGGCTAGACAATCCCTGTTCGCACGGCTCTTGCCCTTGCGCTTCCGCAAATCCGTCCCCGTCATCCACCATGTGCGCCTAAGCGGCGCCATCGGTGTCGGTACGCCACTGAAACCACCCCTCATCGCCAAGGATTTGGACGATGTGCTGGAGCGAGCGTTCTCGCGCAAGGGCATCGCCGGCGTTGCCCTGTCGATCAATTCGCCCGGCGGTTCCGCCGTGCAGTCAGCCCTCATTTATGGGCGAATCAGGGCTCTGGCGCAAAAGCACAAGGTCACGGTCTATGTGTTCTGCGAGGATGTGGCGGCCTCTGGCGGCTATTGGCTGGCCTGTGCCGGCGATGAAATCTATGCCGACGACAGTACGATTGTTGGTTCGATCGGGGTGATCGCCGCCGGATTTGGCTTTGTCGAAGCCCTGGCCAAGCTCGGCATCGAACGCCGTGTCCACACAGCAGGTGAGAACAAGGCGATTCTTGATCCGTTCCAGCCCGAGAAAAAGGAAGATGTGGAGCGCATTCTGTCGTTGCAGGCCGATGTCCACGATGCCTTCAAGAGCCTGGTACGCCAGCGCCGGGAGGGCAAGATCAAGGGCGATGAATCGGAACTGTTCTCCGGCGCCTTCTGGTCGGGCCGCCAGGCGCTCGAGCGTGGCCTGATTGACGGCCTCGGCCATCTTCATGACGTAATCGAGCGCAAGTTTGGTGACAAGGTGGTGATCCGCACCATTTCGGCC
>JANLWG010000408.1:0-3571 GCA_031364405.1 Hyphomicrobiales bacterium
GGCCACGGCATGGGTTCATTCGCCTTCAAGACGGCGCGCAACATGCTGGCGAGCGGATTCACCCCCGACACGATTTCATCCGACGTCCATAAACTCTGCATCAACGGCCCGGCGTTTGATCTGGTTACCACCATGTCGAAGTTCCTGTGCCTGGGGATGAGCCTGAACGAAGTGATCAAGGCGGCCACCGAAAACGCCGCCTACGCACTCAGGCGCACGGAGCTTGGTTCGCTGAAGCCAGGCTCGGTTGGCGATGCGACTGTGCTGTCGGTCGATGAGGGGAAGTTCGATTACGTCGATGTTGTGGGAGAGCATCTATATGGCGACCGCAAGATAAATTCGCGCGGCGTGGTGATCGCCGGAAAATGGTGGCATCCGGTATGATGGGGCGGTGCTTGATTCAGAACCGGAATTCGAATAGTTTTAATCTATGATAAATAATTCGGCCCGCCGATTTGTCTGCTTGCTCGTTGCGGCCGCACTGGCCATTGCGACGGTGTGGATGAGCGGCAGCATGAATGCCGGTATGGCAGGATCACACCCGGCTGCGACCGCCGTCACGGATAATATGATGTGCCCGGACTGCGATACCATGAAAGTCGCTGTCTCCAGCTGTACGCAAATGTCCTGTGTAAGTTCCGCCGTGATCGATGAAGGCGGGGCGTTTGTTGAGGTACTGGGGCAGGCTTTCTTCCGGGTTCCGGTGTTAGTGCCGGATGAAATGACTTTAGTCCCGCCCACCCCTCCCATTTAGATATTCTCCATCGGGTATGATCTGACCGGCCCACCGCACTGGACGCTATAGTTCTGGCGCTGGATACGCAATCATTCATGGAGAAACAAGATGAAGAATGACTCGCAGAATACCGCAAGCGGCAGTCTCAATGCAAAGGGTGCAACCACTTTCGCTATCAAGTTCGCTTTCGAGCGCCCAATCCTCCTGATCGCAGCGGTGTCATTGATCGCGGGAATTGGCCTTTATCTGAACTGGCCAGCAATCGTTGCGCTGGGCCTGGCGCCGCTTATCCTGATGCTTGCCCCCTGCACCCTCATGTGCGCGGTTGGTCTTTGCGGAAAATCCGCCGGCAAGGGCAAAGCGGGCGGCGAACCTTCAGCGCGGGATGATCAGCCATGAGGTACCGGCAGCCACGCGCCATGTTATGCTGCAACCGCCGAAGCATCCTGATTGCTGCATCTGGATATCTGTTCCTGCCGCCATATGCCGCCATGGCTGCCGCCCAGGCCGGCAGCGAGGAGCAGTTCAAATTCCTGAGCGCCAACGGCAACTCGAATTGTTCCGCCGGGTTCCTGGAGTCCATTGCCTCGATGCCCGAGACGGCGCGGCTACAAGGCTCCTGTTGCGGTCCCATGAGCCTGCACCACTACAAGGAGCAGGTCGATGGGCTCAGGGAGTATGCAAATTACCCTGAAGTTCCTCCGGATCCTTACGACATAGAGGCCGGCTTCGCGGCGATAATGCTGAAAGAGTATAAGGCCGAACTTGGCGGGGAGCAGCTTGCTACCTACAATGTTGCTATGGAAATGTCGGCCGAAGGCGGGCCGTGCTGCTGCAAGTGCTGGCGCTGGGAAGTCCTAGGGGGCATGGGCAAGGTTCTGATCCGGCAGCGGCAGGCCGGCAGCAAGACCGTCGCCACAATTTGGGATCTGACCAACGGCTGCGGCGGCGACTCTCACGTGCACTGAATCCACTTACTCAAACTTGAAGGACTGAAATCAATGAAGATCGTTACTCGTTTTGCTTTTGCCTGTGCCGCTGTTGCACTCGCCGCGACCCCGCCTGCATCCGCCGATACGCTCAATGATCTTGCCGGCCGAACCCACTACCACGGCATCGCCTTTGCCCGCTCGGGTTCAGCGGTTCTGCTGCTCGCCACCCACCATGGAATGTTTGCCGTCGATAAGACTGGTGAGGCGACGCAAGTTTCGCCGGTTCAGGATTTCATGGGGTTCTCGCCTGGCCCCGCCGATCCGCTCACCTACTACGCCAGCGGCCATCCGTCAGGTGGCGGCAATCAGGGATTTCTCAAGTCAACCGATGGCGGAGGCAGCTGGACGCCGATTTCTCCCGGCGCCAATGGCCCAGTTGATTTTCACCAGATGGACGTGAGCGCCGCTGACGCCAAGACCGTCTATGGTGTCTATGGCAACGTGCAGGTGAGCAGCGATGGCGGTGAAACTTGGTCGGTTGCAGGGGAACCACCGGCGGCACTGATCGCCATCGCCGCATCGGGCACCACGGTGGCACGCGTCTATGCCGCCACCGAAAATGGGCTGCAGGTCAGCGACGACGCCGGCGCCACCTGGAGTTCACTGGCTTTTCCCGGTGAAGTCGTCAGCATGGTCGAGACTGCCCCGGACGGCAGCATCTTCTCCCAAGACGCGCCTTCGAGCTCGGGGTTGAGCCCCTGACCGCCAACCGACATATCCTTAAGCTTGAATGGCTTGGACTCGCTACGCTCCTTCACGACCTTGCGCAGGCCCTCGTTGACCAGCTCCTTCAATGTGGTCTTGTCGCGCGCCGCAATGGCCTGGGCCTCGGCGAGAAGTGCATCGGGAATATGTACGGTTGTCTTCATATGGCTAGCCATATCGAAAGAACCGCTCGGCGTCAATCATCGCATTTTCGCGCGCCCGGGACGGCCCGACCGTCAACCCGATGATCAGGATTGACAACATCGTGGCGCAATTGCTGCTGGCAGTGCTGGCGCATTGATCCGATGATCGACTGAAATGAGGCCCCGCGCGGCGTGATCCCCCGCGGGGTTTCTATTGCGGGGCAGCTTTCGACTGGCTCGTTATCTGTTCCTGATAGGCTCGCTCGCGCTCCGGCCAGGTACTCTTGATGTAAATCCAGATCGCTGTGATTTCCTCGTCGCTGAGGATTGTGCCGAAAGCGGGCATGTCGCTTTCGTAGTTGTCTCCAGCGTAGGGTTTGAGGCCGAGGCTGGTGACGCCAATCAGCGCGTCGTCGGCGTGATGCCAGCTGTGGCCGGTTGCGTCATGCGGCGGCGCGGGCATCTTGCCATTGGTCAGCGGCGTCTTCCAATCGGGCTGCCCCTCAAGCTTCTTGCCGTGGCAGCTGGCGCAACGCGCGGTGTAAAGCGATTGGCCTTGGGCGATCTGCATTTTCAGGCGGCTGTTTGAGCCGAACGGATCGTACGGCCCAGTCATCAACAGCAGGGCGGCGAGCATGGCCGCAGCTGCAAGGGCTGCGGCCATGTAGACGAACCTGTTCACGGCCCCTTTCCAAACGGTGCCCATGTTGAACCTCCGTCGTGGCTTTCGAGCACATCGTTGGCCTGTGTGGTAAGGGCCAGATGCTTGCCGTCAGCGTGATCGACGGCGAGGTGCAGTGGAATTGCCTGGCCAAAGGAATTCGAAAGCGCGGTGAATTCCGGTGCCGCTGTTTCGCTGGCCTTCATCAAGCCGCGCCCCAGCACGAAAACATAGATGCTGCCGTCCGGGGCAGTCTCGATCATGCTGACGACTTCACCGGAAAAGGCCAGTGAACTCCAGGTGGCGCCGGCGTTGTCGCTGACGTGGAGGCCGT
>JANLWG010000017.1:0-3093 GCA_031364405.1 Hyphomicrobiales bacterium
CGTTAATCAACCGCCGGAGAGTTAATTCCCGCGGCGGCGCCCGCAAGCCTTTAATCAATATCCTCGACCGCTTCGCCGCCGCCCTTGATGCGGTGCGCTAACGAAGCCTGGATGAATTCGTCGAGGCCGCCGTCGAGTACGGCGGAGGGATTGGTGCTGGTGAAGCCGGTGTGCAGGTCTTTCACCAATTGATAGGGCTGCAACACATAGGAGCGGATCTGGTGGCCCCAGCCAATGTCCTTCTTGGTGGCATTGACGGCGTCGATCTTCTCCTGCTTTTCGCGCAGTTCCTTTTCATAGAGCCTGGCCTTCAGCATTTTCCAGGCGGTGGCGCGGTTCTTGTGCTGCGAGCGTTCGGCCTGGCAGGCGACGATGATGCCGGAGGGCAGATGGGTGATGCGCACGGCGGAGTCGGTGGTGTTGACATGCTGGCCGCCGGCCCCCGAAGCGCGATAGGTGTCGATCTTGCAGTCGCTCTCGTTCACCTGAATGTCGATATCGTCGTCGATCACCGGATAGGCCCAGGCCGATGCAAAGGAGGTGTGGCGCCGCGCATTCGAATCATAGGGCGAGATGCGCACCAGGCGGTGCACGCCCGACTCGGTCTTGAGCTTGCCATAGGCATTGTGGCCCTTGATTTCGAGGGTGCAAGATTTGATGCCCGCCTCTTCGCCCGCATGCTCGTCGAGAATTTCCACCTTGTAGCCGGCCTTGGCGGCCCAGCGCGTATACATGCGCATCAGCATCGAGGCCCAGTCCTGGCTTTCCGTACCGCCCGCACCAGCGTTGATCTGCAAGTAACAATCATTGCTGTCGGCTTCACCCGAGAGTAGGGTTTCAAGCTCACTGTCGGCGACTTCCCGGCGCAGCGCCAGAATTGCTTTCTCGGCTTCGCTGACAATGCCTTGATCGCCTTCGATCTCGCCAAGCGCAATCAGTTCGCTGTTGTCGGCGATGGTTTGCTCAAGGCGGAGAACGCTCTTGATGCGGCTGTCGAGGTCCTGACGCTTGCGCATCACCTCCTGGGCCTTCTGCGGATCGCTCCAGATCGAAGGGTCCTCAGCCCTGGCGTTCAGCTCGGCCAAACGTTTTAGCGCTGAATCCCAGTCAAAGATGCCTCCTCAGCAGTCCAATGGACTGCTGCATTTCATCGACCACGTTGGCGATCTCGGCGCGCATGATTCTGCTGGGTTCCCGTGAAACTCTTGGCGGCTCAATAGAGGCCGCCGGTGCCCGCCGTCAACCCGAAAGCTTCTCCGGTATCGGCTTGCGGTTGCTGCTGGGCCGGCACGAGAACGACCCCCGCATCGGGCGGAATTTCGGCCGTGGAAACATTTTCACCGATAACCTTGGTCGATTCAGGCGGTTCGTCGCCCGGCTTGAAAGCTTCCAGGATAACGCCCTCCTGGCCGAAGATGCCACGCGTGCCGGATTTGGCATCAATGGGCACAAGCTCGATGGCGCGCGGCACGCGGAATGGCGTGGCTGGCTTGTCACGCAGCGCCAGCCGCATGAAATCAGCGACAATGGGGGCCGCCAGCTCACCACCGGTACGGCGCTTGCCCATGGGCTTGGGATTGTCGTAACCGACATAGACGCCCACCGCGAGATCCGGCGTGAAGCCGATAAACCAGGCATCTTTTTCTTCATTCGAAGTGCCGGTTTTGCCGGCTACCGGCTTGCCGACGATCTGCAATTTCTTGCCGGTGCCGCGCTCCACCACACCTTCCATCATCGACGTGATCTGGTAGGCCGTGTAGGGGTTCATCACCTGCTCGCGCACATCGAGCAGTTCGGGATCGGGTGCGGCGGGATCGTAGGCGGCGGCCATGCAGGCGCTGCAGTCACGCTTGTCATGGCGGAAAATCGTGCGGCCGAAGCGGTCCTGCACGCGGTCAATCAGGGTGGGTTCGATCTTCTTGCCGCCGTTGTCGATCATGCTGTAGGCGGTGACCATCTTGAGCAGCGTGGTCTCGCCCGCCCCCAGCGCCATGGCCAGTTGCAACGGCAGTTTATCATAGATGCCGAGGCGCTGGGCGAGATCGGCAATGCGCACCATGCCAAGTTCGCTGGCCAGCCGCACGGTCATCACGTTGCGCGATTGCTCGATGCCACGGCGCAGCGTCGAGGGTCCAAAAAATTTGTCCTGATAGTTTTTGGGCTTCCAGGTTTCGCCGTTGGGCAACTTGAACTCGATGGGCGCATCGAGCACCACCGAGGCTGGCGTGTAGCCATTGTCGAGAGCGGCCGCATAAACGATGGGCTTGAACGATGAACCCGGCTGGCGCATCGCCTGCACCGCGCGGTTGAACTGGCTCTCGCCGTAGGAAAAACCGCCAACCAGGGCGAGAACACGTCCGGTGTGCGGATCCATGGCGACGAGTGCGCCTTCCACATCGGGCATCTGCATGAGGTGCCACGGGGCTTTCTCGTTGAGTCGGGCGACGTAGATGACGTCGCCCATCTTCAATACATCTGTTGCAGCCTTGATTTCGGGGCCAAGCTTTGAACCATCCATATATGCTCTGGCCCACTTCATGAGCGAGAGCGGCACTGTTACCTGCTCGCGGTCGGGCGACAACTTACCGTTGGGTTGCATCCTGGGCTGCAGGCCGACTATTGCCTGTTGTTCGCTAACATCGAGCACTACGCCGAGATGCCAATTTGACATGTCTTCTGGCACTTTGTGGGTAGCAATGAGAGATCCCCAATCGCCAGTCAGATCGACCTTGTCGATTGGCCCCCGATAACCGCGCAGACGGTCGAACTCTATGAGACCAGACGTGAGCGCCTGACTTGCGAATTTTTGCAACTTTGTGTCCAGCGTGGTGCGCACTGATAAGCCGCCCTTTTCAAGCTTGTCCTTGCCATACAATCCGACGAGCTCGCGGCGCACTTCCTCTGCGAAAGATTCAGCGGCGAATAGTTGTGCGCCGAACGGCCGTGGTTTGACCTCCAGCGGTTTGGCTATTGCTTCATTGAGTTCGGCTTCGGAGATGAAACCGTTATCGAACATTTGATTGAGCACCCAGTTGCGGCGCTCAACCGCGCGGTCGTGCTGGCGGAACGGGTGATAGTTGTTGGGGCCCTTGG
>JANLWG010000058.1:0-2969 GCA_031364405.1 Hyphomicrobiales bacterium
TAGCCGCCGCCGTAGCCGCCGCCATATCCGCCACCAAAATTGATGTCGATGTTGAATTTCTTGTGATGGGCTTCGGCGGTGGCCGCCATGCCGGTGAGGAGGACTGCGGCGGCGCCGAGCGCGATCAAGGACTTGCGGATCATGATGTGGTTCCTTCCTGGTTGATGTTTCAGCGGTGGTCATCACCGGTGTTGGATGCCTTTCTAGGCGAACCGCCCTGAACCAAATCTGAGGCCGGCGTTTATCCGGCGTTCATGTTGCAAGGGCAGGCCTCGCCCTCTATATGACCTCGCCCATGACCAGTATTTTCATTGATGGCGAGGCCGGAACCACCGGCCTCCAGATCCGCGACCGGCTGAAGCAGCGGACGGATGTGACCCTGGTTGCCATTGATTCCGAACGGCGCAAGGATCCGAAAGCCCGCCGGGATTTGCTGAACAGCGTCGATGTGGCGATCCTCTGCTTGCCCGACGATGCGGCGAAAGAGGCGGTTAGCCTGATCGGGTCCGGATCCAGAACCCGGGTGATCGATGCCTCCACCGCGTTCCGCGTGAGCCCGGGCTGGACCTATGGCTTTGCCGAACTCTCGAAAGCCCAGGCCAAGAAGATTGCCGCCGCAGGGCGTGTATCCAATCCCGGGTGCTATCCGCAAGGCCTTCTTGCCGTGGTGAAGCCGCTGATCGATGCGGGCATCATGGCGGCCGATTATCCGCTGACCTACAATGCCGTGTCGGGTTATTCAGGCGGCGGCAAGAAGATGATCGAGGACTATCAGCGCGCTGGCGCTGGTGCCGTTGCCTATTTGCCCTATGGACTCACCTTCAATCACAAGCATCTGGCCGAGATGAGACACTATGCCGGGCTCACCCGCGATCCGATATTTCAGCCAGCGGTCGGCAACTATGCCCAGGGCATGATGGGTGCGGTTCCGGTGTTCACCGATCTCCTGGCCAAGAGAGTAACGGCATTGGACATCCACCGCTGTCTTGCCACGGCGTATGAAGGGTCGATGTTCATTGATGTAGCGCCACTCGATGCACTTGAGCGTTCGGCCGATGTCAATCCGCAAGTGATGAACGGCACCAACCGCATGCGCCTTCATGTGTTTGCCAACGATGCACGCGGTCACATGTTGCTGACTTCAATTTACGATAATCTCGGCAAGGGCGCCTCGGGTGCCGCCGTACAAAATTTGAACCTGATGATCGGTGCCGAGCCAGCCCTTGGCGTCGATCTGCCCGTTGCAGCCTAGGGAGTGAGACCATGCAAAAATTCGACAAGCTGACCGGCGTCGCCGCTCCCCTCAACATCGTCAATGTCGATACCGACATGATCATCCCGAAGCAGTTCCTGAAAACCATTCTGCGCACTGGTCTCGGCAAATCGCTGTTCTACGAAATGCGCTATACCCAGGATGGCGCCGAGGTGGCGGACTTCGTGCTCAACAAGCCAGCCTATCGCAAAGCTCAGATCCTGGTGGCTGGCGATAATTTTGGCTGCGGCTCATCGCGCGAACACGCACCCTGGGCGCTACTCGATTTCGGCATCCGCTGCGTGATCTCGACGAGTTTCGCTGATATTTTCTACAACAACTGTTTCAAGAACGGCATCCTGCCGATCGTCGTCTCGCCCGATGACCTCAAGAAGCTGATGGACGATGCCGGGCGCGGCGCCAATGCTACCATTTCGATCGATCTTCCTGCCCAGGAAATCCGCGGGCCCGATGGCGGCATGATCAAGTTCGATATCGATCCGTTCCGCAAGCACTGCCTGTTGAATGGTCTTGACGATATTGGCCTGTCGCTCGAGAAGTCGGTCTCGATCGAGGCTTTCGAGAAAAAGCAGGCTGCACGTCAGCCCTGGCTGTAGATTTTGGAAAGCATTCTCACCACGGTTCTGCCGGTGTTCGGCATGATCGTGCTTGGCTATGGTTTTGCCAAGGCCAATATCTTTGATGCGGTGTCAGGCAGAGGCATCTCGCTTTTTGTTTTCAACGTCGCCATTCCAGCCCTGCTGTTCAAGACGGTGGCGGCGATTGAGGCCCAGGAAGCCGCGCCGTGGGGATTGTGGTTTGCCTTCTTCGGCGGAATCACCCTGACATGGATTGCCACCGCCCTCATCTCGCAGCGTATCGATGGCATTTCGGCCAGCGGGGGTGCGGCGGCTTCGATGGCGGCGGGGTTTGGCAATCTCGCACTGCTCGGAACGCCGCTGGCATTGGCACATTTCGGTGACAGTGTCGCGGTGCCGCTCGGTTTGATCCTCTCGGTCCATGCGCCGATCCTGTGGTTTGCCGCAACGCTGCACCGCGAGCTGGCACGCCACTCGGGGAACTTTTCGCTTTTCCGCACGGTGCGTGAGATGTTTTTCAATCTCGCCACCAATGCAATTGTGCTGGCACTTGCCGGGGGCTCATTGTGGCGGCTGACCGGCGTTGGCATTCACCCGATCATCGAACGCATGCTGGATATGCTGGCGGACGCCAGTGTGCCGACCGCACTTTTCGCGCTGGGCCTGTCGCTGGCTGGTTACTCGTTGCGCGGCGCCTGGGGTGGCATGTTCAGCCTGATCGGGTTGAAGATGATCCTGATGCCGGTGAGCGTATTTCTGCTGGTGCGTTTTGCCGTGACGTTGCCGCCGGTGTGGGCGAAACTCGCAATACTGTTCGCCGCCATGCCGACGGGCGCCAACGCGTTCCTGTTTGCTCAGCGCAACGAAGAATCAGTGCCAGCCATTTCAGGCGCCATCGCAGTGGGAACCGCGTTGGCGGCCATCAGTGCCGCACTGCTGCTCTATCTGATGGACGCGGGGCTGATTTAAGGTTCTATCGGCCGTCCTGCCAGTTAAACCACAGATAGGCGCCTTTGAGATAGAGAAGTCTCAGGGCCGGTAGCGGAAATTTTGCCAGTCGGCGGGTCAGCACTTTCGGCAGCTCGGCGCGGGTATCCTGGTTGACCAGCAGGCGGGCC
>JANLWG010000070.1:0-5297 GCA_031364405.1 Hyphomicrobiales bacterium
ATCGAACCAGCGGTCACCCCCAATGCGCTCCGCCAGTGCTGCGGTATCCAGAAGATAGCATCCGGTCTCCTCTGCCAAAGCCACGATCCCTCGATTGCATTGATCAATCAGCGCCCGCAGAGACCCACCCACACGCCGGTCATAGCTGCCAAACACCGAGTGCGGAGGTACTGCCAGTGTCTGCAGGATTGCCGGTGCGCCACTATTGATTTTGAGACCATGCACCACCGAACGGAGGCGATTGATTGCCTCAGATACGCGCAGCTCTGGCCGCAGCGATGCATCCAGGCTGTCCAGCGCAAACCAGCGATAATCAACCGCAATCAGAACCGCATCCAGCTTGCCGGCATTTATCTGCGAAGCCTTTTCGAGTGCCTGCTGAACCACCTGATCATAAGAAGCCGAAGTAATTTGCACCGCGACGCCATGGCGAGCGCAGGCAGCAGGCAAGCAGTCGATCAGGAGGTCAACCGTATTGCTGGCCAGCAAGCCAAGCCGGAAATCAGCGAGCGGGGCCAGGCTGGAACCCGATCTCCTGCGGCGATCTAGAGCGCGCGCGAGAGCCAGGGACTGCCGGGAGTTGAGACTGAATTGAGCAATATCTTGTATCGAGGCGCCGGCGAAATCTCCATCGGCATTCAACGCCTTGCAGCGTTCAGCCCATTCGGCAGGAGGTGCTGGAAGCCAGGGCAGATTGACTATCGAAAATGACATCAACGGTTCCCAGTTTTACAACTTGCGTTCGATCACATCCAAAAGGCCGCCGACGTTCTCGATTGAATTGACCTCATCGGTTTCAAACTGAATGCCCAGCGCACTTTCCAGCCCGATGAGCAAACGGACATGGTTGATGCTGTCCCAATTCTCAACGGACTCCGCCGTTGTCTCTTCGGTCAGTTGCAAACTATCATTTTCCAGCAGTTCGGAAAGGAGTTCCATTATCTTGCTCAGCAGCGTTTCTCGCGTTGGCATTTCAATTTCCTGTTGCCCAGTTCAAAGTTTCACAATCGAGGGCTCATAAGGCGAAATCGCCAAGAGAGTCAAAAACATGTTTGTGTCCCGGCGCTTCGATCAACTCCACGATAAACCCTTGCGGGCACATAAAAAATTGCACCAGCGCGCCATCAAAGGCTACCGCGGGCCTGGCAGCACCGAGTGGAAAGCTTCCAGTCTTTCGCAAGACAGCCGCGGATTCGGCAATCGACCGCGTCCGGTAGGCAATCTGGTTCAACAAGTTGGATTTGCTCGCTAGCGCCATGGCTACCGGTGAGGCCTCACCGAGAGGCGCGATCATCTCGTATACGATGCCGGTTCCATCGCAAATGAATTGCACGGTGACACCAAGCCCGGTGTCGTCGAACCGCTGGCTGATGCCCGTAGCTCCAACAACGGTGCCAAATTCACGGCAGGCTTTCCCGACATCCGCAGTTAGAATGCCGATATGATCGAACTCCAGCATGGGTGGCGTAGTTGAAGTCATAGCGGCTTGCGTCCCACGACAATGCAGCTCACTGTCAGCTTTTGTTTCACCGCGCGCTCAAGAGTTGTACCGCTCATAGGATAAGCTACCGCTGCGGCAATTTCAAAACCCGCACGCTTCACCAGATCTTCTGCCTCCGAAAGCTCATTCACAAGGAACAGGTGATCGGGAGCCGGGCTGTTCGCCGGCACATTGATCCAGACTTTTCCGCCGGGTTTGCAGATATGAAAGAGGACCTCGATGGCACGCAGCGGTTCTTCAAGATGTTCTAAGACCTCGCTCAGAACCACGCCATCAAACAGGCCACCATTTTGCGGCGCCATGATCACGTCATCGAAAATATTGCGCTTCTCGAACCTTACCGGCCGCTTGGCGCCCAATGACTTCAGCGCATGGGCCGCAAGTTCAAGACTCGCGTCGGAAACATCCCACGCTGTCGTCGAGGCAATGCCGCTGGCATTATCAGCCAGATAGAGCAGCAAACCATGGCCCGGGCCGATCTCTAGGAGTTTCGCCGCAGGCGCAAGTGACGGCAGGTATTGCCCGGCAAAATGCTTCATGCAACGGCAGTGGTTGATCCAGATCACGTTGGAAACCAGCAGACCATTCATGTAACGGGTCATGAACGTCTTGTTGTTGTAGACAGTGTTGAGGGCATCCTCGAATTTCTCTAGCCGGTACCGCCCATGGCGGCGAAAATACATTTCCTCCGGCATGACGATTTCCTGGCACAGAAAACGATAGTCGCCGACCAGTGTTCTAAGTCCATCCGGCCTGTCGCTCCCCAACCTCAGAACAATGCCGGACAGCCTTTCACTATGCACCAGCAATTCGGGCTCGCGTTCTCCGACATTTATTCTGAGATAGCGTTCATGCTGCGGCCATTGAGCCAGAATTTCATTCAGTATCGCTGCAAAATTCGGATAGGTGCTCGCTTCGACGATGCAGTTCATTGTGTCCGCAGTCCGCCTTTGATTCCGCGTGTTTGGCAGCGAGCCATGTCTGCTACGGTAAGCTAACTGAAGTATTGCAGGGAAACAAGCCGCATGCGGACGTCATTTTGCGGCCAATCTGCGCAGGCTTGAATTCCCGGTTTGCATGGAGCGGGTTCGGTTGTTATAGACCGCCCAGCAGCAGGTCGGGGGAATGAGCGCATGATGAAGATCGTGTCCGGGAACAGCAACCGGCCTCTGGCGGAATCGATCTGCTCCTATCTCAACATGCCGATGACCAAGGCGGTGGTGAGGCGCTTCAATGACATGGAGATCTTCGTCGAAATTCTTGAGAACGTGCGCGGCCAGGACATGTTCGTGGTGCAATCGACATCGTTTCCGGCCAACGATCATCTGATGGAACTGCTGATCATCATCGATGCGCTGAAGCGGGCCTCGGCCAAGCGCATCACCGCGGTCATCCCGTATTTCGGCTATGCGCGGCAGGATAGAAAGCCCGGCCCGCGCACACCAATCTCGGCTAAGCTGGTGGCCAATCTGATCACCCGTGCGGGGGCTGACAGGGTGATGACGCTCGATCTCCACGCTGGCCAGATCCAGGGCTTCTTCGATGTGCCGGTCGACAATCTCTATGCCGGGCCGGTGATGGTGCGCGATATCAAACAGCACAGCGATGTGGCCAACATGGTGGTGGTCTCGCCCGATGTTGGCGGCGTGGTGCGGGCCCGCGCCCTGGCCAAGCGGCTCGACACGCCGCTTGCCATCGTCGACAAACGCCGCGAGCGGGCGGGCGAATCGGAGGTGATGAACATCATCGGCGATGTGAAGGGCAAGTGCTGCATCCTGATCGACGATATCGTTGATTCAGGCGGCACCCTGTGCAATGCGGCTGAAGCCCTGCTGACCCAGGGCGCCAAGGATGTCACCGCCTATATCACCCATGGCGTGCTCTCGGGCGGTGCGGTCTCGCGCATCACCGCATCGATGTTGAAAGAGCTGGTGATCACCGACTCAATCCAGCCGACGGAAGCCGTCAAGATCGCGCGGAATATAAGAGTGATCCCGATCGCCACGCTGCTCGGCGAAGCCATCGGGCGGACCTCGCGCGAGGAGAGCGTATCGAGCCTGTTCGAGTAGGGCTTGTGGTGCTGGGAATATGCTGACGTGAAGCTGCCGCAATACTTGCGGAGGTATGGCCGATGATGACGGCACCGGGATTTCGCTGGAACCTTGTTTGGTCACTTGCCGTGGCCCAACTGGTTTCATGGGGCTCGCTGTATTATTCCTTCGCGGTGCTGTCGCTGCCGATGGCCGGGGAAATGGGCTGGTCGAAGGCTGAAGTCAGCGGTGCCCTATCGGCGGGTCTGGCGGCGACCGGACTGGCGTCAATCTTCAGTGGACGGATTATCGACCGCCATGGCGGGCGCGCATTGATGACCGGTGGCTCGCTGGCCGCGGCGGCGCTGCTGCTGGCGTGGTCGCAGGCGCGTGAGCTTTGGCATCTCTACGCCGTGTGGATCATGCTGGGGGCGGTGTTCTCGGCGGTGCTCTATGAACCGGTCTTTGCCGTCATGGCGCGCGAACTGAAGGGTGACTACCGGCGCGGCATTGTGGTCATCACCTTGCTCGGCGGCCTGGCCAGTACGGTGTTCATTCCGCTCTGTCATTTTCTCACCGAAGCCTTCGGTTGGCGCAGTACGCTGATGGTTCTGGCGGCGTTGCAGATACCATTTGGCGCCGCAGCGCACTGGTCTGCCTTGCGCCACAGCAGCGCACCGGCGGTCAAGCCGGCCAATGCCGAACCCTCCGGCGCCCGGGTGCGGCGGGCGATGGCAGGCCCGGTGTTCTGGTTGTTGGCGGTGAGCTATGCCGCGCATTCCTTCATGTTCACGGCGATCAGCTTTAATATTTTGCCGATGCTGGCGGAGAGCGGATTTTCGTCCGGTGACGCGGTGCTGGCCTATAGTCTGGTGGGGCCATCGCAGCTGGCCGGGCGGAGTGTCATCTTCGCGCTCGAGCGGAGGATCAATGTCAGGCTGGCGGGACTTGTCGCCACTGGTCTTCCGGTCATCGGTGTCACCATGTTGCTGCTGGCCTCGCCTGGTTCACCGCTGCTTTATGGTTTTGCGGTGTTCTATGGTTGCGGCATGGGGATCAAGACGATCGTGCAGGCGACCGCCGCGCCGGAACTCTTGGGACGCGAAGGCTATGGCGCGCTGCAGGGCGCCTTCGCCGCGGTCAACTACGCGGTGCAGGCGGCAACTCCATTCGCGGCTGCCCTGGTGTGGTCGGTGTCGGACAGTTATGGTGCGGTGCGCTGGCTGATCCTGGCGGTCACGGTGCTGTCAGCTCTGGCTTTCGTTGGCGCCTTGGTGCTGGGCGGCAGGGCGGGTTCAAAAGGATAGCCTCGCTTTGCCCATGGCTTCGAGCATTTGATCGCGTGCGACATGGTCCAGGTATGGAAACACGGCGGCCACATCGCGAAATGAAAGTTCCGGCTTGAGCTCTTTCGCACGTGCCCGTGGGGATAGGGGATCACCAGCTTTGGCTTGACTTGGTTTGCGCCATTCTTATGGTTAACGCGGATTCGACTCAAGGGAATGAGGCACAACGTGTTCAAATTTGCCGCAGGTGCAGGACTCTGCAGTTTGGTGGTTTTTTCCGGGGCAGCACTTGCCACAACCCGGATTATTTATCCGCCCCCACTCTATCAACCGTGCGTCAGCCTTCCGGCTCAAGACAGCACGCCCGAAGGTATGGCTGGCTATGAATGTTCCAGAGTGGGATACGGCGCCAACCGCTACTTGGGCCAGCGCCTTCCCGTGGTCAGCAACGCGGCCGGGGCAATCAGGTACATCGTGTAT
>JANLWG010000132.1:0-4462 GCA_031364405.1 Hyphomicrobiales bacterium
CTTGGGGCGGCCGTCCTGGGCGATGCGGACGAATTCCTGCAGGATGATCGACATGCCGATGGCCGAGATCAAGGGAGCCAGGCGGAACGATCCGCGCAAGGGGCGGTAAGCGACGCGCTCGATCGTCCAATTATAGGCGGCGGCGATCAACATGGCGATGAAGATGACCAGCACCAGTGCCAGGATGATCAGCACCATGCCGCTGTTGCCGGACAGGCCCATGGCGATGATGGCGATGACCGAGACGAAACCACCCACCATGAACACATCGCCGTGGGCGAAGTTGATCATTCCGATGATGCCGTAAACCATGGTGTAACCGATGGCGATGAGGCCGTAGATCGAGCCAAGCGTAATCCCGTTGATGAGCTGCTGGAGGAAATACTC
Organism: Hyphomicrobiales bacterium; assembly: GCA_031364405.1. Classification (GTDB taxonomy): domain Bacteria; phylum Pseudomonadota; class Alphaproteobacteria; order Rhizobiales; family Aestuariivirgaceae; genus Aestuariivirga. The sequence goes on from JANLWG010000132.1 coordinate 388, forward strand.
CATGCGCCCCCCTTCCTGTTTGTGTCCCCTGCGGTTCTTGCAATGCTGACCGCTTGTGAATGCGTCTCTTAACCCGGCGGACCGCTTAACACAAGCGCGTCGAATTGGTGATTTCTCCCCCAATTTTCTAGCCAATTCAGCAGTATGCCTGCTTTGATGCGGGTAAATTGGGTGATTGCCGCGTTCTCCACCAAGATGACAGTGGCAACCGGGTTGCCCCCGGTTTGACCAAGCAATCAAATATTGAATTGACTATATGCTGAAACGATATATGTCCGGTCGTGATATATCGAAACAGCATAAAAACGGTACTGGCCATGAATATTCGCACTCTTTGCCTTGGTGTCCTGACGATGCGGGAGGCCAGCGGCTATGAAATCAAGAAAGACATTGAAGAGGGGCTGTTCAGCCATTTCATCGAGGCGAGCTACGGATCGATCTATCCGGCCCTCACCCAGCTTCATGCCGAAGGTCTGGTGACGGTCCGCGCCGAGGAACAGACCGGCAAGCCCGACAAGAAGGTTTATGCCATCACCGAAGCCGGGCGCCGGGCCCTGGCGAAAGCCATCGTGGTGATTCCGGCCAAGGACAAATACAAATCAGAGTTCTTGTTCCAGATGCTGCTGCATCAGTTCATCACGCCGCAAGCCATGCTGGCGGCGATCGACAAGCAGCTCAGTGACATCAACGGCGATTTGGCGCGCATCGCCGAATGCCGCAATTCCGCGCAGCCCCTGGCGGGGTCGCAGTTTGTCGCAGGCTATGGATATGCGGTGCTGACAGCTTCTGTCAGCTATCTCGAACAGAAAAGAGCCGAACTGGCGCACAACATGAACGCCCAGGCGGCTGAGTAATTCCGGAGCCATTCATAATGATTCGTCGCATTATCTATTTCCTCGTTGTCACTGTTCTGCTTGGCGGTCTGGCTGGCGGCATTGCTTGGTATGCCTTCGATTTCAAGCCGAAGTTCCTGGCGCAAGTCATTCTTGGCTCGCCCCGGCCCGCCGAGACGATATCGGCGGAGGCGGCGCGCACCGATACCTGGCAACCGAATATTGCCGGCATTGGTACTTTGACGGCGGTTGAGGGCATCGACATCACGCCGCAGGTCGACGGCGTGGTGAAGCAGATTAATTTCGAGTCCGGCCAAGACGTCAAGAAGGGGCAGCTCCTCGTGACCCTCAACTTCGATACCGAAGCGGCCGAGTTACGTGGCTTGACGGCGCAGATCAACAATGCCGAGGAGGAGTTCCAGCGCCGCAGCCTGCTGTTGACCAAAGGCGTGGTGGCAAAAACCGAAGTCGATCTTCTGCGCATGCGGCGCGACAGTCTGCAGGCCAATATCGACCGGCTGCGCGCTGTCATCGCGCAGAAATCCATTTACGCGCCATGGGATGGCCGCCTGGGCCTCCGTGAAATTTCAATCGGCAGTTATGTGGCGCCGGGGCAAAAAATCGTGTGGCTGCAAAAAATCGATTCCGTCTATGCCGATTTCTCGGTGACGGAAGCCGACTATGCCCGCATCAAGCAAGGTCTGCCGGTGACGGCGCTATTCAATTCATGGCCGGATCAGACATTCAAGGGCGAGATCGTAACAACCGGTGGGCGCATGTCGGAAGCGGCGCGGATGATCACCGTCAGGGCGAAGCTTGCCAACCCCGAAGCCAAGTTGCTGCCCGGCATGTATGCCAATGTGCTGGTCGATGCCGGTTTGCCTGAAGCCGTGGTAACGGTGCCGCAGACGGCGGTGACCTTCTCGCTCTATGGCGACAACGTGCTGGTTGTCGTTCCGGCGAACAAGCTCGATCCCAAAGCCAAGGCCGGGGAATTGGCGATCGAGCGCCGCTTCATCAAGGCAGGCCAGGTGCGCGATGGCCGGGTCGAGATCGTGAGCGGCCTCGCACCAGGCGATCAGGTGGTGACCGGCGGGCAAAACAAGGTCGACCAGGGCTCCAAGGTAGTGATCAATAATTCGGTCGCGCTCAAGGCCACCGACAGTTCGACGATGCAGTGAGGCGATGGCGATGCATTTTACCGATATCTTCGTCAAGCGCCCGGTGCTCGCCACCGTTGTAAGCCTGCTCATTCTGCTTGCCGGTTTGCAGGCGGTATTCAAGCTGCAGATCCGCCAGTTTCCCGAGGTGTCCGACACCAAGATTGAAATCACCACGGCTTATCCGGGTGCCAATGCCGATCAGATCAAGGGCTTCATCACCACGCCATTGCAACAGGCGGTGGCTTCCACCGAAGGCGTCGACATCATCGAGTCGCGCTCATCGCAGAACGTCTCGACGATCACCCTCAAATTGCGCCTGGATGCCGATGCTGACCGCGCCCTTGCCGATGTTCTGTCGAAGGTGAACGAGGTCAAGGGCAAGCTTCCGGACGAGTCGAATGATCCCGTGGTGAAGCGCACCACGGGTGCGGGTTTTGCCCTGATGTACATCAGCTTCAAGAGCGCGCAAATGTCGCCGCCGCAAATCAGCGACTATCTCGACCGGGTGGTGAAGCCGAAACTGCAGGCGATCAACGGTGTGGCTGCCGCCGACATTCTCGGCGGAACGACATTCGCCATGCGGGTCTGGCTCGATCCCGACAGGATGGCCTCGCTGGGCGTAACGCCGCTCGATGTGCGCACGGCCCTTGCGGACAACAATTTCACCACCGCCGCGGGCGAAGTCAAAGGTGAATTCACCCAGCAGAACATCAATGCGCAAACCTCGCTTCAAACTCCCGGGGATTTCGCCAGCTTGATTGTCGCCACCCGCGGCGACGCGGTGATCCGGCTGGGCCAGGTGGCAACCGTCGATCTTGGACCGCAGGGTTTCAATTCGACTTCCGCTTTCGATGGCGTCAAAGCGGTGTTCATGGGCATTCAGACGACGCCCGATGCCAACCCGCTCACCGTCATCTCGAAAGTGCGCGCGGCCGTGCCGGAGATCCAGCGCCTGCTGCCGCAAGGCCTCGAAGCCAGGATCGCCTATGATGCGACCGAGTTCATCAACGCCTCGATCTGGGAGGTTGGCAAGACACTGGGCGAGGCGGCGCTGATTGTCATCGCCGTCATCTTCCTGTTTCTCGGCAACTTCCGTTCGACGCTGATTCCGGTCGTCACCATTCCGCTGTCGCTGATTGGCGTGGCGCTGGTGCTGGTGGCGCTCGGTTATTCGATCAACCTGCTGACTTTGCTGGCACTGGTTCTGGCCATCGGACTGGTGGTTGATGATGCCATTGTCGTGGTCGAAAATATCCATCGCCATATCGAGGATGGCATGAAGCCGTTCGATGCGGCGCTGATGGGGGCTCGCGAAATCACCGGGCCGGTCGTCGCTATGACCATCACGCTGGCCGCGGTTTACGCGCCGATCGGATTTACCTCCGGGCTAACCGGCGCCTTGTTCCGTGAATTCGCCTTCACCTTGGCGGGAGCGGTGATCGTTTCGGGTGTCGTCGCCCTGACGTTGTCGCCGATGATGACGTCGAAGCTGCTGAAATCGCATGAGGAGCAGACCTGGTTCGGGCGCCTGGTCGAACGGGCATTCGGCGCCATGCAGCGGTTTTACCGGCGCCGCCTCGATGGCACCATCAAGCAGCGCTCGGTGTTCGCCTGGGTTGCCGTGCTGACTGTCGTTCTCTCCGGCATACTCTATCAGGCAATCAACCGGGAGCTGGCGCCGCCGGAAGACCAGGGTGTTCTCTTCGCCTTCGTCAATGCGCCCGAGCACACCAATCTCGACTTTCTTACATCGTATACGGACAATCTGACCGAGACCTTCCTCAAGGTTCCGGAGAAACAGAATCTGTTTGGTATCAACGGATTCCCCAACGCGCATTCGGCCTTCATGGGTCTCATTTTGAAGCCGTGGGGCGAGCGCGAGCGCTCCGACCTGTCGGTAATGGGGGAGCTGCAGCCGAAATTCAGGGACGTGGCGGGCGTCAATATCTTTGCGACGGCACCTTCGGCCATTCCGGTGGGAGCGGGCGAGATGCCGGTCGAATTCGTCGTGACTTATCCTGGTGACTATACCAGGCTCGCCGAAGTTCTCGATAAACTCAAGGCCGAGGCGATGAAGAG
>JANLWG010000175.1:0-1846 GCA_031364405.1 Hyphomicrobiales bacterium
ATTGAACCAGCGTTTGGCCACCGCCGAAAAATCCCTGCAATCGGCCAAGACCGATCTCGAAACCCTGCGCGCCGCAATTGCGTCAGGCGGCACCAGTGGCGGTGGCGCAGATCCCGCTGCCCTTGCCGCCATCAACCAAAGACTCGACACACTGGAAAAAGACCTGGCCAGCCTGAAGGCCGGCAGCAGTACCGGTGAAAATACAACTGCCATCAGCGCACTGCGCCAGACCCTCTCCGACATTCAGGCGAAGATCGCCGCCGGCACGCCTTATCGCCAGGAACTCGACCGCATCCTGCGCGCCGTGCCTTCAATTGCCGCCAATGAAGTGCTCACCAGCTACGCCGACGCGGGCCTCGCCAATGCCACGGGCCTTGCCACCGAATTGCGCAACACCATTCCCACCTTGCCCGAACCCAGCACTGATTCTGCGGCCACCAGCAGCGGCTATCTCGACAGCTTCTGGAATGCGCTCACTTCCATGGTAACGATCCGCGATGTCGGCGAGACCGATTGGCAGGCCCTTGCGGAAAATTGCGCCATGCTCGCCGCGGCGGGAGACCTGGGCCAGGCCATTGCGCAAATCGATGGCGCCCAAGGCACGGTCCCTTCCGCCATCAACCAGTGGCGCGACCGGGCGGTGGCGCGGTTGAAGCTCGAAGCCGCCGTTGAAGACATGGCCAAAGCCGTCAATCTGGTGATTGCCGCCAAGGGTGGCGGCCAATGATCCGCCTTGTCTGGCGCTTTGCCATTCTGGTTGCATTGGCTGCAGGCTTTGCCTGGCTGGCGGATCATCCCGGCACCGTCACCCTGGTGTGGAAGGGCAAGGAAATCCAGACATCGGTGGCCATCGCTACGGCCCTTGTTATGCTCGCCGTGGTGCTTGGACTGTTTATCTGGAGCCTGATGCGCAGGTTGTGGCGCAGCCCCAAATCCATGGGCGAATATTGGCGCTTCCGCAAAAACCGCAAAGGTTATGAATCGCTCTCCCGCGGCATCATCGCGGCTGGCGCGGGCGATGCCGCGGCCGCCATGAAACACGCAGCAATCGCCGGCAATGCTTTGGCCGATGAGCCCCTCGTCAATGTGCTGGCCGCCCAGGCAGCCCAACTCAAGGGCGACCGCAACGCCGTCAAGCGCATCTTCGAGGCGATGACCAAATCGGCCGGCACTGAAGCACTGGGCCTGCGTGGCCTGTTCTCCGAGGCCCGGCAAATGGGCGACATCGCCGCCGCCAAATCCCATGCCGAGCGCGCGCTGAAACTCAATCCGCGCCTGGCTTGGGCCTCGACCGCGATATTGCAATTGCAGTCGCTATCGAAAGACTGGTCCGCCGCCGCCCTCACCCTGGCGCAGCAAACCAAATCCGGCCTGCTCACCGCCGATGATGGCAATCGCAAGCAAGCCGCCATGTTGGCAGCCCTGGCATTGGCGCTTGAAGACAAAGACCGCGCCAAGGCGCTTGACCTCGCGACGCGCGCCCACAAGCTTGACCACAGTCTGGTTCCCGCTGCCCTCGTTGCTGCCCGCATTCACATTGCCGATGCTGCGGCCCGCAAGGCCAGCCGCATTCTGCACAAGACCTGGAGTAATTCCCCTCACCCCGATCTGGCCCAGGTGCTGGCCCATTTGAAACCTGGTGAAGGACCCGACACCCGCTTCGAGCGGGTGCGCGATCTCATCAGGCAGAACGCCGGCGGCATCGAGGGCGCATTTGCGCTCGCCCGTGCCGCAACTCAGGCCCAGCGCTGGGACGTGGCGCGCAAGACGCTCGAACCTTATGTTGCCGGCCGCCCGCAGGCCCGCATGTGCGTGCTCATGGCTGATATCGAGGAGGCCCAGGGCG
>JANLWG010000182.1:0-2968 GCA_031364405.1 Hyphomicrobiales bacterium
AAGCCGATCGTGTAACTGAGCCCCCATGCTTGCCACCGCTCCGCTTCCACTGGTGTCCCGCAAGGCCTCTGGCCTGAGAGGGCGTATCCGCGTTCCCGGCGACAAATCAATGTCGCACCGGGCCTTGATGTTGGGTGCCATTGCCATTGGCGAAACTACGATCAGCGGGCTCTTGGAGGCAGAAGATGTGGTCAACACCGCACGCGCAATGAGCGCTCTGGGGGCTGCCGCCATGCGCGGCGATGATGGCCGGTGGCGGGTGCGGGGTGTTGGCATAGCGGGCCTGCGTTCGCCCGAGGCCGACCTTGATTTTGGCAATTCCGGCACCGGCGTCAGGCTCGCCATGGGGTTGATGGCGACGACCCCGCTGACGGCGCACTGCGTGGGCGATGCCTCGCTGTCGAAACGTCCGATGAGCCGGGTGACCACGCCGCTCGAACTTTTCGGCGCGCGTTTTGAAACTGCCGAAGGCGGCCGATTACCGCTCACCCTGCATGGTGCCAAACACGCGGTTCCCGTCATTTACACATTGCCGATGGCCTCGGCGCAGGTGAAGTCGGCGATCCTTCTGGCCGGTATCAATACGCCGGGTCTGACCACGGTGATCGAGCCAACGCCGACGCGCGATCACACCGAGCGCATGCTCAAGGGCTTCGACGCCAGGCTAAGTATCGAGCAGAAAGATGATGGCCGCCACATTTCCATTGAAGGCCAGAACGAACTGCGGGCCCAGGTGATCGATGTTCCGGGCGATCCCTCATCGGCGGCTTTTCCCATGGTGGCGGCACTGATTACCGAAGGCTCGGACGTGGTGATCGAAAACATCATGCTCAATCCCACCCGCACCGGCCTGATCGAGACCCTTATTGAAATGGGTGCCGATATCGTCATCGAGAACCGCCGCCTGGCCGGTGGCGAGGAGGTGGGCGATCTCCATGTGAAATCATCGGACTTGCGCGGCGTGCGCGTGCCCGCAACTCGGGCGCCGTCGATGATCGACGAATACCCGATCCTTGCGGTGGCTGCGTCATTTGCCGAAGGAACGTCCCGCATGGAGGGGCTTGAGGAACTACGGGTTAAGGAGAGCGACCGGCTGGCGGCGGTCGAGGCGGGCCTTCAGGCCAATGGTGTGATGACCTCGTCGGGCCGCGACTGGCTCGAGGTTTCGGGTGGCGGCGCTCCCGGTGGCGGCCGGGTCGTAACCCATATGGATCACCGCATCGCCATGGCATTCCTGATCATGGGATTGGCCTCGCGCATTTATACAAGCATCGACGACAGCCGGTTCATCGCCACCAGCTTCCCCGATTTCACCGCAATGATGAACCGCATGGGTGCGCGCATGGCGGCACCCGAGGTCAATTGATTATCGCCGTCGATGGGCCAGCCGCCGCCGGCAAGGGCACGGTGGCCAGGGCTCTGGCCAAACTTCTAGGCTATCATTTCCTCGATACCGGCTCGCTCTACCGCATGGTGGGCCTTGCGGTACTCAAAGCTGGCGGCGATCCATCCGACGGGCCAGCGGCAATACGCGCGGCGCAAGCGCTTGATCCCAGAAAATACCGCGATGAAGATTTGCGCTGCGAAGAAGTTGGCGAAGCTGCGTCAGTGGTAGCGGTCAATCCCGGCGTGCGGGCAGCACTGCTTGACCTGCAACGGACGTTCGCCGGCAAACAGCCGGGCACCGTGCTCGATGGCCGCGATATCGGCACGGTGGTTTGCCCCGAGGCGGACGTGAAACTGTTCATCACCGCTTCCGCCGAGGTCCGGGCGAGGCGGCGAATGCTGGAACTGGCTGAACGCGGTGAAAAACCTGGTTACGAGACCGTGCTCGCCGACATCCGCGCCCGCGACGAGCGCGACAGCCGCCGCATCTCGGCACCAATGGTGGCAGCCAGCGACGCGGTGATCATCGATACATCCGAAATGACCATCGAGGAAGCGGTAGCCGCCGCCATAGCTACGGTTGAGACCCGGGTTTCCACCCGATAATTAGCGTCCAGGCGGTGTAGACCAGCACCCCGCCCGAGAGCGCCCTGAACAGGCCGTTGTGGCTTATCAAGACTTCGAAGGCAAACCATAGGACGCAGACCGCGACGATGGCGATACGCCGCCACAGGGGCTGGTAGAAGGCATGGTCGGTGTCGATCAGTTTCATCGCCGTTAACTGAAGCTTTCCGGGGCTAAAATCAATCCCTCGTTTGACTTGCCCCGGCTGTGGGTTTGTCCTATACCCCGCCCGTTCCAGGCCGTGCCCCCTTCAAAGGGCGCGAACGTGAACCGGGGTGCAGATCGCATCCTAAACTGTTTCAAGGCCTTTTCGTTTTCGTGCCGCTTGCCTGGGTGGATCATCCCCGGTCTTGAAACGCCGTGTCGCGGTTTGCCCGCGGGGTCCCCATTGACGTGAAAAGCGGGGCCTTGCGGGACGTCCTAGCGGGTTTTCCGCCGGGCCAGCCCCGATTTTTTGGAAGGAACTAAACCCTCATGGCGAAATCCGCCGCCTCGCTCAATCCCACGCGCGAAGACTTCGAACACCTGCTGGCCGAAAGTTATGCCGAAAATCCGGCCACCGAAGGCTCGGTGGTCAAGGGCCGTGTCGTCGCCATCGAGAACGACTTTGCCATCATCGATGTCGGTCTCAAGACCGAAGGCAAGATCGCCGTCAAGGAATTCGCCCAGCCGGGCAAAACCTCCGAACTCAAGGTCGGAGACACTGTTGAGGTTTATCTCGAGCGCATCGAGAATGCCTTGGGCGAGGCCGTACTGTCGCGCGACAAGGCGCGCCGCGAAGAGGCCTGGACCCGTCTCGAGGAAATGAGCACCAAGAATGAGCGCGTCGATGGCGTGAGCTTCGGCCGCGTGAAGGGCGGCTTCACGGTTGATCTCGGCGGCGCCGTGGCCTTTCTGCCCGGCAGCCAGGTTGACATCCGCCCGATCCGCGATGTGGGTCCGCTGATGCATGTGACCC
>JANLWG010000199.1:0-2164 GCA_031364405.1 Hyphomicrobiales bacterium
CGGCCCTTGCGCAATCGCGAAGGCCCCAACGCGCTCGCGAAGATCAATTGAATAGAGCTTTGCCATTCCCGCCAGCCTCCATCCGGCCAACAGTTTGATCCAGACTTCAGCTGATTTGGAAATCCCAATTCGACTCAGTCAAAAGTGATCCCGCTCTGGATATAATCAGCTCACGGAACATTATACCCCAATCTCCTCTCTCCCCCTTGCGAACGCCGCGCATGCGGCTGGCTGGGTAGGGGTGGGGGTCGCTCCGAACCAACTAGCCTACTTCCGAAACTTCTTCTCCATGTCCCGCTTATGTGCCGCCAGCGCCATCAGCCGCCGGTCACGCCAGACCTGCGCCGCAGCCAATCCCTCACGTGGAACAACCTTGCGCCGTTCCGCATCGAGCCGTTCACCCATATCGCTGGGCCAGTTGGCCACGTCCGCCAGCGACTGCCCGACCCTGCGGATCGTCGCACCATAACGCGTCATGTAGTCGGCCACACCATCTGGCGCGTTGAGATCCATGGTCTCAATTGGTCCCATGAAACTCCAGCGCAGCGCTAACCCCTCGGTCAGTGTCTTGTCGAGATCACCCGTCGAAACATACCCCTGAGAGATCAGGCGAAATGCCTCGTTGAACAAGGCAAGTTGCAGCCGGTTGAGAATGAAGCCCTCGATTTCCTTCTTCACTACGATAGGCGCCATGCCGCACGAGACCATGAAGGTTTCCGTCCGGGTGATGGCCTCGGGCGCGGTGAAAGACCCGCCACACAACTCGACGATGGCGGCCAGATGCGGCGGATTCATCGGATGCGCTACAAGGCAGCGATGCCGGGTATTCAATTGCGAAAACAGGATCGACGGCATGATGGCTGAAGTGGAACTCGCCAGTACTGTTTCAGCGTCCGCGTGCTTTTCCATCTCCGCAAACAGGGTCTGCTTGGGTGCCGCCATCTCAACGATGTTTTCCTGCACATGCCGGGCACCATCGAGTGCGGCCGCAAGTGTGCCCGCGGGCTTGATCAATTTCAAAACCTGTTCGGGACTTTCGATCAATCCCGCTTCAGCCATATCTTTAAGTGCAACTGCAATAGCCGATCCCGCGCGCTCAACCTGCGGCAGGTCCTGATCCCACAGTGCCACTTCGGCCCCGCCGCGCGCAAACACCATGGCCCAAGCCCGGCCGATGAGGCCCGAGCCAACAATGGCAGCTTTCACCGCACCCGGTCTCCACTCGCCGCGTCAAACACAAACAGCCGGTCCTTGGCCAGTGCCACTCCCATCCTGTCGCCGAGCTTGGCGGTAAAGTCCTTCGCCGCTTTTACCGTCAGCATGTCAGCACCGGTCTTGACCGTTACCAGCGTATGATCGCCAATCAATTCGGTCGTGTAGATTTCGCCCTTGAGATCGCCTTTGGACGGCGCCACCACAGCGCAATCTTCCGGGCGCACGCCAAGCATCGCCTTGGCTACTTTACCCTTCACTTTGGTGGCGATCTTGGCGTCCTGCGCCATGAAAGCCGAACCCTCGAGCGCTCCCCTGACCATATTCATTGGCGGCGATCCGATGAACTGCGCCACGAAGAGATTGGCCGGGTTGTTGTAGATTTCGGCGGGTGCCGCCAATTGCTGCAATATGCCTTTTTCGAGAATGGCCACCCGGTGCGCCAGGGTCATGGCTTCGATCTGGTCGTGGGTTACATAGATTGTCGTGATGCCGAACGATTGTTGCATGTGTTTCAGTTCAGCGCGCATGTGGCCACGGAGCTTGGCATCGAGATTGGACAGCGGCTCGTCCATCAGAAACACCGAAGGCCTGCGGATGATGGCGCGGGCGAGGGCGACGCGCTGGCGCTGGCCGCCCGACAACTGGCGCGGATAGCGGTCGAGCAACTGGTCAAGTTGCACCTGGGCCGCTGCCTCGCGGATCGCCACATTCTGCTCGGCCAGCGGAACCTTGCGGACCTTCAGCGGAAAACCGATATTCTCGGCCACCGTCTTGTGCGGATAAAGCGCATAGGATTGGAACACCATCGCAACGTCGCGGTATTTCGGCAGAATGTCGGTCACGTCGCGCTCGCCCACCCGCACCCGGCCCGAGCTTGCGGTTTCAAGTCCGGCGAGAATGCGCAGTGCGGTGGTCTTGCCCGAACCCGAAGCACCGAGCAGCACCAGGA
>JANLWG010000347.1:0-4624 GCA_031364405.1 Hyphomicrobiales bacterium
GACCGCAATTGAATGAACCCGGCGTTCGCAATTACGAATGTCGTTGCAGCGTGGTCGAAAACCCAATGCGCTGAAATGTTCAGCAGCGATGGCGGCTCGGTGCCTGCCAATTTTCCGCTTACCCCCTGATAACAGACCAACTGCCAAACCGATCAATCTGACGCGAAGGGCCAGGTACAGAAGTCGAACTTTGAACGCCCCTTGCAACATGGCCAGCTGCATCAATGCCGTGAACCTGAAAAACTGACTTCGCAATGTCGAAACCGATTGTCGTCATCGCTTGCATATTTAGCTCCTCCTAATCATGGTCACCACAACGGCAAACGACCCTATGATGCTCGCGCGTCGAGCGGAGGAGCCGTCCACAGCATCAAAAACAGAAATCGCGACCGCAGGATCAATAGCCTCTGATCTCGAACAACGCATCTTTGGCGTAGGCGCCAGTCAAAGTTTCATTTTGAAGCGCCACAAGAGCAGGTATTGCGGCCTTGGCTGGGGGTCCGATCTTTCCCAACGTCGCGATGGTATAATTGCGCAAACGCTTATCCTTCAATGCCTCAATGAGGGTTGGTACGGCATGCGCCGCCGCCGGTCCAAACCAACCCAGTCGTATCGCTGCGTGTATTTGTTCGAACAGATTGCCGGTCCTAAGCGTTGCCTCAAGACTGAGAACAGTAACATCCAGAGGCAATGCGGCAACGCGAAGACCGTCATTCAGGCGTTCCCTCACGCTCGCATGTTTGTCGTCCCAATGAAATGGGAAAGCATAGACATCAGGGAAATTCTCAATCTCTTGCTGTTCAGCACCAGGTCGAATTTTAAGAAGTGTTTTCCTCGCTTCCTCTCTGCGGCCAAGTTGCGCAAGTATTGAGCTGAGAGGAACCAGCAGCACGTTGGCAATCGGGTTCTTGCTTAGGGCATTTCCCAGTACCTCAGCAGCTTGCTTCAGATCACCCATCGTAAAGAGCGCGGCTCCACGGGCAAGTGCATAGTGGCTTGGATAGTTCGGGTTGAGACGCATCGCCGTCGCAACAGAATTCAAGGCCTCTGCAGGTTCACCCGAAATCGTGAGGGCCCAGGCCATCGCGATCTGTGCTTCTGGATCGTTGGGGTCCAACGCTATCGCTAGACCGGCGTCCAGGCGTGCGGCTTGCGCTTGGCCGCCATAGGCACTGCGCATTGCCTCAGCGGTGTGAGATAGTGGCGTTGGGTATTTCTTGGCCAATTCCAGGTAGTCCAGGCCCTTATGCCAGACAGAGTGGTCGGCGAACCCAAACTCCTTGGGCCAAAGTGAGTCGTGGGCGCGAAAATAGGCCAAGGCCAAAGCAGCGTAGGCCCGTCCATACTCAGGATCGAGCTCAGTTGCCTTTTTCAATAGTTCGATGGCCGCGATCGTATCGTGCGCCTTATAACTAAGATATAGGTTCCAACCTTCATCAAATGCCTCCTTTGCCTTAAGGTTGCCGGTCTTGGCGCTGGCGATTTCTTGCCTTTCATCGCCGGTAAGATTTACCTTTAAGGCTTCGACGATTTTAGACAAAAAGGCATCCTGCGCGCTGAAGAGATCGGCAGTCGAACCATCAAACCGGTCAGCCCACACATGCCCCCCTGTAAGTGCATCAATTAACTGTGCGTTGACTCGGAGCCGATCGCCGGCGCGTTGGACACTTCCTTCAAGTACGTAGCGTACTCCCAATTCCTCCGCGACTTGAGCAATTCTCACCGCTTTGCCTTTGTAGACGAAGGTTGAATTTCGGGAGATGACGAAAAGACCGGAAACCTTGGAGAGATCGGTAATCAAGTCATCCGTCATGCCGTCGACAAAATTTTCCTGCCCCGCCTCATTGGACATGTTGGTGAACGGCAATACCGCAATCGACGGCTTGGCGGGCAGCGAGAGCTTCATTCGTGCCTTCGAGGCCACATCTACTGGAGTCGTTGAACCGCCTTCAAAGCCGTACCAGATCGCTGCTCCACCAACCGCCAGGGCCAGTACCACTAACGACGTGACGAATTTGCGAAATGTGGGATGGCGAATGCCTATCGCCGTCGCTTCGACGCTCGGCAGGGGCGCTGTCTTGGCAGCTGTGCCTACCTGAATAGAGTAGATCCGCATAGCGTCTGCAATGTTCTTTAGCCTCGTCTCACCAAGATCACTGACAGAGAGATCGAGCCTCGATTTCACCTGGCGATAGGCATCCTCTGAAAGACAAATGGCACCTGGGGCAGCAACACCCTCCAGTCGTGCGGCGATGTTGACGCCGTCACCCATCAAATCGCCATCGCTCTCCTCGACTATATCGCCAAGATGGATGCCAATGCGGAACTCGATGCGGCGCTCCGGCGGCACGCCCGCGTTGCGCTCGATCATTGCGTTCTGCACCTCGATCGCGCAGCGCACTGCATCGACAACACTGCGGAACTCAACGATAGCTCCGTCGCCGGTACGTTTTACAACGCGTCCATTGTGCACCGCAATCGTTGGATCGATCAAGTCGCTACGTAATGCTCGCAATCGTGCAAGAGTCCGGTCCTCGTCGGCGCCAGTGAGTCGACTGTAGCCGACCACATCAGCAGCCAAGATCGCTGCCAAACGGCGCTGCACGGCGTTCTCAACCATACGATCATGACCCCCCAGCACATCAAACTCCGCTTCGGAGCCGTGCCGCCGATACGATAGCACTGCCGCAGGTTTCCGCAATTGCGGTGGATTGAGCCGTCGGCGGCCATCCCTTTGGTATTGGAAAGCGCCCCAGTCACCCCATGTCTGCTGCGGGTCAACAGCGCTGGTCAACCGATGTCCGCGCCATTTCGGCTTACCCCCTAATTGCAGAACAATTGTGAAAGTGTGAAGTGGACAGCTTAGGGCCAGATTCAGACAATGGCCTGACAACGCTTCCTCGGCGTCTCCGCCTCGTCGGTCTGCATCAGCCGCGAATAACCGACCACGTCAGCGACGGCGATGGCAGCGAGGCGGCGGGTGGCGATCATTCGGGCAGCCCCGCCTTAAGCATGGCGTCGCGGATATGGCGCGTGTCTTCCTTGAATTTGTAGGTTGGAATTTCCTTCATGATTCTGAAATCGGGTTGCAGGCGCAAAACCTCCCGCGCCACCGCCTTTGCGTCATCCGTGCGCCCCAATTGCGCCAGGCACGCCGCTTCGCGCGCCAGCTGCCATGGCTTCTTGACTCTACCTAGCTTGGCACTGGCTTTCAGCGTATCCTCATAACGCCTCGCCGCGAATAGACTCATTGCCAGACTGCCCCGGTACCATTCGGGATGATTGGGATTAAGCTCCATGGCTTTCTTTATGGAGTTTACGGCTTCTTCGGCTCTCCCGACAATGACGAGAATGCTCGCCATATCGGCAAGCATGCCCGCATCGCTCGGGTTGAGCCTTAACCCCTCATCCATATGCAATATGGCAAGATCGAACTCGTTGGAGAAACGGTATGCCCAGCCAAGCGACGAATGGCAGCGACTGTCAAGGGGATCGTAACGCACCGCCAATTGCGCATGGTTGAGCGCTTTCTCTTTGATGCTTAGCGGCGTGTTGTCGAAGCCATTTTCGACGATCAATGCCGCTGAGTAGTTGGCACGCGCCACGGCAAACTCCGGGTCAATTGCTATGGCCTGTTCAAAGTATTCGCGTGCCCTCCGGTTGGCGCCCTCGTCAAAACTACGAAAGGCGGCAACACCACGCAGGAACAGATCATAGGCCTCCATGCTACCCGTTACACGCCGCGAAGCGACTGAGATTTCCGTATCTTCCAGCCGTCCCGTGATGGTGGCGACGATGGTTCGCGTCACCTCGTCCTGCACCTCGAACAACTCGTCGATGTTGCGGTCATAGCGCTCGCTCCACAGATGATTGGCCGATGGCGCGTCGATCAACTGTGCGGTGATGCGAACCTTGTCCCCCATCTTGCGCACGCTGCCCTCGACCACGTAATGCACACCGAGTTCGCGCCCGACGCGCCGCACGTCCACCGCCTTGTCCTGATATTGAAATGAGGAGTTGCGTGCGATCACGAACAGGGAGCGGAAGCGCGACAATTCGGTAATTATGTCTTCAGTGATTCCATCGGAGAAATATTGCTGTTCGGCGTCGCCACTCATGTTGGCGAAAGGCAGGACGGCGATGGAAGGTTTGGACTGTGTTTGCGCTGTCGATTGCGCCGCCTGCCGGTCACCCATCCGTACACGATAGATCTGCACCGGCTCGGCGATGTTTTTGACCTTATGTGGACCCAGCTCATCGAAACCGGAAGAAAGTTTGCGTTTGACCTGATCGTAAACGCTGGCAGAGATGTAAATGCCGCCGGGTTCCGCCAGACCTTCAAGCCGCGCCGCTACGTTGACACCGTCGCCATAGAGATCGCTGCCCTCGACGATGACATCGCCCAGATTGATGCCGATGCGCAGGACGACGCGATGGGCCTCCGCTACATCCTGATTGGCCCCGGCAAAGCCCTTCTGCAGTGCGACCGCGCATTGCACAGCATCGACTGCACTGGCAAACTCCACCAGAACGCCATCGCCCATCAACTTGACGACGCGGCCATGGTGCTGAGCGACCAGCGGGGCGAGCACATCGCGCCGCCTGACCTTGAGGGCGGCCAGTG
>JANLWG010000349.1:0-11171 GCA_031364405.1 Hyphomicrobiales bacterium
GGCCGTCGAAGACACAGGGTGCGGTGACCTGGCCGCAGCGCAGGGCGGCGAGGAATGTCATGGTTTTCCAATGACCATGAGGCACCCGGCCGGGAAGCCGCTGGCCTTGCCGGGCTTCACGTGGCCCTTATCGCGCCGCTATTTGGCCCAGCGCACCGCCGTAGCCTTGCTCACCGAGAATGTCCGGGCGGCCAAATCCGCCGGCCCCTGCACAATCGCAAAGGCCCCAACGCGCTCGCGAAGATCAATTGAATAGCGCTTTGCCATTCCCGCCAGCCTCCATCCGGCCAACAGTTTGATCCAGACTTCAGCTGATTTGGAAATCCCAATTCGACTCAGTCAAAAGTGACCCCGCTCTGGCTTGCAAGGCAATGCGCGAGCCAGGCGGGTTCGAGCGTTTTGTCGTTTTCAAGGATGATGACTGTACAGTAAAACAGGGTGCCGATACGGTTGCAATGCTTGCTTCGCTGGCCGTCGATCCCGGCATAGCGGACATGAAGTTGATGCCGCTTCCCTGATCATGTTCCGGCACCGGACTTGCAGCATCCGGCATGGGAGTGTGCCAAAATGAAATTTGCGCGCCGAACTGTGCTGTCCGGACTGACGTTGCTGGCTGCGGGGGCTTGGGAGCCTGTCTTGGCAGCTGCAACGCCTGACAAGACCAAAGACTTGCAGCTGGAACTTGAGAGGGCAATTCAACGCAGCGGCGTGCTGCGTTTGCCCGCTGGAACTTTCACGACACCGGGTTTGAAGATCGGCGGCTCCATCCGCCTCGAAGGAATTGCCGGCCGCACCAGGATTGTTTCAGAGAATGGTGGCCCAGTGCTGGTGATCTTGGACACTGAAGACGTAACCGTGTCCGGGATCACTTTCGAAGGCACAGATGTTCCGCCTACGGATGATAATCGCGGCGCAGCCTTGGTCATGGCGCGCAATGTTCAAGGGTTGGTCATCGAGAGCTGTAAATTCATCTCCTCCCGCCTTGCCGGCCTGCGGCTTGAAGCAAGCTCCGGACGCATCGTCTACAATCAGTTTGCCGATATCGAAGATGCCGGTCTCTTGGCACTGGACTCCAGGGGGCTCGAAATATCCGGCAATCATCTGCACGGTATCGGCAACAACGGCATTCAGGTGTGGGCATCGCAAGCCAACGAGGATGGAACCATTGTCAGCAATAATCGTATCGAACGCGTGAACGCCAACGGTGGCGGCACCGGGCAGAACGGCAACGGCATCAATGTCTACCGGGCGGGCAATGTGATGATCGCTGGAAACCGCATCAGCGATTGCGCTTTCTCGGCCGTGCGCAATAATTCCGGTTCCAATTGCCAGATCACCGGAAATTCGATCTCCCGCACCGGCGAAGTGGCAATCTATTGTGAGTTCGCCTTCGAGGGAGCGGTGGTTTCAAGCAATTTGATTGAAGATGTAGCCTTTGGAATCTCGATCACCAATTTCAACGAGGGCGGCAGGCTGGCGGTGATCGCCAATAATGTGGTGCGCAACGTGAAGGGCGGCGGCACGCTCGAATATACCTCCGCCATCGGCATCGCCGCCGAGGCCGATGCGCAAGTCACCGGCAATGTGATCGAGAATGCCAGCGACACCGGCATCAGCCTGGGCTGGGGCCAATATTGCCGCAACCTTTCAGCAACCTCTAACACCATCCGCAATTGCGGACGCGGCATCAGCTTTTCGGTGAGCCCCGGCGCCGGGCCGGTAACGATCACAAATAATCGCATCGCCGGCGCCAAGACAGCCAGTATCATCGGCATGAATCATCAGGAACCCGCAACCGCCGACCTCGGCCTGCCCAATGCAACACCGCCCGCGCAAGGGTTGATCAGCGGCAACGTGGTTAGCTGAGTGTTCAAATAATTTCATCTTCATCGAACAGCGGGGCTTGCGCCAATTCACCGCCGGTGTGGGCGGCGCGGGCACGGCTGGTGTGCAGCTCCTTCATCCGCGCCACGTGGTAAAGCGCATCGCCGCGATTGACCACCGGCAAGTTGGTGCGGCCAATGACGATGCCATCGTCCTCGCACACAACACGCACCGAGCGTTCGCCGAGGGGGTCGGAAATCTCGCCGATGGTTTCACCCTTGCCCACACGATCGCCGATGCCGTGCTTGGTGCGCAGAATGCCGCCTTCGGGTGCCCGCAGCCAGGTGCTCGAGTGCGACAGCGCTGGTGCAATCTTGCCGCCGCCCACATCCGCCCCATCGATCATGCCAAGTTTTTTCATCACCCGCAGGATGCCCAGCGTTCCAGCGCGGATCGCCGCCTCGTCGAAACGTAGCGCCTCACCGCCTTCATAGAGTAACATCTTGACTCCGGCATCGCGGGCGCACTGGCGTAGCGTGCCCTCGCGCAATTTTGAAACCAGCACTACCGGCGGCCCGAAAATTTGCGCCAGTTCCAGAAGCTCCGGTTCGTCTGGCGAAATTCGAATCTGCGGCAGGTTCGAGCGATGCAGTGCGGCCGTGTGCAGATCAATGCCATACTGTGAACGCAGCACCACTTCGCGCATGAACAGGTCGGCCAACAGGCTGGCGAGTGAACCCTGGTCCGAACCTGGAAACGAACGGTTGAGATCGCGCCGGTCGGGCATATAGCGCGAGTGATTGAGAAAACCGAAACCGTTGACGATGGGAATTGCCAGGAGCGTGCCGGACACCGCCTCCACCGGCTTGTGGCGCAGCACGCGGCGGATGATTTCAACTCCCTGGATTTCATCACCGTGAACCACGCCCGAGATAAACAATACCGGGCCCGGCTTCGCCCCATGCAGCACATGGATCGGCAGCGTCATCGGTGTGTGATTTGACAACACGCTGACCGGCAGGTCGATAGTGGCGCGCCGGCCCGGTTCAATGGAGTGCGGGCCGATGGTGAACGGCTTCATCCCTTGCCCCGTGTCTTGGTGTGGCCGGGCCTGGCGTTCTTTTCAAGAAAACCGATGATGGCCTTGGCAACATCGACACTTGTCGCCTTCTCGATACCTTCGAGACCCGGTGATGAATTCACTTCCATGACGACCGGCCCATGATCCGAGCGCAGCATATCGACGCCAGCCACATTGAGGCCCATGGCGCGCGCCGCTCTTAGCGCGGTTGATTTTTCCAGCGCCGAGAGTTCAACTATTTTGGCGGAACCGCCGCGATGCAGGTTAGAGCGGAAATCACCCTTGGCGCCGGTTCGTTCCATGGTGGCGACGATGCGGCGGCCAACCACGAAGGCGCGGATATCGCGGCCCTCCGACTCCTTGATGAACTCCTGCACCAGAATGGCGATGTCGGCGCCATGAAAGGCCTCGATCACCGAGCGTGCCGATTTATGGGTCTCACCGAGCACCACGCCGATCCCTTGCGTGCCTTCAAGCAATTTGATCACCACCGGTGCGCCGCCAACGATCTCGATCACATCGTCGGTGCGTGTTGAATCATTGGCAAAGGCCGTCACCGGCAGGCCCACACCATCGCGCGCCAGCAGCTGCAGCGAGCGCAGCTTGTCGCGCGAGCGTCCTATCGCCACCGATTCGTTCAAGGGATAGACTCCCATCATTTCGAATTGCCGCAGCACGGCGAGGCCGTAGAACGTATGCGAGGCGGCGATACGCGGGATCACCGCATCGAAGCCGGTAAGCTTCTCGCCCATGAAGCGCAGCTCCGGCTTCTTCGACGTGATATTCATGTAGCAGCGCAGATAGTCTATAGGCACGATTTCATGGCCGCGCCCAACGGCAGTCTCCATGAGGCGCTGGTGCGAGAAGAGTTTGGGATTGCGGGTAAGCAGCGCGATTTTCATTTGGATTTGATTTTCCGCTTCTTGCGCGAAATGATGAAGGAGCGTCCGGGATGGACGGCGAACCGGCCACGGATGCTGGCGCGGCCGAGCAACATTGGCACCCCCATATCGGCGCGATCGGTCAAGGTAACTTCAACGGGAAATTGTTGCGTGCCGATCTTCACATCGGTTTCGACGACGATGCGCATTTCGCTGTGCCCGCTGGTGCTCTTCACCCGCCGCCGCCCCTTGACCGCCAGCTCGCAGTGATGAACCCGGTCGTTCACCGGCACGCGAAAACTAACCCGGTGCCCGCTCACATGGATATTCTCGGCGTGAAGGGCGGCGGAGCGCGCACCCGTATCGATCTTGGCGATGATCGGACCGATGCCGATCTCCGGCAGGCGAACCCGTTCGCGCCAGCCGATCAGGGGGGGTGCTTTGGCTTCAGCAGGCTTGGTGCGAATGCGCGGCATTGAGCGAGTTTATCCCACGATGCCCCGCAAATGGAAGTGTCTAGCCCTCGATCTTCAAAGTTTCGGCAATCTCGATGCCAAAGCCTGATAACCCAACATAGTGCCGGTTGCTCGACGTAATCAGCCGGATCGACGAAACATCGAGGTCGCGTAAAATTTGTGCGCCAAGTCCCACATCGCGCCACGATTGTTCGCGCTGCACGGCGCTTCCGGATTTTTCGGCGGAAAGCTGGCCCGCCGGAACGCCAGCGGTTCCTTCCTGCAGATAGACCAGAATGCCACGGCCTTCTTTTTTAAACACCGCGAACACCGCATCGAGCGTGTGGCGATTGCCGAACACATCTTCCAGCACGTTTTCCCGGTGCAGACGCACCGGAATATTCTTGCCGCCCGATATGTCACCATAGATCAGCGCCAATTGCTCGACTGCGTCAAACGGGGTTGCGTAGGAAATGCCGCGCGCCGAGCCGATTGCCGTCTCGACATCGAACTGCGCCCGCTGCTCCACCAGCCGTTCGCGCTTCTGGCGATAGGCGATGAGATCGGCGACCGAAATGATCTTGAAACCATGCTCGCGAGCGAAAGCCAGAACCTGCGGCCCCCGCTTCACCGAGCCATCGTCATTGACCAGTTCGCAAATGACACCAGCAGGATGCAGCCCCGCCAGCCGCGCGAGATCGACAGCGGCTTCAGTGTGCCCCGAGCGCATCAGCACACCGCCCGACTTTGCCACCAGCGGGAAGATGTGCCCGGGCCGCACGAAATCATCGGCCTGCACATTCTTGTTGGCCAGCGCATGCGCGGTGGCACAGCGTTCCTTCGCCGAAATGCCGGTGGTGAGTCCTTCCTTGTAATCGATGGTGACGGTGAAGGCTGTGCCCATCGGTGCATCGTTGAGCGCCACCATGGGATCGAGCTTCAGGCGCTTGGCGTCTTCCGCGGTAATCGGTGTACAGACGATCCCCGACGTATGGCGCACCATGAAGGCCATCTGCTCCGGCGTTATCTTGGCCGCCGCCCCGATCAGGTCGCCCTCATTCTCGCGGTCGTCGTCATCGACAACCACCACCATTTCACCATTGGCAATCGCCTTGATGGCGTCCTCGACGGAATCGAGCTTCGAAGCATCCGGCATGTCGATATCCTTGAAATCCCTGGGTTGAACCTTCTGGCCAGTGGCCGCCGCAATGCGCATGGCCAGCTCCAGCGAAGGCTGGGCGCCCGCCACTAATTGTGAAACCCGGCCCTGGGTAATCCCCAGGTTCCGCGCCAGTTCCGATTGCGAGGTAGAGCTATTAGTGAGCCACTCGGAGAGTTTCATGGGGTACTATTAGTATGACTAATAATTCGAGTAAAGCCCTTATTACTTGCCCCACGTCCGCTCCAGCAAGCTGATCCAGTTCTCGCAGCACAACTTGCTGATCGTCTCCGCATCATAGCCATGTGCCGCCATGGCTGAGGCTAAATTCGGCAACCCCGTCACGTCTCCAATGGCCACGGGAATGCGCGCACCGTCGAAATCGGAGCCGAGGCCTACGTGATCGACGCCGGCCAGTGCTATCAAATGATCGAGATGGCGCAGCATCACATCGAAACCGGTATCGTTGCGCCAGGAGCCATCGGGCCTGAGGAAGCCGTTGGCGAAATTCAATCCAATCATTCCCCCGGTCGCACCGATTGCCTTGATCTGATCGTCAGTGAGATTGCGCGATGACGGGCTCACCGCATGGGCATTGGAGTGGGTGGCAACGAGCGGCGCCCAGCTCAATTTCGCCACATCCCAAAAGCCCTTCACATTGAGATGCGAGAGATCAATGACGATGCGCAATTCGTTGCAGACGCGAATCAGGTCCTTGCCAGCGCCGGTAAGCCCCGGCCCGGTATCAGGTGAAGACGGAAACCGGAACGGCACACCGTGGCCGAATTGATTGGGCCTGCTCCACACTGGCCCCAGCGAACGCAAGCCGGCTTCATAGAGCACATCAAGCGATTTGAAGCCGGTGTCGATGCATTCGGCCCCCTCGATATGCATCACCGCCGCGATGGCGCCCCGGGTCATGCTGGTGCGGATTTCGGCCGCTGTCTGGCACAAATTAAATTGCTGCGGTGCTTCCCGTCCAATGCGGATCAACAGTGAGGCCATGTCCAGCACCGGTTGCAGGGCGGCATTGGTTGTAACTTCGCCACCGGGCGGTGGATTCATTTCACTGTCGTCGAGGTGGGGATCATCCGGGTTGGGAACAAAAATCGCAAACATGCCGCCAGCAAATCCGCCTGCCTTAAGGCGCGGCAGATCCATGTGGCCCTTGCCGTCGCCAGCGATAAATTCAGCCACGGCAGTATCGGACCGCTTCATCCAAAGGCGCAGCAGCACATCATTGTGGCCGTCGAAAACCTGGGTCATGTGGTTCAACTTACTCTCGCTTCATAGAGTGACCGTCGTGAAAGCGGCAATCCCGATGCGCCCAACTGGCGTTTGGATGCGAGCGTCTGGAACAGATTGAGATTGCTGCGCCGAAACGCAACCACGGTTGCTGAAAGATAAGCCAGCCACATGCGCGTGCGGGCCTCGCCCACTTGCCTTGCAGCTGCCTCACGGTTGTCCCACAGCCGGTTGACCCAGGCCTCGCAGGTTTTTTGAAAATGCTCGCGCATGTTCTCGACATCGTGCACTTCAAAACCCAGACGCTCGAGGTTGGTCACTGTCATGCCGATGTAGTCGAGTTCGCCGCCCGGAAATATATATCGCGTGGCGAATCGCTGATAGATCGTCTTCTTGCGGAAATCGGCGAGATTATTTGTGGGCCGCCGCGTTGATGCCTGATGCAGATAGAGCCCACGCGGCTTCAGCAGGAGCCACATGTGTTTGAAATGGGCTTCGTGATTGTCGAGTCCAAGGTGCTCAAACATTTCGATCTGCGCAATGCGGTCATAGGACTCAGGGGTTGTCACTGACCGGCAGTCGCGGAGCTCGATCTTCACCTGGCCACCCAATCCCAGCCGTGCGATTTTTGCAGCCGCGTATTCGAATTGCTCCTTGGCCAATGTCACGCCATGGGCATGAACGCCGTAATTTTTCGCCGCATAACAAATGAGACCGCCCCAGCCGCAGCCGGGATCAAACAATGCCTGCCCCGGTGCCAGCCGCAGCTTGCGGCAAATCAATTCAAGCTTGGATATCTGCGCTTCATCAAGGGTGGCATCATCATTCTCAAAATATGCGCAGGAGTAAACCATCTCCGGATCGAGGAAAAGTTCGTAAAACCGGTTGGAAAGATCGTAGTGAAAATGGACGAGTGACTGGTCGTCTCGTCCTGCAGCGGCGGTTGCTGCTTGCGAACTGCCGTAGGCGAGCGGGTCGGTCAATTTTCCTGCCCCGGCAATCAGCGGCCAGGCTGCCTTGATCATCCGGAATTTATCAGCCCAGCCAAATTTGCCGGCAAGCCGTGTGTGATCGAAACTGTTGACCATGGCCAGCGGGTTAATGGCGCCCACATCGATTTCACCCGCCGCGTAAAGTTGCGCCAGCGAGGCAATGCCCGGATGCAAAATCATCTGCCGCATTGCCGCCGCCGATTTTATTGTCACTTCCAGCTGGCAGCTTGCCGGGACGGGTGGCGTTATGAGATCTCCGGTCCACAACCGCAGGGCAAGCTGCCCTCCGGCCTTGGCCACAAAAATTTCGGCCAGGGCACGCGCCGCACGCCCTAGCCGTTTATGCATTGTATTCGTCACCGGCAGTTCAGCCCGAAACGCGCATCTGCTCCACGTAGTCCCAGTTCACCAGACTATCGACAAAGGCTTCAAGGTATTTCTGGCGGGCATTGCGGTAGTCGATATAGTAGCTGTGCTCCCACACATCGCAGCCGAGGATCGGCTTGGCGCCGTGCATCAGCGGGTTTTCGCCGTTGGGTGTTTTCATGATAACGAGCTTGCCGCCCTTCACCGCGATCCAGCACCAGCCCGAGCCAAACTGCGTAAACCCCGCCTGCACGAAATCAGCGCGCATCTTATCAAGGCCGCCGAGATCGCTGTCGATTGCCTTGGCCAAAGCGCCCGGCAATTTCTTGCCGCCGCCATTGGGCTTCATCCAGTTCCAGAAATGCAAATGATTGTAATGCTGGCCCACATTATTGACAAGGCCTTGAGCCTTCTCGGCATAGGCCGCCTTGCAGATAGCCGTAATTGATTTTTTTGCCAGCGGTGAATCCTTCAGCAGATTATTGCCGTTCGTCACATAGGCCATGTGATGCTTGTCGTGGTGAAACTCGAGCGTTTCCTTCGACATATAGGGGCCGAGCGCGTCGTAGGCGTAGGGCAGGGCGGGAAGTTCAAGAGCCATGATCGTTCCTCCATTAATAGATGCGCCCCTTCTAGTCGCTCCGCCTGGAACACGCAAGGAACGAGGTAGGTCCGGCAATACCTTCCCGCCTTAGATCAACGAGCGCGGCAGGGACAAAGTGAACACCGCACCTTGACCTTTGCCGGCACTGGTTACGCTGACTGTGCCGCCGTGCGCCTCGGCAATCGCCTTGACGATGGCAAGTCCCAGACCGGTTGCCGACTCGCCTCCGGTTGGCTTGGCGGAAAGCCGCTGGAACTGGCGGAAGGCCCGCGCGCAGTCTTCTGGCGTCAACCCCTGTCCTTCGTCAGCGACGGTGATTTCGATGGTATCCGGCAACTGACGCGCACTCACCGCCACGCTTTGGCCGAGATGCGAATATTTGATGGCATTGAAGATGAGGTTGTCGAGGGCTTCGACAATGCGATCCTCGTCGCCACGCGCCACCAGATCGCCCGGAACATCACGGGTGATCGCTATCGACTTTCGTTCCGCCGCCACCAAGTTGAGAGCGACGGCAGCCTCCACCGCCGGACCAACATGAAAATCCTGCATGTCAACGGTGATGCTAGCCGCCTCGGCCCGGGCTTGCGTCAAGGTCGAAGCGATCAGCCGGTCCATGCGCTCCACCGATGATGCGATGATTTCGCAACTTTCCAGCACCTTGGTCAGGGACACGGCGTTATCGTCGTTTCGATCAAGCAATGACTGGATCAATTCGCTGCGATTGAGAATTGCCGCCAGCGGGTTGCGCAGATCGTGGGCCACCATGCCGAGCAGTATGGTCTTGGTTTCATTGCTCTGGCGCAAGGCGTTATGGCGATTGGCAAGGCGGCGATTGGCCCGCGCCAACGACGCCAGCAACACATCGCGTTCGCGTTCATGCTCGATCCGCTGCAGCTCGGCCTCGGCCCTCAGCGCAAACAGCTTGACAATCGCCGCGCCCTCTTGTGGCAGCACCAGCGACTTTTCCGACAACACGGCGAAATGGCCAATGACTCTGCCATAGCCATTTCTGAGGGGAACGCCGATATAACCCTCGTAGCCCTTCTCCCTCTCGAACTGCCGGTAAAGTCCCTCGCTGACAACCACGGTCTGGCCCTCATAGACCATGCGGCACGGCGTACCTTCGAGGTCATATTCGAAGGCCTCCAATGGCCCGTCCTGTTGCCAGCTCGCCATCGACCGCGCCCGCCGCGGCGGCTCGCCAACGCCGGTGGTGATGAACACCAGCTTGGCCTCCATCGCCTCGCGCATGCTCTTGACCAGTGCGGCCAGGAATTCCGTGCCGATGGAATGTGCCGTGCTGGTGGCGATCTCGCTGAGGATTTCCCGCATTGTCTCAAGCCAGGCGTTTTTCCATGAACACGCTGAAAGGGTCATTCTCAGGATAGTCAGCAAACGCCCCGCAGTCCACATAGCCAAGGGCGCGGTAGAGCCCGAGCGCTTCCGGCTGATGAATCCCGGTCTCGAGCCGCGCAAGTTTCATGCCCGCCGCCCGCGCCTCATCCTCTAGCCTGGCCATGATCTTCCTGGCCAGCCCAAGCCCTCGTGCCTTGGGGCTCACGTACACGCGCTTGATCTCCACGTAATCCTCATGCAGCCATATTCCGCCACAGCCCAGCACGTCACCATCCACGGCAACAGAAAAAAAACGCATCTGTGGCAGCGCCAGCGTCTCGATATCAAGCAGATGATTGCTCTCGGCGGGGTAGAGCATCTGCTGATAGGCATCGAGTTCATCAATCAGTACACGGACGGAATGTTCGCGCGGATCGGCGCGAGTGATGAAGATAACCTGATTCACTGAAACGCCTGTATCCCCGTCTGCGCCCGTCCCAGGATCAGCGCGTGTACATCGTGGGTTCCCTCATAAGTGTTCACCGTTTCGAGATTCACCATGTGGCGGATCACGTGGTATTCATCCGAAATGCCGTTGCCGCCGTGCATGTCGCGGGCCATGCGCGCGATGTCCAGCGCCTTGCCACAGTTGTTGCGCTTCATCAGTGAAATCGCCGGCGGTGCCGCCGTGCCGCGTTCAAGTGCGCGGCCAAGCGCCAGGCAGCCATGCAAGCCCAAGGTGATCTCTGTCTGCATGTCGGCGAGTTTTTTCTGCACCAGCTGATTGGCGGCGAGCGGCTTGCCAAACTGTTTGCGGTCGAGCGTATATTGCCGGGACCGGTGCCAGCAATCCTCCGCCGCACCCATGACGCCCCAGGAAATTCCGTAGCGCGCCTTGTTGAGGCAGCCGAACGGCCCGGCAAGACCTTTGGCCCCCGGCAGCAATGCATCATTCGACACTTCCACATTGTCGAGCACGATCTCGCCGGTCACCGAAGCGCGCAGCGATACCTTGCCTTCGATGATCGGCGTCGACAATCCTTTGGCGCCGCGATCCACCAGGAAACCATGAATGCCTTCATCCTCGAGCTTGGCCCATACGACAGCCACATCGGCGATTGGCGAATTTGAAATCCACGTCTTCGAACCATTGAGCACATAACCGCCGTTGATGCGCTTGGCTCTGGTTTTCATGCCGCCGGGATCGGAACCGGCATCTGGCTCGG
>JANLWG010000350.1:0-12968 GCA_031364405.1 Hyphomicrobiales bacterium
AATGAAACCGCGGCATATGCCCATGTGTTTTTCCCAGGCACGTCCTTTCTCGAAAAGGATGGCACGTTCACCAATGCGGAACGCCGCATCAATCGCGTGCGTCAGGTGAAGGCGCCGATGCAGGGCAAAGACGAGTGGCAAGTTGTGTGCGAACTCGCGACGGCCATGGGCTATGACATGAGCTACGCTTCAGCTTCCGAAATCATGGACGAAGTCGCCCGCGTCACGCCAACCTTCAAGGGCGTGTCCTTCGAAAAACTTGATCGGCTGGGTTCCGTCCAATGGCCATGCAATGACAAGGCACCGGAGGGAACGCCGCTGATGCATGTTGGCGGCTTCGTGCGCGGGCTCGGCCGTTTCATGATTACCGAATTCGTGCCGACACCCGAGCGCACCAACCGGTCGTTCCCGTTGATCCTCACCACTGGTCGCATTCTGTCGCAATATAATGTGGGCGCGCAAACCCGGCGAACCGAAAACGTGACCTGGCATCCCGAGGATGTGCTCGATATCCATCCCCATGATGCGGAGCTTCGTGGCATCCAGGACGGCCAGATGGTCTCGCTGTCGAGCCGGATGGGAGCCACGTCGCTTCGCGCGATAATTTCCGAGCGTATGCCACAGGGTGTGGTCTACACCACCTTCCATCACCCGGTGACCGGCGCCAATGTGATAACCACCGAATATTCCGATTGGGCCACCAATTGCCCGGAGTATAAAGTGACCGCCGTGCAGGTGACGCTCTCCAACATGCAGTCCGACTGGCAGAAGGAATGGGAGAGCCGCGAAGAAGCAAATAAGAATATCGCGGTAAAACCACTGGTGGCGGCGGAGTGAGCAAGGCTCGCCGATACAAGACTTCTGCCATTCCGGCGGATGTTGAGAGAACTTCGCGTCCAATTTCCGGCACGCTTCATTCGCTTGCCGGCCCTGCCCGGGTCGTCTGGCAGGTTCCCGAAGAAGTGCCAATTGCCATTCTGTTCAATTCCGCGCCCTATGCGGTGATGATGGCCACTCCCGCCGATCTCGATGATTTCGCCATTGGTTTCGCACTGGCCGAGGGCATCGTCACATCGGCTAAGGACATTCGCGGTGTTCTTACATTGCCGTCCGAGCAGGGCCTCGCCGTCGACCTCGCCGTCGACGCGGGCAAACTCGATCGGGACCGCATGGTCAAGCGCAGCCTCGAAGGCCGGGTGGGTTGCGGTCTATGCGGCATCGAAGATATCAGGGATGCGATCCGCATGCCGGAGAAAACTTCTCCGCACGTGCCGTTATCGCCGCTGGCGGTCGCGCGGGCTTATCAAGCATTGCCACAACATCAGCCTATGAATGCGGTCAACCGCACGGTTCATGCCGCCGCCTGGTGCTCCGTGGACGGAACAATCCTGGTGTCGCGCGAGGATGTGGGCCGCCACAATGCGCTTGACAAGTTGATTGGGGCGCTGGCCCGCGCTGGCACCGAATTCAGTTCGGGCTTTGTAATGATGTCGAGCCGTTGCAGTTTTGAACTGGTGCAGAAATGCGCCATTGCCGGTATCGGCGCACTCGCCACGGTTTCCGCGCCCACCGCCCTTGCCTTATCGCTGGCAGCTCAGGCCCATCTAAAACTTGCAGCGCTGTCCCAGCGCGGCGTCATGATCTTCGACGAGGAATAAATTACATGGAAATCCGCGACATGGTCCGCATGGCCAATCAGATCGCCGCTTTCTTCAACGGCTATCCCCATGACCAGGCGGTGAAAGAAACCGCCGACCACATCAACCGCTTCTGGGAACCACGCA
Source organism: Hyphomicrobiales bacterium (assembly GCA_031364405.1). Classification (GTDB taxonomy): domain Bacteria; phylum Pseudomonadota; class Alphaproteobacteria; order Rhizobiales; family Aestuariivirgaceae; genus Aestuariivirga. The sequence continues at coordinate 1,785 of JANLWG010000350.1, forward strand.
TGCGCGCCGCCTTCTTCGCCCACATAGCCAAAGGTGGCGAGGGCTTTGATCCCTTGGTGAAGGACGCCGCCCAATTGGTGCGCAAACCAAAAGCCGAGGCGGCTTAAATACAGTTTTCACTTGCCGATACGGCGGCGGGCCTTTGGCAATTTCCAGATGTGGTCGACGAAATCCTCAACGCTGATACCTTCCTCGGAATAGGCTTCACCATTCACGGCGATGCCGGCTTCCGCCACGGTTGCGGGGGAGCCTGAAACCAGCGGATGCCACCAGGCGAGCGGCTTTCCTTCATCAAGCAAGCGGTAGGCGCAGGTGGCGGGCAGCCAGCCGAGGCCGCCGACATTCTCCGGCGTAAGCGCCACGCAATCGGGCACCTGGGCTTGGCGGTTTGGATAATCGAGGCAGCGGCAAGTCTTGAGATCGAGAAGCCTGCAGGCAGTGCGCGTATAAAGAAACCTGCCGGTATCCTCGTCCTCAAGTTTATTCAGACAACAACGGCCACAACCATCGCACAGCGATTCCCATTCGGTGCGGGTCATCCCGGCCAGTGTTTTGGTTTTCCAAAATGGAATATTGTCGGTCATTGGCGCATTAGGGAGAACAACTCCGTGGCAATGTCAACCGGCACGGCCAATGACACCACCGAATTGCGGCCACGGCCATCAAGCTCTGCATTGAAATCCGCAAGACCACCACGACCAATAATTGGCTACTCCGTACAGGCATATAACTCATTGATATACCAAGCAAACTGTCTGATAAGAGCCGACCTTGAGGTCTATTCAAGTTTCCGGCCATTGTGATATTTGCGGCTGATCGCAAACCCACGCAAGCTTTACTGGCGCGCTCGGGCAATTGGCTCTAACCTGCAGGCAATAGGGTGAAGGGTGCGGGCCACAGCGGTGGCGCGAAATCGACATATTCTTTCCTTAGCTATCTGCCGTTTGGTTCACCGGTTCAGCTTGTGCCGCAGTCGCAATTTTATAATTCTTTCACGCGTTTCCTTTGGAAGCTGGATGCTGTCGTCAGCTCCAGCGTGTTCGAGGCGTGGGATTGGCTGAAGCGGGCAGGATCGGCCTACTCGTCTTTCGTTTATCGCTTCCGCCTCAGTGGCCCCAAACGGCTGGTCGTCGATTTGCTCGACGATGGCGCCACATTTGGAACCGTCATTGCGTTCGGCCTCCTCGCTTACGCGCTGCCGCCGTTTTCCGGAACCGGCGATGTGTGGAACCGCGGGCGCGAATACGCGGTCACCTTCACCGATGCCAATGGCGAGATCATTGGCCGCCGCGGTATCCGCCAGGACGATGCAATTGCGCTCGAAGAAATTCCGCCGCACATGATCAGGGCGGTGCTCGCCACCGAAGACGCGCGGTTTTTCGATCATTTTGGCGTCGATGTCATCGGCACCTTCCGCGCCATTCTGCACAATGCCAAGTCCGACAGCGGGTTGCAGGGCGGATCCTCGCTCACCCAGCAAGTCGCCAAGAATCTCTTCCTGTCGCCCGAGCGTACCATCCGGCGCAAAGTGCACGAGGCATTTTTGGCGCTGTGGATCGAGGCGCGGCTTTCCAAGCAGGAAATTCTCAAGCTGTATCTCGACCGCTCTTATCTCGGTGGCGGCAATTACGGCATTGAGGCCGCGTCGCAATATTACTTCGGCAAGTCAGTGCGCGATGTATCGCTGCCGGAAGCCGCGATATTGGCCGGCCTGTTCAAGGCGCCATCCAAATTTGCGCCGCATGCGAATATTGAAGCGGCACGGGCCCGCGCCAACACCGTGCTGTACCGCATGCTCGATGCGGGTTTCATCACCCATGGCGAATTGCTGCAGGCCAGGCGCGAACCGGCAACCGTCATTGCACAGAGCATCGCCGACAACCCGAACTGGTTCCTCGACAAGGCGTACAGAGATACCATCGCCCTGATTGATGCCAAGCATCTGACCGGCGATTTTGTGATTGAAGTCAAAACCACCATCGACATGAAACTGCAAATCGCCTCGCAGAAAATCATCAATGAACAATTGAACGCCGTCGATCAGCAGTATCATGCGACCCAGGCGGCCTCGATCACCATGGCCACCGACGGCGCCATCAAGGCCATCGTCGGCGGACGCGACTATGAAGTGAGCCAGTTCAACCGGGCCACCGACGCGCTCCGGCAATCGGGCTCGGCGTTCAAGCCGTTCGTTTACCTCGCGGCCCTGCTCAATGGTTACAAACCCACCGATATCGTTCTCGATGCGCCGGTGTCAATAGGCGGCTGGTCGCCGGGAAACTATTCGGATAAATACGCGGGCCGGACGACGCTGAGCACAGCGCTGGCGAAATCCTATAATTCGGTGCCAGTGCGCTTGATGATCGATATCGGCCGCAAGTCGATCATCGATACCGCCCATCTCGTGGGCATTCGTGGCGAACTCGAAACCTGGGCGCCGATGGTGCTCGGAACCAGTGCGCTGTCGCTGCTCGACCTCACTTCGGGTTACTTGACCTTTGCCGCCGGCGGCAAACTCTACACACCCTATACGATCCTCGAAATGCGCCGCGCCAACGGCGACGTGATTTATCGCCGCAGCGAAGACGTTGTTGAACCTGCCCGTCAGGTGGTGCCGGAGGAAAAGATCGCCGATCTCAATTCCATGCTGATGCAGGTGGTCAAATCCGGCACGGCACGTAAGGCTGATTTGGGTTTTGCGCCACAGGGCGGAAAAACCGGCACCAACCAAAGTTACCGCGATGCCTGGTATATCGGGTTCACCGCGCACAATGTTACCGGCGTATGGTTTGGCAATGATGATTTTACCACTATGAATAAAGTGACGGGCGGCCTCATTCCAGCACCGACGTGGAAGAGCATCATGCTGATTGCCGAAGCCGGCCAGAAACCGGAAGGGCTTGCCGGTATTCCCTACGATGACAGCTATGAACAGGTGCAAGTGGCCACCGCGGCCAACGCCCCGGCTGCCGCTGATGAAACCGATCAGGTGGTGGCGGATGCGATGCCCGCTCCGGCTGAACCCGGTGATGCATCGCAAGTTCTGAACGGCATGTTCAACCTGTTCGAAGATGGCGGCAATCCCGCCAACCCCAAGGCCCAAGCCAAGAACAAAACCGCTAGGGCGCAGTCGAATACCCTGGAACTGCCGCCGGCGAACACCGATAAGACTGCGTCACGCAGGCGGAGCTTCCTGGAGTCGATCTTCGGCCCGCTGAAGAAAAACGACAAGCCGCGCAAGAAGAAAACATTGTTCAATTTCTAGCAGGGTGAACCGGATGAATACGATATTTGGCGGATCGCTGTTTCTCCTGGCCGGTATTCTGGCGGGGTTTGCAAGTGCGGCGGTGATCATTGAAAGTTATGGTGCCGCGCCAATTGAACCGGGCAGCCCATGGCAAAGCCGGGACAATGCGCCGGGCAGCGCTGGCCATCCCTATGCGCGCGATCATTTTCTGCTGGCCGGGCGCTTTCCTCCGGCAGCCGGCCAGATGCGCGAGTTCTCGGCGGCAAGGTCGGGCGACGGCAACGTATTGAACGGACGCTGCGACTATGTGCTGACCGCCAAATCAGCTCCACCCCTGTGGTGGAGCGTCGTCAGCTATTCTGGCAGCGCCCAGGCGACAGCCACTTCGGTGATGACCGCCGATATGGCGGTGGCAGAAAGCGATGGCTCAATCAGGCTGGCGGTTTCGCGTGTACCGCAGAGTGGAAACTGGATCAGGCCATCTTCCGCGGGCGGCTTCACGCTGCTGTTCACCATCGCCAGGCCATCGCCAAATTCATCGGATGAAACGCTGCCGTTGTTCACCATCGACCGGAGCGGGTGTTAAGCCATGTCCAAACTGTTCTGGCTTGCTGCTGCATTTTTTTCGGCCATCAGCGTTCACGCGGCTTTCGTCCTGGCTGTGCCCTCGTTCACCTTGGAACGCACCATCGCGCGGATCAGCGCGGACGCGGGGTCCAATTCATTCTTTATTCTGCCCGCTGATGAACAGAGCCGGCTGTTCCCGGCCTATTCACCATTGAGCGTTGTCGGGGCTTGCGCCTTCGATGTGTCACAAGGCCCGGTTGATCTTACCGCCAACATGGCCCCGGGGTTCTGGACACTGACCATCTATTCGAGCACTGGCGATGTCTTCTATTCGCTGAACGATGCGCAAGCGGGAACGGCACAGTTCACCGTAAGCCTGAAGCAGGCGCCGGGTATTTGGGAAATGCTGAATCAATCAACACAGTTGGATGCAGCAACGGCGGCCGGCTGGAATGTGGGAACCGCGGATCCAAAAGGATTGGCGGTCCTGTGGCAACCGGTAGCGGAGCCAGCACTTCGCCCGCTCACCGTTCGCAACCTCGGCAGGGCAAGCTGCGGGGCTGCGGGCTGAACGATCAGAAGTTTTCGACTTCCTTGATTTGAGTCTGGAGGACGGCGCGCGAGTTTGACGGTGTAATGCGGTCCGCCAAATTGAAACCCGGCCTCTCGATCCTGACACCTGGAAATATTACGACCTCGGCTGGCGCTCTGCCTTCGGCGATCTTAGGCTTTGTGGTCCGGTTCATCGGAAATTCAATGACATCTCTCATGGCACTTCTTTCATTCGCGGTCACCGGGCTGGACGCCCGCGACGCCGTGCGGCCGATTAAGCGGCGATTGAGTTAACAATTGCCTAACCGCTAACCCCAACCTTGCGCGGTGCTACCGGGGTCGCGGACCGGGTTTAGCCCGGCGGTGCCCTTGCGGTCCTCGATCTCAACGATCCAGATATCGGGATCAACCTTGATGCGCTTGGCCAATAGAGTATCGATCGCCTCCTGGCTTGCGGGAAACGCCAATTCCTCGAACCAGCGGCGTTCGCCCTCATCGTCGTAGGCCGGGCCCGCCGCGGGGCTGAACAAATGAAAAGTTTCATCGAGATGATTGACGATCACGTAGACAGCGCCAGCTTCCGCAGCACCCTTCCGGATCACCGCGCCAAATCGCCCCTGCGACTGCCCACGGCGCAGAAACGCGCTCACCCATATTCCGGTCTTGAGGCGCGGCGAAGTCAGTTGGAACTCATGTCCGACTGGCCGCTGAGCTTGGTCAACTCGGACATCAGTTGATCGGAAATTCCGCCGGTTTGATCGAGGCCGCGGTCGTGCTCGAATAATTTGATCGCGGCGCGGGTCTGCTCGGTCAGTTCACCGCTGATCTCGCCGGGGCTATAGGCCAGTTCGGCTAGCCCGGTCTGGACGCGCCGGATTTTTGCCCGCAGCTCAGCGGCTGGATCGGCCTCGACGGTTCCGGTGAAGAGCGCGGCTTCGGCGATCTCGCGGGTGTAGCGAATGTGCTCAACCAGTTCGGCGGTGGGTTCACCCGTCACCGGCAGTCCGGCCGCCTGCTCATAGGCCTGAATGGCCTGCCGCGTACGTTTGCCGGCGACGCCATCGACCATGCCCTTGTAGTAACCTGACGCCAGCAATTGGCGCTGGACATCTTCGACTACGGGATCGTATCTGAGCTGAATGGTATTGGGCGCGGGATTTCCGGCATCAACCTGCAAGCTGGTGGTTGTACCCAGGGGCGCACCGCGCCCGGCAAACGGCCGGCCGCTGACTTGAGCAAATATCGAGTTGTAAATAACCGCAACGCTGATGACGGCGGTAGCCGCCAGCGCAAAGAGAGAGGCGGGCCTCATTCTCCGGTCTTCATCATCAAGCACGTCACGCATTCAACACACCCAGACCGGCAAAATCTTCGATACCCGCTTGGCGATTTCGCACTTCAACTGCCAAAATGCAGCATGCACGGTTAACGTCGCCTTTCCAGTGCGAAAATTCCAGCGCGAGCCGCCAGGCGCTTCTCTCCGGCGTTGGCAATTGTTTAGGTTAAAGCCTTCTTAATGCAAAGTATAAACATTTAATCAAATTAGATTAGCACTGTATTCAAATTCAATTATCCGGTTTTATCGAAGTGAAAGCCTCCTCTGTCATAGTAGCTGCACTATAAGAAAGGTGCGGGGATGCGTATCCTTCGAACATTGATGTTGTTGACCGGGATTACGGTGCTTATGCCGTCGCCGCCGGATGATCCATTGCAGGTTGGCACGCAGCAGGCTGCGGCGGGAATTTTGGCGCCCGGCCTGATTGGCAGCGCCACCATGGCCTTTGCTGATGTCGCGTCTTTCTGCACGAGGCAGCCTGGGGTGTGTGAAACAGCCGGATATGTGGCGGGCAAGCTGGAAGCCAAGGCCAAGTACAGCGTCCGGCTGATCTATGAATGGGCGGCCGAGTCCGGTGGCGTGCCGCAGGCCTCGCCAGCGAGCGAACAGGCCGAGGCCACCGATCCCATCACCACCGGATCGACCATGATCGCCCTTGCCAGTGCAACACCCAGGGAAAGCCAATCGACCCTGCGGATCGACGACCTGATCCCCACCTGGCGCAAACCCGCTCCCCACAAGAAAAGTTGAGATCGTGCCCACGACCTCCTATGTGTGCCATGTTGGCTGAAGGGGTGGAGTATTGGGTGGATGCGGATCGAAGCTCTCAAATCGGACTTCGAGGTTCTCGATGACTGGGAAGACCGTTACCGCCATGTGATCGAGCTCGGCAAGGAATTGCCGGCCCTCGAGGAAGCCGCCCATACCGCCGCCAACAAGGTGCGCGGTTGCGCCAGCCAGGTCTGGCTGGTTGCGAAAGTCTCGGGCAGTGCCGAGGATCCCACCGTTACATTTGAAGGTGACAGCGACGCCCTGATCGTCAAGGGGCTGGTTGCCATCGCGCTGATGATTTACTCGGGCAAGACCGCCCGCGAAATCCTGGCGATCGATGCAGCCCCCATCCTGCGCGAGCTGGGCCTCCATGATCACCTCACGCCGCAACGCTCCAATGGCTTTGCTTCGATGATCGGGCGCATCAAGTCGGATGCGCGTGCCGTACTTCAGCGGTCGCTGGCTGAGGGGATTGCCGGGCGATAATCGTCCATGGCCCAATGGCCGAAGCCCGAAGCATGGCGCTTGAACTTTTGCGGCTTGGTGAATCCATAGTGCCGGGCCAAGCCAGTGAGGGCCAGGCCCAAAACGGCTTTGCCGCTGCGCTGCGGCAGATCGAGAATGCGCTCGGCCTGTTCGATGCCCGCGGCCAGGCAGCACACCTGGATCAGGATGCTGGCAAGTTCCGGGCCCACCTGTTCAAGCGCATCGTTGACATTCTGGCGGGCGGTCATGGCGGCATCGGAGAAATCAGCCGCACTGTTACCGCCGCCGCGGCCGGCGGAGGCTGCTGCATCCCAGCACGCCGTCACCCGGCGCTCCATGCAGGAGCGCTCGTAATCGGCGCGGAGTTTCTCACCGGCCATGAATTGCTCCGCCGAAATCAGTGGCCGCCCGGTTTTGTCCTTGCGCGACCGCAACCATGTCAGTGGACTTTCAGCATCATTGATAGCCGGTAGCTTGATCGCCGCGCTATTTTCGCTGGCCGGGCGCGGAGGCCGGTGATCGGTCATCCGCCCGCCCGCCGCCATCCGGCAAGACAGCGGTTCAAGCCCGCCTCCAGCCCGGGCCACCAGATGACCCCGGTCGAAAAGCCAGCGAACCTCAGCCTCCGAGGTGCGGCCGACCGGCCGGGAGTAACTGTTCTTCATGCTGTATTGGCACCACTCGGAACCAGATTTTATGAGATAGCCCTGAGATTGAGCCAACAACAGCAGCAGCAACGGGTGATCGGAAGACCGGTCGTACGCTTCGGACATGGGGCTTTATCTCCATTGAGTTGGAGATGTAGCAAATACCCAAACAGGAATCAATGCCTGTTTTATATTTTTAATTCCTATTCATCGTTAACGGCGATCACTCCGGCAGCCCTGCCTTGCGATAGCCGTCAACGAAATGCGCAAGTGTCGCTTCGTCCCGGACGGGCTGCGTTGCGGCCCAATGGCTGATGGTGAATTTTGGATTGCTCGCCATGAAGAGCGCTGCCTCCCGGCGCGCCTCAGTCTCACGCCCGAGTTGGGCCAAGCTTGCCGCGAGTATGCGCCGGGAGCCTGTACGATAGGTGGCATCTTTGCGCAAGGTTTCAACGGCGGATTCGTATTGGCGTGCCGCATAATATGCCAGCCCCAATAACCAATAGAACCAGGCCGCAGGGTCGGGGTCCAGGCGAAACGCTTTTTGAACCTGTTCGATGGCGGCTGCCGGTTGACCTCGATACGCGGTAATTTCGCCCAGCGTAGCCCAGGCATTGGCATGACTCGGATCGAGTTTGAGTGCCGTTGCCAGCTCCGCCTCCGATTCCGGCCAGCGCCGTTCGTAGGTAAGCACGTGGCCCAGAACCCAGTGATTTCCAGCATCGTTCGGATCGATCCTCACAGCTTTGTCGGCATGTTCAACGGACATACGCCGATTTGGGTCCATCGGTTCTCCGCAATGCGACCATGCAGTCCATAGATTGAAGGCCAGCCACCGGTGCGCTTCGGCGTAATCTGGATCAAGCGCGATCGCCTGCTCAAGCAGAATGTTAGCCTCACGCACCGCCTCCGGGGACCCCGGAGACGAAGAAATCAGCGCCCGACCGCGCACGCAAAGATCATAGGCTTCCATGCTCTTGGGCCGGTTGCGCGGCGGTGGCGCCACCAGTCTGCCGACCAGGGCCTCGACGATCTTGGCGGTCACCTCATCCTGCACGGCAAAAATGTCTTCGAGATTTCGGTCGAAGCGCTCGGCCCATATATGGCCGCCGCCGATGGCGTCGATAAGCTGGACATTGATGCGTACCCGGCCTGCCGCACGTCTGGCACTGCCTTCGAGCAGGTAGCGGACGCCGAGTTCGCGGGCGATGCGGCGGACGTCGATGGATTTGCCCTTGTAGGCAAAGGTCGAGTTGCGGGCGATCACGAACAGTCCGGGATTTCTCGACAGGTCGGTGATCAGATCTTCGGTCAGTCCGTCGGCGAAAGGCTCGTGTTCCGGGTCAGTGCTCATGTTGGTGAAGGGCAGCACCGCAATCGACGGCTTCGCTGGCAGCGCCAGTGCTGGCTCGGCCATCGGTTGGGCTGCCAATTGTTGCCTGTAGATCCTGACGGGCAAGGCGATATTCTTGAGCTGCTGTTCACCGCCGTCCTCGAAAACGGCGTCGATCTTGCCGTGCAGTTCCGCGTAAACTTTTCCAGAAACACATATGCCACCGGGCTCGGCCAGTGTTTCGATTCGGGCAGCGATATTGACGCCGTCGCCATAGATATCGGAGCCTTCGCCGATGACATCGCCCAGGTTGATGCCGATGCGCAGGATGATGTGGTGATTTTCGGGCACGGCGGAATTGGCTTCGGCGAATTTACCTTGAAGTTCCAGCGCAGCCTTTACCGCATTCACCGCACTGGCGAATTCAATCAGCACGCCGTCACCCATGAACTTTATGATCCTTCCGCCATGGGCCCGCACCGTGGGTTCGAGAATTCCGGTGCGCCGTTGTTTCAAGGCGGCAAGGGTGCCCGCCTCGTCAACCTCCATCAGCCGCGAATAGCCGACAACGTCAGCGACGGCGACGGCGGCGAGGCGGCGGGTGGCGGTCATTCGGGCAGCCCGGCTTTGCGCATGCCGCCGAGCACGTGTTCGGCATCGGCCGGTTCTTCGTAATGCGGCATCTCGGCCAGGATGCTAAAATCCGGTTTCAGCCGGAGCACCTCGGCGGTCTCTGCGCGTGCCTCGTCGAGCCGTCCGAGTTGGGCCAGGCACGCCGCCACCCGCGCACGGTTCCATGCCCGGGTTGCGTATGCGATTTTGCGGTTTGCGTCGAGGGCCTCGCCATAGCGGCGCGCGGCGTAGAATGCGGTGGCAAGGCTGAACCAGTACCACTCGGGATGAAATGGATTCAGGCGCATGGCCTGGGAGATCAGGGCGATGGCTTCCACCGCACGGCCACAAGTGGCCAGCGTGGCGCCCAGTTGCGCAAAACCATTGGCGTCATTGGGATTGAGAACAGTACCGCGTTCCAAGTGCTGGATAGCTAGATCATATTCTTTGCGGCAGCTATAGACCAAGCCAAGTGATGCGTGGCACCGGCCCTCGCTAGGTTCCAGCCGGACCGCTGCCAGCGCGCTGGCGAGGGCTTTGTCACTTATCTCAGTTGGCGCACTTTCATAGCTGTGCTCAGCCAAGAGCGCCATCGCGTGATAGGCATGCGCCAGGGCAAAACGCGGATCGAGAGAAATCGCTGTCTCGAAGAGTTCCCGGGCCCGGCGGTTGTCGTCGGCGCCATAGCCACGAAAATGCTCAATGCCGCGCAGCAGGCAGTCGTGGGCGTGGGGGTTGTCGGTCGGCTTGGCCGACGCACTTCTTATCTCGGCATCCTCCACCCGCCCAGTCAGGGTCGCGACGATAGTGCGAGTGACTTCGTCCTGGACCGCGAACAAATCGTCGAGGCCGCGGTCATAGCGCTCGCTCCACAGGTGATTGGCCGATTGCGCGTCAATCAGCTGTGTGGTGATGCGAACCTTGTCCCCCATCTTGCGCACGCTGCCTTCGACTACGTAACCCACGCCCAGTTCGCGCCCGACGCGTCGCACATCCACCGCCTTGTCCCGGTATTGAAATGAGGAGTTGCGTGCGATTACGAACAGCGAGCGAAAGCGCGACAGTTCGGTGATGATGTCCTCGGTGATTCCATCCGAGAAATATTGCTGTTCCGCGTCGCCACTCATGTTGGCGAAAGGCAGGACGGCGATTGATGGTTTTGTGTGTGTCTGCGCTGTCGATTGCGCCGCCTCCCGGTCACCCATCCGTACACGATAGATCTGCACCGGCTCGGCGATGTTTTTGACCACATGTGGACCCAGCTCATCGAAACCGGAAGAAAGTTTGCGTTTGACCTGATCGTAAACGCTGGCAGAGACGTAAATGCCGCCGGGTTCCGCCAGACCTTCAAGCCGCGCTGCCACGTTGACACCGTCGCCATAGAGATCGCTGCCCTCGACGATGACGTCGCCCAAATTGATGCCGATGCGCAGGACGATGCGATGGGCCTCCGCTACATCCTGATTGGCCCCGGTAAAGCCTTTCTGCAGTTCGACCGCGCATTGCACAGCATCGACTGCACTGGCAAACTCCACCAGAACGCCATCGCCCATCAACTTGACGACGCGGCCATGGTGCTGAGCGACCAGCGGGGCGAGCACATCGCGCCGCCTGACCTTGAGGGCGGCCAGTG
>JANLWG010000246.1:0-8004 GCA_031364405.1 Hyphomicrobiales bacterium
CGACCGCGCATTGCACAGCATCGACTGCACTGGCAAACTCCACCAGAACGCCATCGCCCATCAACTTGACGACGCGGCCATGGTGCTGAGCGACCAGCGGGGCGAGCACATCGCGCCGCCTGACCTTGAGGGCGGCCAGTGTGCCCGCCTCGTCGTGCTCCATGAGGCGCGAATAACCAACCACATCAGCCGCCAGAATAGCGGCAAGGCGGCGTTGGGCGCGAATTTCGGCCATGTGGGTTGAGTACCTTCAGGAAGCCCAGCGGCAACGATCGTATTGGAAGCTTGGCCGGGAGTCTATCCGACTGGATTCAGCGTGATTTTTGTCAGGCTTTCGCCACCAGCGGCCCGACTATTTCGTCTTCGGTGGCCGACTGAAATTGATCGAGGCACAAGAGCATGCCGACTCCGGTGGCGCCGTTGCGGCACAAAGGCAGTTTGAGCCAGTATTGGACGAGGTGCTCCTTATTGACCCGCGGGCCACGGATGACCCCCTGGGTGGGCTTGCCCTCCTCGATGGTGCGCTGGTAGGCCGCCATCCAGTAGTCGCGCTTGTCGCCGAAATCGAGATCGCCAATGCCAAGGCCGGTGATTTCCCGGTCATAAACATCGCGCAGCCTGGTGCCCGCCAGCCGGATGCGGCAGGAACCATCGCCGGCATCCACGTCAATCAGACTGATATTGGGTAAAAGGCGCGGAATATGGGTTGGATGAATGTCAGAGCGATCGGGCATAGACCGGCCCGCTGCCTTGCCGATCCAGTAGTCGTAGAGTTGCCGCTGTTCAGGCACGACAAGCTGCGCCCTGAAAGCAATATTGATTGATGCCGTAATCACTGTCGCCCCGCCGTCCGCGAATCAATGCCCCAATTCGCCAAACAGTTTATGAATCGGTGTTAACTGATCCGCAAGAGTCCGCAACGGGAACAAATGCGATTCGTCATAACTGTCACCTTCATACTGGGAGGCTCAGACGGTCTTGCGGCGCTGGCCCAGGCCCATGCGTTTGGCGAGGTTGGAACGGGCTTCGGCATATTGGGGCGCCACCATCGGATAATCGGCCGGCAGATTCCACTTCTCGCGGTATTGCTCGGGCGACAGGTTGTAATGGCTGCGCAGGTGGCGCTTCAGTGATTTGAACTTCTTGCCATCCTCCAGGCAGATGAGGAAATCCGCGGTTATCGATTTCTTGACATTGATGGCCGGCCGTAGTTCGGCCAATTCCTCCCTGGGCACTTCGCTGCCCATGGCCAATCCAAGCGCCCGGTAAGTTTCGCCGATCAGCTTTGGCAATTCGGCTTGCGGAACTGGGTTGTTGGCCACATAGGCCGCAACGATTTGGGCAGCCAATTCAACCAGCTTGTTCTTGTTATCCATCGTCTGCACTCCCAGTGCCTTCTACTTTTGAAGACACCAAGACATAGTGGCGTTAACTTGGCAGTCAACTGTATTTCGCCAGTCAAAACTGTATTATCCAACGGAAATTCGGCCGACCTTGAGAATAACTCAGTTATACGGCGCGTAGGGGCCGGTCTTTTGTACAAACCAATCCCAGTAGGTCAGGAGTATGCGGGCCTTGTTAAACGATAGCGTATCGAAAATGCTTTCAAGTTCTGCAATGTTTCGGTCTTCGCGCAGCAATTCACAGTCGGCATGTTTCAAGCGTTCCATGGCCTCGGCGAACTTGGCCCTTTGAAACCCTAGCGCCTTGAGGATCACGGTGACCGGCTCGCCGTCACGATCCGAAAGAATGCGCAGCGCGGTTTCGCCCGCCAGGTTGGCGATGTCGGCCAGTCTTTGGCTGGCCTCCTCAAGTTTGCCTTTGGCCGCCAACTCGATCACCGACTCAAGCAGTTCCCGGCTTGGAAACCGTTGCTCGCCGCCGACCTGGGTCCCCAGCGTGATTTTCAGGATCTTGCTGAGATTCTCGGAATCAGTAAGGAACCTTGAGAAGATGAAGCGGCGCAGCTCCATCGGTACGAACCAGAACAGCTCAAAGGCAACTGGCGCTGGCAAATCGGCCCTCGTCGTGAGCGGCGCCAGCAGAGCATGATGATTGCTAGCATGCTGCGCCAGCCGGTAGAATGCATCGTGAGAGAAGGCAGCACCGGGATTGCGGATCAAGGTGAGAAGCACCGAGGGTTCACCCATGGTGATGAGATGATCGGCAAGAGCTGTTGACAGTATGCGCCTTCGGGCGATCATCCGGCATTTGACCAGATCACCTTCGGTCGCCGCCGTCATCAGATCCTGGTCGGTGATATGCATGCAGCGTTCGACCAGTGGCGCCACGACTTCGGCCCGGGGATCGCGAATGAGTTTTGCCACGAGAAGAGTTGGCGGCGCGTCCATTATGGCGAGGCGCTCGACCACCGCAATCAACTGTCTGACCGGAATGCGCGTCACCATGCGCAACAGCGTATCGGCGGCAAGCGCGCGTTCCTGCGGAAGCGCTGATCCCATTCCCGACGACATCATGTCGAGCAGCGATAGGGCCAGCTCGCCTGAATCTTCATCGGCACCTTCTGTTTCCGCGAGCTTGGAAGCGAGATAAATCGCTTCCTTAGAAAGCTTTGAGAACGGATCGGGAGCCCCGGGCTTCTTGCGCAAGAGGGCCGATGACGGTCCGAGCCTATCAGCGAGGGTCGCGGGAATATCCGCCGGGTTTTCCAGCGGAGGCTCGGCCAGTGGCTCTCTGGCTGTTACAGCCTCGGAAGGTTCTACCGGGGACGGCGGCATAATGAATGCGTGTTCACCGTCGCCACCGCTTTCGATCTGATCAGCGACCTCGCGCAGGAAGGCGGCGCGTTCAGCGGCCGAAGGTCTCGTATAAATTGCATCCGATACGGTTTTCAGCATGGCCTCGACAACCCGGCCAGCCAGTTGGGATGTGGGCTTATGCGGTTTTTCGGCTGTTTCGACCGGTGGCAGAATGACTTCAGGAACTAGATCAGGCGGCAGCGCCGCGAAGGTTTCCCCTGCCGGCGGAAGTGCCGGCTCGTCAATCTCCGCCGCTGCTTCAACTGGGGCGGGCGGCTCTTCTTCGACACTTTCGGGGACTGGCTCGGCTGGAATTTCCTCGGGGATTTCAACAGTACCGAGTTCGATGGCCGGTGCTGGTTCTTCAACATCACGCCAGGACGTTTCCTCGGATGCTTCGACCGGGAGGTCCTGGCTCTCTGCTTGTGGCCCGGCTTCCATTTCAGGGCCAACCTCAAAAACGGCGGCTGATTGCTCGGCTACCGGCTCATCAACGGTTTCGACCGGCGGAATTTCGCCGAAATCGGCGAGCGGCGGCTCCAGCTCCGGCAGGCTGACTTCATGAGCCGCACCGTTCATTTCCTTGAATAGGGGAACCGGTTCAGTTTCCAGCGGCATCTCAGCAACCGGTGCGAGCGGTACGAACTCAGGAAGGACGACACCATAGTGCCCGGTCGATCCGGTCACAATCCACGGAGGGGGGGCGGGAATTTCCAACTCGGCTAAGGCGGTTTCAAGTTCGGCTTCGACGGCGTCCGAGGCGACACTGACTGGTGGCGCAACAACTTCAGGCTGAGGTTCCGGATGCCACTTCACTTCCGCGGGCTCTGTAACAATTTCGGCAATAGCCGACTGGCCCTTTAATCGCACGGTAAGTACGTGGAAGGAACCCGCCGTGATGCGGCGGCCGTGGCGAGGCCCCACTGCCCCGGGGAATACCGGTCCCGAAGTTTCCAGCATTTCACCCGGCCCCACAGCCGGATTTGCCGATTGTTCAATCATGGTGACCAGCAAACGTCTCCTCTAATCATGGAGAAAAGACTTGGAAGCCTGTAAAACTGCTTAAACCGCCCGGCTTCCTGCCCCTCCTCCCCCTACTGGATGATGCTATGGTTAAGCACTGGTAAACGCCGGGGCACGCAACTGTGAGCTATAGTGGCTTCACAACAGCGTTTCCGTCTCCCATCTTGCGGCCACAACAAAGGGAATCTCAGCGATGGACTCGAAAATCAGCAAGACCGATGCGCAATGGCGAGCCGAACTTTCGGCCGAAGCCTACCGCATACTGCGCGAGCACGGCACCGAAAGCGCCTTCACCAGTTCCCTCAATGCCGAGAAGCGCTCCGGCAAGTTCGTCTGCGCGGGGTGCGGCAGGGAATTGTTCGACTCCTCGGCCAAATTCGAATCCGGCACCGGCTGGCCGAGTTTCTTTGCGCCCAAGGCCTCCGAAGCTATCGGCACCAGCGATGATCGCTCGTGGTTTTCCAGACGCACCGAAGTTCATTGTGCCGATTGCGGCGGGCACCTTGGTCATGTATTCCCTGACGGACCAAAACCTACCGGCCTGCGCTATTGCATCAACGGCGCCGCCCTGGATTTCAAACCGGAAGAACCGTGATACGATGACTGTCAAGACCGTGAAGCCGCCAATCGCGGAAATGCGCCCGCGCGTCGAAACCTGGCATGGCTTTGAAAAACGCGATGACTATCACTGGCTGAAGGCCGGCAACTGGCAGGAGGTGATGCACGATCCCTCGTTGCTGCCATCGGATATCCGTGCCTTTCTCGAAGGCGAGAACGCCTATCACGAAGAGATCATGGCAGGCACAGTGGTGTTGCAGGACAAGCTGTTTGCTGAAATGAAGGGCCGCATCAAGGAGGATGATGCATCGGTGCCGGCACCTGATGGTCCGTATACGTATTATTCTTCCTACATAACCGGCGGCCAGTACCCACGCTTCGCTCGCAAGAAACGCGATATGTCGGGGCCTGAGCAGTTGCTGCTTGACGGCAATGAACTGGGCCAGGCCCGTGATTATTTCCGCTTTGGCGGTATCGCCATGTCACCTGATCAAACGCTGGCCGCCTGGTCGTTTGATGGCAATGGCTCGGAGTTTTATGAACTGCGGGTGCGCGATGTGGCGCTGGCCAAGGATTTTGACGATGTGCTCCATTACACCGCGGGCGATGCCACCTGGGCCGACGAGGGCAAGAGCTATTTCTATACGCTGCAGGATGACAACCACCGGCCGCTGAAAACCTTTCGTCACATTCTCGGTCAACCGCAGTCATTGGACCGGCTGGTCCATGAAGAGAAAGACACCGGGATGTTCACTGGAGTGGGCAAGACCAATTCAGAATCATTCATCATCATCGACATTCACGATCACGACACGTCTGAAATCTGGGCCGTTCCAGCCGGGCGGCCCGATGACGCGCCAAAACTCATCGCTGCGCGCGTGCCCGGCATCGAATATCATCTCGAACACTGGAACGGCCGGTTCATCATCAAGACCAATATCGGTGGCGCCGA
Source organism: Hyphomicrobiales bacterium (assembly GCA_031364405.1). GTDB lineage: Bacteria > Pseudomonadota > Alphaproteobacteria > Rhizobiales > Aestuariivirgaceae > Aestuariivirga. The sequence continues at coordinate 5,293 of JANLWG010000246.1, forward strand.
GGATTACAAGATCGTCACCGCGCCCATTGCCGATCCGCGCCCGGAGAACTGGACTGATCTGATCGCCCACCGGCCGGGCTGCTTTCTTGTGGGCTTCGTCGTGCTGAAGGACTGGCTTATCCGCATGGAGCGAGAGAACGCGCTGCCGCGCATTGTCGTGCGCAACATGACGACCGGCGAAGAACATGCGATTACGTTTGACGAAGAAGCCTACTCGCTGGGCTTTGGCGAAATGCGCGAATATGAGACGGATATTCTGCGCTTCACTTATTCCTCAATGACAACGCCGTCGCAAGTGTACGACTATAATATGCGCGACCGCACGCGGGTATTGCGCAAGACCCAGGAAGTGCCAAGCGGGCACAATCCATCGGATTATGTGACCAGGCGCATTCAGGCGAAAGCACATGACGGTGAAACCATTCCAGTCACCCTGCTCTACCGCAAGACGACGAAACTCGATGGCTCGGCACCACTCTGGCTCTATGGCTATGGCTCCTACGGCATTTCGATTCCGGCCAGCTTCAACACCAATATCCTGTCGCTCGCCGATCGTGGCTTCATCTATGCCATCGCCCATATTCGCGGCGGGCAGGAGAAGGGCCGGCACTGGTATAATACCGGCAAGCTCGAAAAGAAGATCAACACGTTCAAGGATTTCATTTCCTGTGCTGAACATCTGATCGCTTCGGGCCTGACGCGCAAAGGCAATATCATCGCGCAAGGCGGCAGTGCCGGCGGCATGCTGATGGGGGCGGTGGCCAACATGGCGCCGGAATTGTTCAAGGGCATTATTGCCGAGGTGCCTTTCGTCGACGTGCTGACGACGATGCTCGACGATACGCTGCCGCTGACGCCACCCGAATGGCCCGAATGGGGAAACCCGCGCAACGACAAATCCGCCTATGCGGCGATTGCCGCCTATTCGCCCTACGACCGGGTGGCGGCCAAGGCCTATCCGCACATCCTCGCGGTCAGCGGCCTCACCGACCCGCGCGTCACCTATTGGGAACCCGCGAAATGGGTGGCTAAACTCCGTGAACTGAAGATCGACAATAATCTGCTGCTGCTCAAGACCAATATGGGCGCTGGCCACGGCGGCGCCTCAGGCCGCTTTGACCGCTTGAAGGAAGTGGCGTTCGTCTATGCGTTTGGCATGAAGGTTGAGGGGATGGCCTGATGCTCATTGATGCCCGCAAGTCCTTCATTCTTCTTGTCGACATGCAGGAGCGCTTGCTTCCGGCAATGGCTGGGGCACAGGAGGTGGAGCGGCGTTGCACCATTATATTGAAGGCAGCCAGGCAATTGGCCGTGCCGGTTGCGGTTTCCGAGCAATATCCCAAGAGACTGGGGCACACGGTGGCGCCGCTGAAGGCCGAACTCGGCAATGCGCCGGTGTTCGAGAAATCGGCATTCTCCTGCTGGCGCGACGAAGCGTTGAAACAACACCTGATCGATCATCATGAACAGGGCCGCCCGCAGGTGATTTTGGCCGGGATCGAGGCCCATGTCTGCGTGCTGCAGACAGCTATCGATCTGGCCCAGGCAGGCTTTGCCGTATTCGCCGTGGCCGACGCCATGTCATCAAGGGCAGCCTCGTCAGTAGCGCTGGCCGAGGCCCGCATGCGCCAGCAGGGTGTCGAAGTGGTCAACACCGAAATGGTGGTGTTCGAGCTTCTGGGAAAGGCCGGGACGGCGGAGTTCAGGGATCTGTCGGCGCTTATACGTTGAGCGTCAAATTTCCGCGCGTTCCGCCGAATTGACAACAGGGCTGGCAGGCGCTCATTAGGACCACATTCACGGGAGTTTCGATCATGGCGGCAGGAGCCGAATTCAATTGGGAAGACCCGCTCGATCTCGAAAGCGGCCTCACGCAGGACGAGCGGATGATCCGCGACGCGGCGCGGGCGTTTTGCAACGACAAGCTGGCACCGCGCATCAAGACGGCTTTTCGCGAGGAAAAATTCGACCGCGAAATCATGAACGAATTGGGCGAGATGGGCTTCCTCGGCATCATGATTCCGGAAACCTATGGCGGTTCTGGCCTGGGCTATGTGGCCTATGGGCTGGTGGCGCGGGAAGTCGAGCGGGTCGATTCTGGTTATCGCTCGGCGATGAGCGTGCAGAACTCGCTGGTCATGCATCCGATCGAGGCCTATGGCACCGAGGCCCAGAAGAAAAAATATTTACCGAAGCTCGCCACCGGCGAACTGGTCGGCTGCTTTGGTCTGACCGAGCCAGATGCAGGCTCCGATCCCGGCGGCATGAAAACCAGAGCCAAGCGCATCAACGGCGGCTATGTGCTCAATGGTTCCAAGACGTGGATTTCAAATTCGCCGATCGCCGATGTGGCTGTCGTATGGGCCAAGCTCGAGGATGAAGGCATTCACGGCTTCCTCGTTGATCGCGGCGCCAAGGGATTCACAGCACCAATCATCGAAGGCAAGGTATCGCTGCGCGCCTCGGTGACCGGCGAGATTGTGCTCGACAATGTGGAAGTTTCGAAGGATGCATTGCTGCCGGGGGCCAAGGGCCTTGCCGGGCCGTTCGGCTGCCTCAACAAGGCGCGTTACGGAATTTCCTGGGGGGTCATGGGTGCGGCGGAAGATTGCTGGCACCGGTCCCGGCAATATACGCTCGACCGCAAACAGTTTGGCAAGCCGCTCGCCGCCAATCAGCTGGTGCAGAAAAAACTCGCCGACATGCAGACAG
>JANLWG010000298.1:0-17609 GCA_031364405.1 Hyphomicrobiales bacterium
GCCGGAAGGTGCCTGGACAAGTGTAGTCACCGACGCCGCCAAGGCGATGTGAGCAAAGTTACCCTCTCCCATGCTTTGCATGGGAGAGGGTGGCGCGTAGCGCCGGGTGAGAGGACTTGGTGCAAGAGCCCCTCATCCCCGCCTTGCTCCTTCCTTCTCCCGCGAGGGGAGAAGGAAGGAGCAAGGCGATTGCGGTGACGCTGCATTCAGCTAATCCAGATGCCTCAAATCCTCCATGTTGGACACCGAGGCGCCGGTCTAAATGAGTTGCGCTCGTTGGGCGCGGACAGGATCAGAGGGCTGGTCACGTTCACTACTGCCGTGGGTGTTTTGCTCTTTATGCGAAAAACATACTATGCTGCCAGGCCACGGGAGGCTTCGATGACTGTGCTCCGGCTGTTTGCCAGTGTGGTTTTGTGTGTTGGGTTCGCATCGGCGCCAGCACGGGCGGTGAACTGGGAAGGCCACGATGACTGGTTTCTCGACACAGCGCTGATCGAGGCGTTCACCAGCAGCCTGCCGACGCCGCTCGTCAAACCGATGCCAATGTGCTCCGAGCGCGACGCCGGGGTGCTCGCCAATGCCTATGAACAGGTTCCCATCCCTGGTTTCAATTGCCACAAAGATCACTCGGAGCCGCCTGCGCCTACCCCGGGGATACGGTGATCCTGCTATCGATCAGTCTCCGGAACTTTCAACGCTTCGGCTAAACGCATTTTGGCGGTGCCGGGTTTTTGGGGTTGTTGCTGGCTCTCGTGGGGCGACCAGCCGGTCAGCCAGGCGATCTCGAGGGTGGCGCGGATGCGGTTATCGGCGTCGGCGAAGTGTTCCTGGTAATGTGCCGCCGCGGCGGCCAGAAGGCGGCGCGAGACCGGCGTGCGCGAGCGGGTTTCGAGATTGTTGGACATACCGAGGCTGCTGATTTCGTGGATCAACGAGATGGGATCGGCATAACGCACGATGGTGCGGTCGAGGTCGGCCACCGGAAGGGCTAGCCCCGCGCGCTGGAGGAGCCCGCCCAATTCCCGCACGCTGATCATCGGCGCTACGCGAGGCGAGGCGCCGCCGGTCAGTTCGACTTCGGCGGCGAGCCACGACTGGCGCAATTCACCAAGGGTTTCACCGGCGAAGAGGCAAGCGAGGAACAGGCCATCGGGCCGCAAGGCACGCGCCATCTGGCTCAACTGGCCCGGCACATCATTGGCGGCGTGCAGATCGAGAATGTTGAATATGGCATCATAACTTTGGGCGGCGAGGCCGAGATCGTCGCTCACCGGCAGTTCGTGCAAGGTTACGTTGCTGGCCTTGGCCGATGCCTTGATCACATTGGCTATGGGTTGGGGATCGGCGGCAATGATCAGAACGTTTTCAAAGCAGCGGGTGATCAAGGCCAGGCGGTCGATCAATTCCTCGGCAACGCTGCGCGCCAGAATGTCGGGTCCGGTCAGCCTCGCGCTGTTCAGGCGTTCCACATAGAGAGCGCGATCGAAGATATTTTGCGTCATCCGATCAGGGCGTCTTTCAGCATGTGCCAACTATCGCGGTCAGGCGCCGAGATGATGCCACCGTCACGGCGCGAGGCGGTGTAGGGCGTGCCATCGAGGCAGGCCGAATAGCCACCGGCTTCGGCGTGAATCAGTACGCCGGCCGCGTGGTCCCACGGCATAAGTTTGTGGTGCATGGAAAAATGAACAAGTCCCGAAGCCACCATGCGGTATTCATAGGCCGCACAGCGATAGGCGAAAGTCGCCCGGGTTTTTGCGAGATTGGCGGCGGTTTTTGAGCGTTGTGGCTCGGGCATCTGGTACCATGAGGTGATGCCGGTCATGGCGGCAAGGGCGACGGGGGCTGCGACCTTGAGATCGCGGCTGTGGTCTTCGGCATTCTGCGCCCAAGAGCCTTCGGCCTTCAGAGCTTTGAGCCAATCGCGGCCAAGCGGATCGTAGATCAGGCCCGCGATGGTCTTGCCGTTTGCGACGACGGCGGCCATGACGCCGAACAACGGCAGGCCCCAGGCGAAATTACTGGTGCCATCAACGGGATCGACAATGATGGCCAAATCGGCATCGGCGATTTGGCCAAGCAGCGCGCGGTCGCGCTCGACTGACTCTTCGCCGACGAAAAGCGCGCCCGGAAAGGCTTTGGCGGTTTCATCGCGGATGAACCATTCGGCCGCCTCATCGGCGTCGGTCACCAGATCGAGGTTGGAAGTTTTCTCGCGGATATCTTCAGAAGCCAGGCGGCGGAAGCGCGGCATGATCTCGCGTTCGGCTGCCAGGGCCAGGATAGCGGACAGACGGTCGAGGTCGGTGCGGGTGAATTTCATTGCCGGGCAATCTCCATCTGGCGTGCAGTTAGACGAATAGCGCCGGCAAATCCATGATTGTGAGAATTCATGTTAGAGTGGGGACGTGCAAAATTCCCTAGCGCAAATTTCCTCGGCGGTGTGGCGCGGCATGGTGGACTTCATCACCCCGCCGCGCTGCCTCTCCTGCCGGGTTGAGGTGAGCGAACCCGCCAGCCTGTGCATCGGTTGCTGGCCCTTGCTGCGCCAGATCGACAATCCGGTGTGCGCGGTGATGGGCACGCCATTTGCCTATGATCAGGGCGAGGGGGCAGTGAGTGCGGCTGGCCTCGCCAATCCGCCAGCGTGGGACCGGGCGCGGGCGGCGGTGGCCTTTGACGAAGCTTCCCGGGTGCTGGTTCACGGCCTCAAGTATCACGACATGCAAGAAGCCGGGTTGCTGATGGCCCGCCTGATGGCGCGAGCAGGCCGCGTGCTGCTGGCCGAGGCCGATCTGATTGTGCCGGTGCCACTGCACCGGCTCAGGCTGTGGCAGCGGCGGTTCAACCAATCAGGCTATCTGGCGCAGCGCCTGGGGCGGCCATGCCGAAACGATATTCTTACCCGCATCAAGGCGACGCGGCCGCAGGTGGGGCTCGACAGCGCCGAACGACGGCGCAATTTGCATGGCGCATTCCGGGTGGAGGCGGCCGGCCAGGCATTGATAACGGGCCGGAAAATCCTGCTGGTTGACGACGTCTTAACCACCGGCAGCACGGCTTCGGCATGCGCCAAGGTATTGAAGCAGGCCGGTGCGGCACATGTGGATGTGCTCACCTTCGCTCTTGTCCTCGAGCCCGCGCGGTTCCATATTTGACCAAGAGAAGTCAGAGATGCCGAAGATTACAATATATACAACGCCCTATTGCCCGTACTGCCACTCGGCAAAAGCGCTGCTGAACAAGAAGGGTGTCACCTACCACGAGATCGACGTCAGCCGCGATCTTGTCGAGCGCCAGCGCATGCGGGACAAGGCCCAGGGCCGCTATACCGTGCCGCAGATCTTCTTCGACGATGTTCCCATGGGCGGCAGCGACGAAATCCACGATCTCGACCGCCGGGGTAAACTTGACCCGCTGCTGGCCTCCGCATGAGTTTCAAGGCGGCGCTTGTACAGATGCGTTCAGGCACCGACATGGCGCGCAATTTTTGCGAAGCCTGTGACATGATCCGCGCCGCACAGGCGCTGGGCGCGCAACTGGTGACGACACCGGAGATGACAAATATTCTGGAGCCCGACCGGCCGCGGCTCAAATCACTGGTGCGGCGCGAAGGCGAGGATAGCTCGGTTGCCGGTTTTGCCGATCTGGCCAAGTCGCTCGGCATCTGGCTCAACATTGGCTCCCTGGCGCTCAGGGGAACTAAAGACCAGCTGCTCAACCGGTCACTGCTGTTTTCGCCGGAAGGCGTGATCGCGGCGCGCTATGACAAGATCCATCTGTTCGATGTGGACCTGCCCGACGGCACTATGTTGCGCGAGTCGCATAGCTTTGAGGCGGGCAGTGAGGCGGTGCTTGCCCCCCTGCCGTGGGCCGGGCTTGGCATGACGATCTGCTATGACCTGCGGTTTCCAGCGCTTTACCGGGCGCTGTGCCAGAATGGCGCTGAAGTTATCTCGGTTCCATCGGCTTTCACGGTGCCTACGGGCGAGGCACACTGGCATGTGCTGCTGAGGGCACGCGCCATCGAGACCGGAAGTTTCGTATTGGCGGCTGCCCAGGGTGGACGGCACGAAAGCGGGCGCGAAACTTATGGTCACAGCCTGGCGGTTTCACCTTGGGGCGAGATCATGGCGGAGGCCGCGGTCGAGCCCCAAGTGCTGGTGGCCGATATCGATGTGGCGGAAGTTGCGGCGGCGCGCCACCGGATACCGGCACTCAACCATGACCGGGCATTCAGCTTGAATACTGGCGCCGCGATTGCTAGGTAATGGCATTATGATCAGATACGACCTCATCTGCGACAGTGCCCATGAATTTGATGGCTGGTTTCGCGACAGCAGCGCTTACGATGCGCAGGTTAAGCGCGGGCTTGTCGGGTGCGCGGTGTGCGGATCGAGCAAGGTGGTCAAGCAGCTGATGGCGCCGGGCATCCCGGCGAAGTCCAATCGCCAAACCGGACAGCCGCAGAAAATGATGGCGGGGCCAGTTGATCCAAGAGCTCAGGCGCTGATGACAATGATGCGCGAAATGCGCAAGACGGTTGAGGACAACGCTGAATATGTCGGGGCTAATTTTGCTGAAGAGGCCCGCAAGATTCACTATACCGAAGCCGAACAGCGCGGCATCTATGGCGAGGCAACCGCCGACGAGGCGCAAGCGCTGGCCGATGAAGGCATCGCGGTTCATCCACTGCCGCGACTGCCCGAAGACGGGAACTAAACTTCAGGTTTTTTCCATTTCACTTCCACTGAAGCGCTTGACCCCAGGATTGCGACATTGAATCCGTTGATGCGGCAAGTGACGGTGACGGTGTCGCCAATAAACACTGCATCGGGAATGCACACGCGGCCGCAGCCAGGGAAACCGGATAGCGCTTCGGCCGCGCGGTCACGCAAAGTTAGACCATGATGGTCGAAGCGCGCGACAGGTAGCTGGCCATCAAGACGCCGCGGGCGAAGTGGCAGTCCACAAATTTCCCATGCACAAAGTAAGCAAACGGTACATAACCAGCGAGGATGCCGCAGGAGGATTTTGGGAGTGTGATGGTGCAAGGCGGTTACGATTACATCATTGTGGGTGGTGGCTCGGCTGGCTGTGTTCTCGCAGCACGGCTGTCGGAAACCTCCGATGTGAAGGTGTTGCTGATCGAAGCAGGGGGCTCAGACCGCAACCTGTTGTTCCACTGGCCGGCGGGTTTTGCAAAAATGACCAAGGGTATTGCTTCGTGGGGGTGGTCCACGGTGCCGCAAAAGCATATGCAGGACCGGGTGTTGTGGTACACCCAGGCTAGGGTGATTGGCGGCGGCTCCTCGATCAACGCGCAGATTTATACGCGCGGCAACGGGCTCGACTATGATGGCTGGGCGCAGGCTGGCTGCACCGGCTGGAGCTACCGCGAAGTGCTGCCGTATTTCCGCAAGGCAGAGGACAACGACACGTTCGACAATGAGTTCCACGGGCGCGGCGGTCCGCTCGGTGTGTCACAGCCCAAGGCGGCGCTGCCGATCTGCGATGCTTTTCTGAAGGCGGCCGAGCAATATGGCATTCCGCTAAATGATGATCTCACCAAGCCTGATCCCACTGGCATGGGGTATTATCAACTGACGCAGAAAAACGTCCGGAGGTCGTCGACCTCGGTTGCTTATCTGAAGCCTGCATTGCGGCGTTCCAATCTGAAAGTCTTGTTGGCGGAAATGGTTGGCCGGGTGGTGATCGAGAACGGCCGCGCCGTGGGTGTGGAGGTGCTGCGCGCTGGAGCCAGCGAGATAATCCGCGCGGACCGCGAAGTGATCGTCTGCGCCGGTGCCATCGGGTCACCCCGGCTGCTCATGCTGTCGGGCATCGGTGCCGCCGGTCATCTGAAGCAAGTGGGGATTAGGCCGCTGCATGAGCTGCCCGGTGTTGGCGGCAATCTGCAGGATCATCTCGATCTGTGCGCGCTGTGCGAATGCACGGGCGATCATTCCTATGACAAATACGGCAAGCGGCACTGGGCCTTGCTGGCGGGCTTGCGTTATATGCTGACGCGCACTGGCCCGGCTGCTTCCAGCCTGTTTGAGACCGGTGGATTCTGGTATGCCGACAAGGCAGCGCCGGCTCCCGATGTTCAGTTCCATTTTGGGTTGGGCACCGGTATCGAGGCGGGCATTACCCGGTTGAAAAATCCTGGCATCACGCTTAACGCTGCTTTTATGCGGCCGCGCTCACGAGGTTCGGTGCGCCTCGCCAGTGCTGATCCCGCTGCTGCTCCATTGATCGATCCAAATTATTTCGCTGATTCCTATGATCGCGAAATGTCGATACGCGCCCTCAGGATTGCCCGCGACATCCTGCGCCAGGAAGCGCTGAAGCCCTTCATAATGGCCGAGAGGCTGCCGGGCGCTGATTGCAGTTCTGACGGAGACCTGTTCAACTATGTGTGCCGCATGGCCAAGACCCAGCACCATCCGGCCGGCGCCTGCGCCATGGGGCGAGGCAAAATGGCAGTGGTTTCGCCGGAATTGAAAGTGCACGGCCTTGAGAGCTTGCGCGTCTGCGACAGTTCAGTGATGCCCTATATCGTATCGTCCAACACCAATGCGGCGGCGATCATGATTGCCGAGAAAGCCGCCGATCTCATCCGCGTCCGATGAACGGCATTTTGGTTGCCATGACGGTTACGAATTGCACATTGGCTTCCAGCGGCAGCGAGGCCATGTAAACGACGGTGCGGGCGACGTTCGCCACATCCATGGTGGGCTCGGGTGCAATGGTGCCATTGGCCTGCGGCATGCCGGATTTCATTTTCTCGGTCATGTTGGTACCAGCGTTGCCAATATCGATCTGGCCAACGGCGATATCGTATTTGCGGCCATCAAGGGAACCCGACTTGGTGAGGCCGGTGACGGCGTGCTTGGTCGAGGTGTAGGGCGCTGAATTGGGCCGGGGCGCGTGGGCCGAGATCGAGCCATTGTTGATGATGCGGCCGCCGCGCGGGGTTTGCGCCTTCATCATGCGGAAGGCTTCCTGCATGCAGTAGAAAACGCCGGAGAGATTGGTATCGACGACGGCCCGCCACTGGGCGATGGTCAGATCTTCGAGGTTGATGGTGCCGGGTGCGCCGGTTCCGGCATTGTTGAAGAGAAGATCGAGGCGGCCGAATTTTTCCCTGGTTTCGGCGAACAGTGCTGCAACCGATTGAGGATCGCTTACATCGGTTTGTACGCAGAGGCTGGCGGGGCCTAGCTCCTTCGCCGTTGCCTGCAATTGTTCGAGGCGGCGGCCAGCGAGGGCCACCGCGTAACCTTCACGGCCCAGCGCTATTGCTACGGCCCTGCCGATGCCGGAGCCTGCTCCGGTGACGATGGCGATTTTCATGTCGTGCTCCTGTGAATTTCGAAGTTCATTTCAGCAACCCCGCCTTCAGAGCGATCAGCGCCAGCCCCCTGACGATGGCCTCGGGATCTCCATAGCGCGAGTTGAGTCCGGCAATCTCCATGGCTTTCACATAGCGGCCACCGATTGTTGGGGATGCCAGCACCACATAATCCATATTGCCCGCATTGCCAGCGATGGCGTGGGCCACTTCGCTGCCGATCACCTGGCCCGACAGATACGAGGCCAAATGCTCGGGGGCCATTTCATTGAAAAGGCCAAGAGAGCGCACCGAAAAGATGCGGTGGAGAAAACCAGCGGGATCGGCGAGTGCGGCTTTCACACCGCGGGCGAAGGCCTCTTCATTGTCAGGGCCGTCCTTCATCAGGCGGCCCAAAATAGTGTGATCTTTGAGGGCAGCGAAAACTTCACCGGTGACATAGGTGGTGAAGCTGGTGATGCGGCCATTTTCGACGGTGATCCATTTAGAATGGGTGCCGGGGGTGACGAAATTTCTGGCGCCGCTGGCGAGGCTGCCGAATACCTGGGTCTCCTCGCTGCGCATGACATCGGGCACGCCACCTCCGGCGCGGTAGCTGAGGCCGGTCGAAAAGGCGATGCGGCGGCGGCGTTTCGATTGATGATGATGCAGGGCCGCGGCCAACTCCACCGGGCCCGCCGGGCAGGCGACATAGGGCAGTTCGATCCAGCCCTGCCTACTGGTGATCATGCCCGCCGCGACGACCGGAAGCTCCACGTTCCACGAGCCAATGTGACGTTCGAGAACAGCATCGAAATCACCATCGGTTACTGACAAGATACCTTCGGGAGCCGAGATCATGTCCGCCACCATCCCACGAGCATCGGCGAGATAGGCACGAAACGATGTGGTGCCCCAATCCAGTGCGATGAACTGCGGCGCCATGGGCTTAGATGACCTTGACGCCTTGTGGCTTGTAACGCGCGGCCATGGCTTTCAGTCTGTTGCGCAGGGCCGCGCCGAAAGGCGGTGCTGATATTTCGAACTCGTCGCCATCCTCGGTCACGATGCCATCGGCGATCGACAGGGTTCCGGTGCCGAAGAAATGAATATGCACGTCGCCCGGGCGGCGGAAGCCATCATATTTGAAATGATGATATTCGAGATTAGCGATGGTGTGGGACATGTTGGCCTCGCCAGTCAGGAAGGGTTTCTCCCAGATGACTTTTCCCTGGCGCAGAATGCGGCTCCTGCCTTCGATGTAGTCCGGCAGTTTTCCAGTCAGCAGTTCCGGGCCCACCGCGCAGTGGCGAAGTTTCGAGTGGGCTAGATAGAGGTAGTTCTGGCGCTCTGTGAGGTGGTCGGAATATTCATTGCCAAGCGCGAAACCCAGACGCACCGGGCGGCCCTTGGGGTCGATCACATAGAGGCCGGTGACTTCCGGTTCCTCACCGCCATCAAGGGCGAAGGATGGCTTGGGCAAGGGCTGACCCGGACCCAGCAGAAATCCGCCGTCACCTTTGTAAAACCATTCAGGCTGGACGCCGGCCTCGCCGTTTTTCGGCTTGCCATCTTCCAGACCCATCTTGAACATCTTGAGGGAGTCGGTGAGTTCTTCGGCGGCGCCGGAAAGCTTCTTGTGCATGCCGTCGCGCGCCGCGGCCGAACCCAGATGGGTGAGGCCGGTGCCGGTGATCAGGCAATGGGCGGGATCGGGATGATCGAGTGGCGCCAGGATGCGGTTTTCCTTCATGGCGGCCGCATAGTTCTCGGTACTACTGCTGGCCAATGACTTGGCTGTTGCGGCCAGCTTCTGGCCTTGCCTGATGGCAAGTGCGGCCAAATCGCGTGTGCGGGTAATTTTCTTGAGCAGCACGATGCTGGCGCCGTCCACTACGCCGACACGGCGCTTACCTTTGCTGTCGATCAATTGAACGATATTCACGGTCCCCTCCCAAACTGGTGGCTCTGTTCTATTGGGTGGCAGGCGAAAAGGGAAGTCAGCTCTCTCCCATCGGCCAGGTATCGGAAATTTTGTAACCATGCGGCCATGGATCATCGGGGTCGAGCATCAAGGTCGATTGCCCGGTGATCCAGCCCCGGCCAGTGATCGAGGGAATGATGGCGGGTTTGCCGCCTATTTCAGTTGCGGCCTCAATGCGCCCGGTAAAACGGCTCTCGATAATCGAGCGGCCGATGTAACTGTCACCCACCTGCATCAGGCCCTTGGCATGGAGCACCGCCATCAGTGCCGAGCAGCCGGTGCCGGTGGGTGAGCGGTCGAGCTTGCCGGGATTGATGACGCAGGCATTGCGGCTGGAGAGCCGGCCATCGACACGCTGCAACGGGCCGGTGACAAAACAAAAGGAAAAGTGGTTCCAATCCGGCAAATTGGGATGGCTGAAGCCCATCTGCTGGTTGGCGGCTTTTACGATCTTGCGGCCGATCACCGCGATATCGCGGGCTTCGGCAGGGATCAGCGCAAAGCCCAAGGAATTTGCATCGGCCATGACAAAACTGTCGCCGCCAAAAGCGGTGTCAACGGTGATGGTGCCCAAGCCTTCGACGTCGAGTGACACCGCGAGGCGATCAGCGAAGGCTGGCACATTGCGCAAGGTGATGGACTCGGCCTTGCCATTGCAGCAGCGGGCGATGACTTCGACCAGCCCGGCGGGGGCTTCAAGCACCATGCGGGTTTCCGGTTCGGTCATCGCGATGATGCCGGCATCGAGCAACACGGTCGCCACGCAAATGCAGTTCGAGCCCGACATCGGCGGGGTATCTTCAGGCTCCATGATGATGAAGCCCATTTGCGCCATGGGATCTTTCGGCGGCACCAGCAGGTTCAAATGGCGGAACACCCCGCCGCGCGGCTCGTTCAAAACGAACGCCCGGAGCTTGCCATCAGTGGCGATAAAACGCGATTGCTCCCAAATGGTTTCACCCGGCGGCGGCGCCACGCCGCCGACGATCACGTCGCCGACTTCGCCCTCGGCATGGCACGTAATAATTTGTACTGATCTGGTGGTGCGCATCGAATCCCTCCATCGCCGCAATCTAGCCGATTTTCTGACGTGGGGGACTTGAACTTGCCGCAAATCAAACCACATCTGGCAACGCGGTGCCGGGCCCCTCTGGCGAGGTCTCCCCTCGTGATGTCGGAACCGCCAAATGGCAACATTTAGCAAGTTGGTCCGGCAATGGAACTGATCCAAACGGCGCTATATTCAGATTTTCTCGGGACTCCGGCTTTTTTCTGGCTGTCTTTCGTCGTCGTGGTCGCCGCACTCCTGATTTTCGACCTGGGATTCCTCCACAAGGGCAAGAAGGAGATCGGGGCCAGAGAAAGCTTCATCCTCTATGGCGGCTATATGGCAATAGCCTTTGCCTTTGGCGGCTGGGTGTGGTGGGCACGGGGCGCGCAATCAGGCCTCGAATTCTTCACCGGCTATCTGATCGAGCAGTCCCTGGCGATGGATAATATCTTCATTATCGCCATGATCTTCGGGTTTCTCGGCATTCCCCGGCTTTATCAGCACCGGGTGCTGTTCTGGGGCATTCTCGGCGCCATCGTGTTTCGCGCCATTTTGATCGGCGTGGGTGCGGCACTGGTCGCATCCTTCTCGTGGATACTGTTCGTGTTCGGGGCCTTTCTCGTCTTCACCGGCCTCAGAATGTTTCGCAGCGTCGATCACCAGCCCGACATCGCCAACAACGCCGTGCTGAAATGGCTGCGCGGCCGCTTCCGCGTCACCGAAAGGCTGCACGGCGAGAAGTTCACGGTCAGGCTGCCCGACCCCAAGACCGGCAAGGTACAGCTCTTTCTGACGCCACTTTTCATGGCGCTGATCCTGGTCGAGATCGTCGACCTGATCTTCGCGGTGGATTCGGTGCCGGCGATCTTCGCCATTACGCAGGACCCGTTCATCGTCTACACGTCCAACATTTTCGCCATCCTCGGCCTGCGCGCGCTCTACTTCGCACTCGCCGCGGCCGTTCACCGGTTCAAATATCTGCAGTTCTCGCTGGCGGTGGTTCTGGTGCTCGTCGGCGTCAAGATTTTCCTCGTGCCGTTGGGCGTGAAGATCGATACGGCCCTGTCGCTTGTGGTGACGGTCGCGGTGCTGGCCTGGGGCATTCTCTACTCACTGTGGAAAACCCGCAATGATTTTCCGGAGCCCGAGCATGGCGGCCGCCACGGCCAGCCGTGAACTTTTCTTGCCTCCCTGACGATTTTGGTTATCGGGGAGTATCAATGACAGTGTGGTAATGCCATGAAGAAAATCGAACAACTTATCGAAACCATCATTCTCGGTTCGCGATGGCTTCTGGTGGTGTTTTATGTTGGCCTCACTGCCACACTTGCACTCTATGCGGTGTCGTTTGGGCGCAAGTTGTTTGAATTTTCGTCCAAGATCATGGTGCTCGACGATAAGGAATCCATCCTGAAGTTGCTGGGCATGATCGATGCGGCACTGGTGGCGAGCCTGATCGTCATGGTGATCATTTCGGGATATGAGAATTTCGTCAGCCGCTTCGACAATGCAGAAGGCGAATTATCCTGGCTTGGCAAGATCGATGCGGGTTCTCTGAAGGTGAAAGTGGCAGCCACCATTGTGCTGATTTCATCGATCCACCTGCTGCAGGTTTTTCTCAACTCGGCTGAGTATACTGACAGCAAACTCATGTGGCTGACCATCATGCACATGGCCTTCGTGGTTTCCGCCCTGTTTTTGGCCTATGTCGACAAGGCGATGGCCCAAACCAAGAAGGACAAAGACGGTGATCACTAAAACAACCGGGCATTGATCAGCATATGCGCGATGATACTCGCGATATAGCCGAGCGCTACCGCCCACGACCATTTTAGATGGCATGAAAACGTGTAGATTCCCCTGGCCTGACCCATCAATGCGACACCGGCGGCGGAGCCGATGGACAGCATGGAGCCGCCGACGCCAGCCGTCAGCGTGATAAGCAGCCACTGGCCGCTTGACATCTGCGGGTCCATGGTGAGCACCGCGAACATCAGCGGAATATTATCGACGATGGCCGACAGCGCGCCGATGACGATGTTGGCGGGGGTGGGGCCAAGGCCCACATAGAGATACTGCGAAGCGAGTGCGAGATAACCGAGGGCACCGAGGCCGCCCACGGCGAATATGATGCCGAAGAAGAATAGCAGGGTATCCCACTCGACCCGCTGCACCTGGGCAAAGGAGTCGAGCACCATGTCGTGGTCGTTGCGCTTGTGGCCCTGCCGCTGGAGAAAATAGGACCAGATCTGCAGATAGCCGAGGCCCAACATCATGCCGAGTGCTGGCGGCAAGTGCAGGAAATTCTTGAAGCATACGGCGGTGAATATGGTGGCGGCAAACAGCACGATAACGCCCACTGCGCCGGGCTTGAAGGTGACCCGGTCGGAGCGCGGATCGGGTTCTGACGCTGGCACAGCGAAATGCATGATGGCGGCGGGCACCAACCAGTTGATGACGGAGGGCACGAACAGCACGAAGAATTCAAAGAAGGTGAGCTTGCCCCGTTGCCAGACCATCAATGTGGTGATGTCACCGAAGGGCGAGAAGGCGCCACCAGCATTGGCCGCGACGACAATGGAAATGCAGCCCAGCGCCACGAAACGCGGCGAATGAGAGCCAACCGCCACAACAACGGCGCCCATTACCAGAGCTGTTGTCAGATTGTCGAGAACGCCGGAAAGAAAGAAGCCAAGTGCGCCGGTGAGCCAGAAAAGCTGGCGATAGGAGAGCCCCATGTTCACCAGCCTGGCCCGCAACACATCAAAGACACGGCGCTCTTCAAGGGTGTTCACATAGGTAATGGCGACCAGTAGAAAGAGGAAGAGTTCACCGTATTGCTCGATGATTTCCACTGCCTGGGCATGGGCCACCTCGCTTTGCCCGGCCTGCATATGGGCTATGCCGATCAGCAGCCAGATGAGGCCCGCCGCCATCATCACGGGCTTTGACTTTCGCATCGCCGTGGTTTCCTCGAAGATGACGAGGACGTAGGCGGTGATGAAGATGGCGAGGGACAGGAGCCCGGCCCAATGTGTGGTCAGGTCAAGCAATTCTTATCCCCCGGTTTCGCCGATGATCACTTAGCCGGTCCCATCGCATCGAGTATGGGTTGCGGAGTAATCGCGAGACGGCCGACAAAGGGCCGGTCATGGGCAAGAATGACGGACAGGGAAACAGTGATGGCCGTGGTGATTATCGTCAGTGCGATGACGCGGGCCCGCACCGACTTGGCGTGGCAGATCGCGATCACCAAAATCAGCAGGAACGCCAGGGAAAAAACGGTTGACCATTGTCCGTCACTGACATGTTCATTTGCGATTGTCAGCCGGCCCTGACGGGCCCGCGACAATCCGTCGAGAGCACCAAGAATACGCTGTTGCAGCGAGTGATTCAATTCGCCATCAGCCAATTGTGAAATTGTGGCACGATAGATACTGGTGAGGCGCTGTTCACCAATCAGCGCGACATCTTGAGACTCCATGCGCGGCCACTCGGCAATGACCGCATCGACATAGCCCGGCAGCAAGTTCTGTACATTGTCGGCGCCCGGCCCGAATGCCGAGTCCAAATAGGTTCTGATCAGGCGAATACCGCGGGCTTCCTCATCGACCAGTTGCTTGGCGGTATCCTCGGTCTGCCAAACTGAACTCGCAAGAAATGAGACCGCCAGCGCAAACATTGTACCGCACAATGATTGCAGTACCGGTGACATGGTGTCGAACCACACAGCCCTTGCCGTAATCCATTGGCAACGGAACAGCAAATGCGCAGCCAAAGCAATCGTGCCAGTAACAAACAGAACGAAAAGAAAGATGCTGCTCTCAGCCCATTGGTAGACAAAATCCGGCAGCATGCGGGCGTTCCTTCGCTCAGACGGTTCGCAAATACCATTCGAAATCGCGCGCCGTGGGTTCGGCGTAGAAGCGGTCGGCTTCGACTTCCTTCAGGGTGCAGTAGGTATCGACAAACTCCTTGCCGAAATATTCCTTAAGGATCGAAGCTTTCCAGAATGCGTCGATGGCATCGAACCAGTTGCCGGGAATATACTTGGCGCGCTTCTCGTAACCATTGCCGTTGACCGGATTGCCGGGATCGGATTTTTCGGTGATGCCGTAATGCATGCCAGCGAGGATCGCCGCCATGACCAGATAGGGATTGGCATCGGCCCCGCTTGGCCGGTGCTCAATGTGGCAGGCGTTGGCCGCACCGGCGGGAATGCGCAAGCTGACGGTGCGATTGTTGATGCCCCAGCTGGCCGAAACCGGCGCATAGGAATTGCGGCGGAAGCGCCGGTAGGAATTGCCATTGGGGGCGAAGATCAGCATCGATTCCGCCATCGCCGCCTTGAGGCCGCCCAAGGCGTGCATCATCAATTCATTTTGTAGCGGGTCTTCGGCGGCAAAAAGATTGTTGCCCTGTTCATCGCCGAGACTCACATGCACATGCATGCCGGAGCCCGACCATTGCGAATAGGGCTTGGCCATGAAAGTGGCGGCAAGCCCGTGTTTTTCGGCAACCGCCTTGATCAGCCGCTTCAGCATGATGGCTTCATCGCAAGCCTTCAGCACATCGGCGCGGTGGCGCAATACGATTTCCATCTGGCCTGGTGAATACTCCGAAATCAGTGTTTTCGCCGGCAACCCCTGAGCCTCGCAGCAGGCGTAGAGGTCCTTGAAGAAGGGCTGGAAATCATCGAGGTCCTGCAGATAATAGGCTTGGAAATGCTGCGGGCGGAATTCGTTGATCTGGGATTTTGGCGCCATGGGCTTTCCGGCCAGCGCCGATGCCCGGTCCATGAGATAAAATTCAAGCTCGACCGCGCCCACCGGATTCATCTGCAAGTCGGCCTTGAAGCGGTTGACGATTTTTTCGAGAACGCTGCGCGGATCGAAATAATGCGGCGTGCCATCGAGGTCGGAAATCGATGTTACGTATTGCGCGGCGGGTTCGTCGGTCCACGGAATACGCACCAGGCTGCCGGATACCGGCCACATCAGCATGTCGCGGTCGCCGTCGTCGAAGACCAGACCGGTTTCGGGAATGTCCTGTCCGGTCACATCAAGGACGAGGGCCGAGATCGGCATGAAGCGGCCGTCGCGCCAGGCGGGGATCACTTCGTCGCGGCGCAGGATTTTTCCGCGCGCTACGCCGCAAATGTCGGTCCAGATGACGTGAACGCTTTGGACATCGGGATTGGCGTCAAGAAAAGTTTTTGCTTCTGCCTCGCGGCGGGGGAATA
The DNA here is from genome assembly GCA_031364405.1 of Hyphomicrobiales bacterium. Taxonomy (GTDB): domain Bacteria; phylum Pseudomonadota; class Alphaproteobacteria; order Rhizobiales; family Aestuariivirgaceae; genus Aestuariivirga. Next base: position 15,617 of record JANLWG010000298.1, read on the forward strand.
CAAGGGCCATAATTTACTCCGGCTTCAGCTCATCATTTCGGCAAGGCAGTGATCAAGTGTTTCGATCAGCTGGTTGACATGGGCGCCCGTAGTCGAAGGGCAGATAAGCATCATGTTGTGGAACGGTGTGACGATCACGCCGCGATTGAGAAGATAGTGATGCACCGCCTGGTCGATGGGCTGGTGGATGAGTTTGGCTGCCTCACCGCCATTGCGCGGGCGGGTCGGGCAGCACATGAACTCGACACGGGCGCCAACGCTGACCACGTGCCAAGGTACGGAATGTTTGATGATCACGTCCGCGATGCCTTTTTCGAGCTTCTTGGCGAGTGCTATCAGGGGTGCGAAAGCCTCTCTGGTGAAATAAATTTCGAGCACGGTGCGCATCAGTGCGAGTTGAATTTTTGAGCCAGACAGCGTGGTGCCGATGCCGGAGTGGCCGGGTGGGCGGGCTTCGAGGAATTTAGCGATGCGGTGGGCTACCGCGCCGGAGAAACCATAGACGGCGGCGGGAATGCCACCGGCGATGGGCTTGCCGAGCACCAGGGCATCGGGTTCAAGGCCGTGTTCGCGGGTGTAGCCGCCGGGGCCCGACGACATGGTGTGGGTTTCGTCGATGATCAACAGCGTGCCGGTGCGCCGGGTTATCTCGCGGAGTTTTTCATGATAGCCCGGATCGGCCAGCACCATGCCGACATTGGTCATGATCGGCTCGGCGAGAACGCAGGCGACATCGCCCGGAGCTAGTGCCGCTTCGAGTGCGGCAACATCGTTGAACTCGACGGCCTTGGTAAATTCAGTCAAATCGCGCGGCTCACCAATGAGGGCGGCATCGGCTTCCGGTTTGCCAGTGTCGATGGTTACATAAGTTTCATCGACAGCACCGTGGTAGCAATGGTTGAAAACGAGAATCTTTTTGCGCCCGGTGATGGCGCGGCACCAGCGCAGCACGGCGCGGTTGGCATCCGACGCCGTCGCTGTCACTTGCCAATAGGGTAGACTGAAACGATCTTCAAGCAGTTGACCGACGATGCCTGCATCGGTCGAAGGCATCATGGTTGTGAAGCCGTTGGCACCCTCGCGCTGCAGGGTCTCGACGACCGGCTGCGGCGAATGGCCGAACATGGCGCCGGTGTCACCCAGGCAGAAATCGATGTAGCAATTGCCATCGGCATCGGTCACGTCGACGCCATTGGCCTTGGCCACAAACAATGGAAAGGGCGTACCCCAATCGACCATCCAGTGCATGGGAACGCCGCGCAGCCAGTTTTTTGCCGTCTCGTCCGAAAGCTTTTTGGAGTTTGGATTACGCTGGGTAAAAAGGGCGTTTTCGCGGACCAGCATGGCCACTATGGCGGCTTCGGAGACGGTTTTCGGCATGATTTCCTTGAAGTTGGCGGGTGTTGCCCGATTTTGTAGCACGAGGGACGGGGGCCCCCACAACCCCCATGGATTTTGCTGGCGAAATCTGATTTAGCAGACGGCTCCAGTTCGGGGGATAAGCCATGGGCCGCATCGTTTACGTGAACGGAGACTATCTGCCGGAGGAGCAGGGAAAAGTCTCGATTTTCGATCGCGGATTCCTGTTCGCCGACGGCATTTACGAAGTGACCGCGGTGCTGAATGGAAAGCTGGTCGACTATGATCCGCATATGGAACGGCTGGAGCGTTCACTCGGCGAAATCCGTATGGGGTGGCCGTGTACGAAAGATCAGCTCAAGGCCATGCATCTTGAATTGGCGAAACGCAATGGGCTCAAGGAAGGCATCATCTACTGTCAAGTGACGCGGGGAGCCGCCGACCGTGATTTCAAGTTTCCGGAGGATGTGAAGCCGACGCTGGTTGCGTTCACCCAGTCCGGACAATTGGTTGATAATCCCAACGCGGTAACCGGGGTCAAGGTCATCACCATTGCCGATATCCGCTGGCAGCGGCGCGACATCAAGTCGGTGATGCTGCTTGCCCCGGTGCTGGGCAAACAGGCGGCCTATGA
>JANLWG010000300.1:0-4847 GCA_031364405.1 Hyphomicrobiales bacterium
CGCAGTTTGGAAACGCTGGCGATGGCGATACACTTGCGGCGGCAGTCGAAATTGCACTCACCAGCACTGCGAATAACGAAGCGGCTGTCAATGAGGCGGAAGCAGCAATAGGCGCGGCGCGGCAATCTGAAGCCGAGACGCGGGTGGCCCATGATGAGGCCCGCCGCAAGGCCGACCGGCTGCAGACGGAAGTTCGTACACTGACGAAATTGCTGAAGGTCAGCGGTAGTGATTTGTGGCCGGCGCTGGTCGATGCGCTGAAAGTTACAACGGGCTATGAGATGGCCCTAGGTGCGGCCCTGGGCGATGACATTGATGCCTCTGCCGATGAAGCAGCGCCGGTGCATTGGCGCGGGCTGCCGCCGCTTGATGTGGTGGTGCCGCTGCCCGGCGGTGCCGAGGCGCTGGCGCAGTTCGTCGAGGCACCGCAAGCCTTGCAGCGCCGTCTGGCGCATATCGGCGTTGTATCCCAAGCAACCGGTCAATCACTGCAGCCGCAGTTGAGGCCCGGCCAGCGGCTGGTTTCACGCGAGGGCGATGTGTGGCGTTGGGATGGTTTTACCGCTGCTGCCGATGCACCCAGTGCGGCGGCCAAGCGGCTGGCCGAGCGGAACCGGCTGGCCACACTTGAAGTCGAAATGGCCGAGGCCGCTGCGATTGCCGACGCCTTGCGGGCGAAGTTCGATACGGCGCGCGCTGGTGTTGAGTTGGCTACACGAACCGAACACGAAAAGCGCGAGGCGTTGCGAGCCGCAACCTCGGCAGTCGATTTTGCCCGCCGTGCGCTGGCGGCCCACGAGCGCCAGAGTGCTGAACGTCTAGCCCAGACCAGTGCGCTTGATGAAGCGCTGCGCCGCATTGGTCAATTCCTCGCGGATGGCCAGAGCCAGCTTGCAGCAGCGCAGGGCGAGGCCGCCGCACTTCCGGCGCTCGACACCCTGCAGGATGAGCTTGCCGGACTGCGCGACAACGTGAACCGTGATCGCGCTTCCTATGCCGAGGCCCGCAGTCATCACGACGGCCTGGAGCGCGAAGCCCGCGCCCGTCTCGACCGCATCAAGGCAATCGGGACCGAGCGCCGGCAGTGGGCCGAACGGGCCAAGCGGGCTCAAGATCAAATCCTGTCGCTGTCCGCCCGCGCTGAAGAAACCCTGGCCACCATCGCCGAGCTTGCCTTGCTGCCCCAGCAATTTGCCGGCAAGCGCCTCAAGTTGATGAACGCGCTGGCCGAAGCCGAAAGCCAGCGCAAAGCCGCCGCCGATGCACTCGCTGTGGCCGAGAACGAAGTTCGCGCCGCCGATCAGGACTTGCGCGCGGCGCAGGAGCAACTGTCATCGACGCGCGAAGACCATGCGCGTTCGGGCGCACGGCTGGAAGCCAGCCGGCAACGCCATGAACATTGCGAGCGCCGCATCGGTGACTCGCTGCAGTGTACCCCAGATGAAGTCGTCGCCGCCGCTGGCCTCGATATCGAAAAAATTCCGCCGCAAGACGAAATCGAGCGCAAGCTCTTATCCTTGCGCGAAGACCGCGAGCGTCTGGGCGGGGTTAATCTGCGGGCCGACGAGGAAGCCTTCGAAGTTGCCAAGCAGCTTGAAACCCTGATCCGCGAGCGCGACGATCTGGCACAGGCGATCACCAAATTGCGCGGCGCCATTTCGAGCCTCAATCGCGAGGGCCGCCAGCGCCTGCTCGATGCCTTCGGCACAGTCAACGAAAAATTCGGCGAGCTGTTCACCACGCTGTTTGGCGGCGGCAAGGCGGAACTGCAACTGATCGAGTCGGATGATCCACTGGAAGCAGGACTTGAGATTATCGCCAATCCGCCGGGCAAGAAGCCCACGGTGCTGTCGCTCTTGTCGGGCGGCGAGCAGACGCTTACAGCCCTAGCGCTGATTTTCGCAGTGTTCCTCACCAACCCTTCGCCCATTTGCGTGCTCGACGAAGTCGATGCGCCGCTTGACGATCACAATGTCGAACGCTTTTGCAATCTGCTCGACGCCATGCTGGAGCGCACCGACACGCGCTTCCTGATCATCACCCACCACGCGCTCACCATGGCCCGGATGAACCGCCTGTTCGGCGTTACCATGATGGAACGCGGCGTATCGCAACTGGTGTCGGTGAACTTGCAGGAAGCGGAAGCGATCGCCGAGGCTGGCTAGGGTAAGCCAAGTTGTGAGAATCGGAGGCAATTGGCAGCGGGTTGCGGCGTTTTCGACATGCTCCCAAGATTTGAAATAATATTCCGATATTTCAAGAGGATAACGGGTATATCCATTTCTTGACACAAAAAAGGCCTGCAACTATGTTGCACGCGATTTCAGGGGGGCGTCAGGCGCTGCCCGTGGCCCATTTTTCTCGAGCGCGATGATGACTGATCCCGGCGGCAAGCCGACATCGGATGGGCTTGAGGAGTTCGGGCGGCGGCTCGACAAAACGCTTTCGGCAAAACGCGAAGCCGCGGGACCGGACACGACCGAGGGTTCTGCCGCGGGTCTTGCCATGCGGGCGGTCAGCGAGCTTCTCGTCGGCCTTCTGGTGACCATGGGATTGGGGTGGATGGCCGACAAATATCTCGGCACCACACCGTGGATCATGCTGGCGCTGATGCCGTTTGGCCTGGCGGCGGGGGTGGTGAACGTGATGCGTCTCGCCAACTCCAAACAGGCGGATGAAGTTCTCGGCGGCAAGGGGCCAGTGGCGCCCTCCGTCAAAGATGACGATGATGAGGATTGAACGTGGCGACACCTGAAGCAGGCGAAAAGATCATCGATCCGATCCATCAGTTCCTGATCACGCCAATCTTTGGCGATGGTCCGCTCGGCACTTTCACCTTCACCAATTCGGCCCTGTGGGCGGTGATCGCGGTCGCTTGCGCTGCCGCTCTCTTCCTGCTGGCGCCCACAAGTCTCATTCCGACAAGGCTGCAGTCGGTGGCCGAAAGCATCTACGAGTTCGTCGACAACATGACCCATGAAGTGCTGCACGACAATGCGCGGCGCTATTTTCCCTTTATCCTGACGCTGTTCGTCTTCATTCTCTTCGCCAATGTGCTGGGCCTCGTGCCCTATGCCTTCACGGTGACCAGCCACTATGTCGTCACTCTGGCGCTGGCACTGGTGGTGTTCATCGGCGCCACCATCATCGGCTTCATCCGCAACGGCTTCGGTTATCTCAAGCTGTTTGTACCATCGGGCGTTCCGGGCATTCTCCTGCCGCTGGTCGTGGTGATCGAGATCGTGTCGTACTTCATCCGCCCGATGAGCCTGTCGATCCGTCTGTTCGCCAACATGATGGCCGGCCACATGATGCTCAAGGTCATGGCCGGTTTCGTCGTCATGCTCGGTGTCTATGCCGGCTGGCTGCCGCTTGCCGCCATGGTCGGCCTCATGGGCCTCGAACTTCTGGTGGCCGTCCTTCAGGCCTACGTGTTTGCCCTTCTCACCTGCATGTATCTCAACGATGCGCTGCATGTGGATCACTAATTCCAAATCTTAACTTAGTCATTCGACAGGAGAACTAAAATGGACGTTGAAGCAGCAAAGTTGATTGGTGCGGGCATTGCAGCCGTGGCTCTCGGAGGTGCTGGTATCGGCATCGGCCACATTTTCGGCAATTACCTCGCGGGCGCCCTGCGCAATCCGGCCGCTGCCGCCGGTCAGCGCGGCACGCTGTTCTTGGGCTTTGCCTTTGCTGAAGCGACGGGCCTCATTGGCTTTGCCGTCGCCATGCTCATTCTGTTTGGTTGATTTGAACCGTCCTTCTGCCTGCCTCAGTGCCGGCAGCAAACTCTATTGGTAACGGGATGAACCGATGGCCGAACAAAAAGTAGGTATGCCGCAGCTTGACCCGTCGGCTTGGCCGACACAGCTCTTCTGGCTGGCGGTCACCTTCATTACCCTCTACTTCATTATCTCGCGCGTAGTGATTCCGCGCACCGGTGGCGTGATCGAGAAGCGCAAGGCGGCGATCAACGGCGATCTGGCCCAGGCCCAAAAGCTCAAGGCCGAGACCGATGCGGCGATCGCCTCCTATGAAGCGGCGCTCGCCGAGGCGCGCGGCAAGGCGCAGGCCATCGCTCACGACAACCGCAACAAGCTCAATGCCGAGATTGATGCTGAACGCGCCAAGCTCGACGCCGCACTGGGCGCCAAGATTGCTGGTGCCGAGAAATCCATTGCGGCTTCCAAGAACAAGGCGCTGGCCGATGTCAGGGATGTTGCCGCCGATATTGCCAGCAATATCGTCAGCACACTGATCGGCGCCAAGGTGACCAAGACGGCGGTGGCCGCAGCAGTCGCCAAGGCCACCAAGCAGGGGGCAAGGTAATGGAATTTTTCGGACATGCCGAAAGCTGGGTGCTCGTCGCCTTCATCCTGTTCATCGGACTTCTGGTTTATCTGAAAGTTCCGGCGATGGCGGCCAAGATGCTCGACGAGCGTTCGGCCAAGATCGCCAAGGATCTGGAAGAAGCCCGCAAGTTGCGCGAGGAAGCCCAGAGCCTGCTCGCCAGCTACCAGAAGAAGCGGGTCGAGGCCGAAAAGGATGCCGCCAACATCATCGCCCAGGCGAAAGTCGATGCCGAGGAATATGCCGCCGAAGCCCGCCGCAAGCTCGCCGAGACGCTGGAGCGGCGCACCAAACAGGCCGAGCAGAAGATCGCCCAGGCGCAAGCCAGCGCCCTCAAGGAAGTGCGCTCGGTAGCCACTGACATCGCGGTAGCCGCCGCCAGCCAACTCGCCGCTGAAGCCCTCAAGGGCGCCAAGGGTGCGGGGATGATCGCCGAGTCTATCGCTGCCGTGAAGTCCCGGCTGAACTGAGTTTCGGGACATCAATCAAATAAC
>JANLWG010000340.1:0-8807 GCA_031364405.1 Hyphomicrobiales bacterium
GCACCCGCTCCCTTGGCCGCGTCGCTGGCGATCTGCACCTGGCGGGCCAGCGCCAGCATGTCGGGGTAGAGCCGCTGCGAAATCATCACCGCGGGATCGATCTTCTTGGCCGTGCAATGCTCCTCGGCCTTCTTCAGAATAGCCGAAAGCGACTTCAGAAAATGCACGAACACGGGGACGGAACTATCGAACATGATTCAGGTTTCCTTATCTTAGGTTGCCGCAAAATCGTTGAATACGCCGGCCTGCATCTTCCAGCACGGAGGTTGAGGTCGCATAGGAAATACGAAAGAACGGCGACATGCCGAAGGCCGCGCCATGCACCGCCGCCACGCCTTCGGCGGCCAGCAGTTCGGTGACGAAATCCTCGTCGTTCCTGATCACATTTCCGGAAGGAGCCGTCTTGCCGATCGCCCCCGCGCAAGAAGGATAGACATAGAAGGCGCCCTCCGGCGTCGGGCATGAAAGACCCTTGGTCTGATTGAGCATCGACACCACGAGATCGCGGCGCTGCTTGAACACCTTGTTGTGGGCGGCGATGAAATCCTGCGGCCCGTTGAGCGCCTCGACCGCCGCCCACTGGGCGATCGACGAGGGATTTGATGTTGATTGCGACTGCAGTTTCGACATCGCCTTGATCAGGGGCTCGGGGCCTGCGCCATAGCCGATGCGCCACCCGGTCATGCAGTAGGATTTCGAAACGCCGTTCATGGTGAGCGTGCGTTCGTAAAGCCTGGGCTCGGCCTGGACTGGCGTGGTGAATTCGAATTCATCGTAAACCAGGTGCTCGTACATATCGTCGGTCAACACCCAGACATGGCTGTGCCTGACCAGAACATCGGTCAGCGCCTTCAGTTCGGCCCGCGAATAGGCAGCTCCGCTGGGGTTCGACGGCGAATTGAGTATGAGCCATTTGGTCTTGGCGGTGATAGCGCGCTCAAGCGTATCGGCCTGCAGCTTGAAACCGTGTTCCAGCCTGCAGTCGACGATAACCGGGGTGCCGCCCGCCAGCATGACGATATCGGGATAGCTCACCCAGTACGGTGCCGGCACAATCACCTCATCGCCGGGATTGACGGTTGCCATCAGCGCGTTGAACAAGACCTGCTTGCCGCCGCTGCCAACCGACACCTGCGAGGGCGTATAATCGAGCCCGTTCTCGCGCTTGAACTTGGCGCAAATCGCCATTTTCAGCTCGGGAATGCCATCGACCGGAGTATATTTGGTTTTGCCCGCCCGGATCGCGGCGATGGCGGCTTCCTTGATATTATCGGGCGTATCGAAATCGGGCTCACCCGCCGCCAGGCCAATGATGTCGCGGCCCTCGGCCTTCAGTGCCATCGCCTTGTTGGAGATGGCGATGGTGGCCGATGGCTGGATGCGATTGAGCGCGTCGGAAATAAAACCCATGGGAAACCGGCCTTTTGCCCTAAGAATCGGGCGCAGTCCTAGAGCCAACCCGGCACTGCCGCAAGCCTCAATCCGCCGCAGCAGCGGCAGCGGCGGAATATGCCATCATGGGGCATGGATCAGCAGCCCTTCCTCATCGCCGGTGGCGGAATCGCGGGCCTGGCGGCCGGCCTCGCCTTGGCTAAAAACCGCCGGTCCTCGCGCATTTTCGAGCAGGCACCGGCTTTCGAGGAAGTGGGCGCGGGCCTGCAGATGAGCCCGAATGGCGTCAGCGCCCTGCGCTGGCTCGGCGCCTGGGAGGCGATTGAGAACAGCTGCGTCATTCCCACCGAACTCCATGTCCGCAACGGACTGAGCGGTGCCATCCTGCAGCGCGTCCGCTTTGGAAAATCATTCGAGCAGCGCTTTGGCGCACCCTACCGGGTCGCCCATCGGGCTGATTTGCTGAACGCGCTGCTGGCCACAGCCAGGGCTTCCGGGTGCATTGAACTGAACACCGGCGCGGCCGTGACCGCAGCAGCCTCAACGGCGGGCGGCGCCAGCCTCACGCTCAACAATGGCAGAACCGCAAATGGCCCTGCCGTGATTGCCGCCGATGGCATCGAATCGCGGCTGCGCCAACAGATCTGGCCCGCCAGCAGGCCAGTCTTCCGCGGCCAGGCGATCTACCGGGCGCTCATTCCATTCGAGCACGTGCCACCCGCCATCGCCGCCGATTGCGTGACGTTGTGGCTCTATCCCGGCGGCCATGTTGTTCACTATGCCGTGAGCAATTGGCGGCGGTTCAATATCGTCGCGGTGCTGTCCAGTCGGCGGCGCGATGCCAGCGCAGCTGCCGATGTCAAATATGCATTCGCCGATGCCACCGACGATCTCGCGGCGCTGTTGGCGGCACCAAGCGGCTGGAGCCAATGGATTGCCGCCGATATCGAACCACTCGCAACATGGGTTTCCGGCAACATTGTTCTTACCGGCGATGCCGCCCACGCCACCCTGCCCTATCTGGCGCAGGGCGCCGTCATGTCGCTGGAAGACGCCTGCGTGCTTGGTTCTTGTATTTCCATTGCACCGGTGAACGAAGCCTTTGAGAGTTACCAGGCGGCGCGATTACTCCGTACACAGCGCATCCAGAGCGAATCACGGCGATTGGCAAAGACCTACGGTGCGCGCGGAACCTTGGCATTCATTCGCAACCGGGTCATGTCGCTCATGGGCAAAAACTTCACGCTCAACCGCTATGCCTGGATCTACGATTGGCAAACACCATAAGGCGCGTCGGGGCATTATTCCCGGCGCGCCAGATCATTGTGCTATTGGCGAGACTCAGCGCGGCGCGTTGCTGGATTTTTCGTTACCTTTGTCGGCACCTTGGGTTCCGTCGTCTGGGCCACTATCGCCCACACCCTTGACATGTGTTAAAGGAATTAGCCCCGGCACATCGTTGGGGGGACGCCTGATGAGGATGACAAAGCAGCGCTGCTTGTTGGTTTTGCTACACGATTTGCTCTCAGCGCAGTTGTTATTGCCTTGGAGAACAAATTGCGAATGACGGCGTCCGGTCAGGCGTTCGCAGCATTCCATTGTATTGTCCAGCGACGAGCTTGAACACATCTTGACACGGTTTGAGCTGGCCGAAGCACCCTGGGTTAGGAGGGCGAGGCCGGCGACCGCGCTAACCGCGGTTACGAGGGCGATAAGTTGAGTACGTGAAGTCCTGGTCATATTTCTCTCCTGTTTGTTGGTGATCATGGCTGATCGGTGACGCTGTTATGGCAGGATTGCTCTGAGCCTCCCTTGAACGGCCTGTTTATCTGGCGTTCATCGCGAACAATTGAGTGGATTGGTTGGAATTGATCAGGCACATTTGGCGTAACCTATTGACAGCAGCACCAAGGAGAATCTCGATGCGCAATCTCGCGACAATGATTTTTGCGGCAATGTTCGCCCTCTCGGCATCGGCCTTCGCAGCCGGCGGCGGCTCCGGCAGCACCGGCGGCTCCGGCGGCTCCGGCAGTTCGCCCGCCAAATGCAAGACAGGTGAGGTGTGGAACAAGAAAACCAAGAAATGCGTGAAAGCCAGTTCGGGCGTTCTGCCTGACGAAGAACTCTATCAGCAGGGCCGCGCCTTGGCGAAGCTGGGCCAGTATGACTGGGCGCTTCAGGTTTTCGCCGTCATTCAGAATCAGGGTGATCCGCGCGTGTTGAACTATGAAGGTTACAGCCACCGCAAGGCTGGCCGCCTCGAAATCGGCATCAGCTATTACCGCAAGGCGCTGGCGATCAATCCGAATTTCGTGCTGGCGCGCGAATATCTCGGCGAAGGTTATGTGGCCGCCGGCCGCGTTGATCTGGCCAAGGTTCAACTGGCCGAGATCGCTGCGCGCTGCGGCATTGAATGCGAGGAATACAAGGACCTCTCGGCGGCCATCGCGTCGGCCAACTAAACTTAATTTGGGGGCGGGAGCCAGGAAACGCTGCCCTGCCCCCAGTTTCCAAGCCCCAGCCGCCGCGCCAATGCCGGCAGCAGAATTTCAAGATCGCGATCCAACTGCCATGGCGGATTGACGATCGCCAGCCCCGAGCCCGCCAGTCCGCCCTCGCCAAAGGCCTCGCGCACCCGCAGTTCCACCTTCAGCGTACCGGGCACCCCGAGCCTCTCGACCGCATCACCAAGACCATCGGCCAGCCCATCGGCCTTTACCGGATACCACAGCATGAAGCAGCCGGTGGCGAAGCGCCTGAGCCCTTCCGCCAGCATGGCAACGGCGCGAGCGGCTTCGTTCTTCTGTTCATAGGGCGGATCGATCAGCACCAGGCCGCGCCGTTCCGGCGGCGGCAGATTGGCTTTGATGCTGACCCCCGCATCAACACCGGTAACGCTAACCCGCCGGTCGTGGCGAAAGCAGGTTTCCAGCAATGCCTTGTCATCGGGGTGGAGTTCATTGGCAATCAGGCGATCGCCACTACGCATCAGATGGGCGGCGATCCATGGGGATCCGGGATAGCGCGCCAGCCCGCCGCCGCCATTGAGCGCGGCAATTGCCTGGCGGTAGGGCGCCAGCAAGGATTCCACATCGGCGGCGAAAGCCTCCGCCATCCGCCCGATGCCACCTTCCCACTCGCGGGTCTTGCCGGCTTCGGCGCCTGAGAGATCATAGGCGCCGATACCGCCATGGGCATCGATCACCCGGAACGGTTTGTCTTTCTTCTTCAGGCGTTCGATCACCCGCGCCAGCACCACATGCTTCAGCACGTCGGCGTGGTTTCCGGCATGATAGGCGTGGCGGTAATTCATGGTGCCGGCACCGTCAGCGTCAGAACAGCGTGATGGTGAACGGATCGAACATGGTGCCATCCTGTCCGAGATTCACATAGAGAATCCGGTCGGGACGAGTATCGGAGATCATGAAGAAACCGATTGAATCGACGGAATATCCTACCTCGCCGCACGGCGGATCGGGCACTTCATCCCTGGGCAGCGCATCATAGGCCTCCTTGCGTTTGCCCACCGGAGCTATTTCCCACAAGCTCCAGCCCGCCGGGCTTTTTTGATCCGTATGCGGAGCAAACTGGCATTCCCCGTCATCGGGGATGAGCCCGGCCTGGCGCAACGACGGCAACAAGGCTTCGGGGCCATCTTGCGGTTTCTTGCGGAACTGGCGCAAAACCGGATAAGGCTCGCCGCCATCGACACTCAGCGAAAAAACATCGGCCTTGGCATCATAGGCGACACTCCACAACCCGGTATCGAACTTGCAGTCCTCAGCCCAGATGCCGATGCCAGCACCGGTCTTCCAGCTCCAGCCGCAATGCGCCTTGTCGGTGGCATAAAACGGCGAAGCAGGTGCACCCGCCGCTGCCATTGGAACATACCGCACCGACACGTCGGCCCGCGGCACGCACACATCGCCCTGATCGGCGCGGGCGATATCCTTGAGCCTGGCATCTTCAGGATTGATGCCTCCGGCCCGGTCGAAGAAACAAACCTTGCCATCCAGCATTTCACTCAGCACCAGCCCATCGAAATCGGCCTTGGCAAAATGCGCGGCGGCAAAACTTCCGGAAAACCTGACATCAACCTGTTTGCCCAGCGCGGCTGCAAAAAACACCGTGGCATCATCGAAACCCACAAGTTTTGCTTCGTCCAGCAGGGCAGGCGTGGCGGCCAGCACCAGAGCAGCGGCAATCAGATGTCTCATGCCGGGCACACATGCCAGAATCCTGCCACCTTGGCTATCGGTCTTGGCTCCAGCAAGCTAAGAAGGCCCGATGACAGACGCCCGCCCCTCCTTCGCCATCCTGGTGGCCATCAGCGCCATCGGGCCACTGGCCCTCAACATCTTCATGCCCTCGATGCCCGGCCTGCAGGCGGAGTTTGGCGTTTCCTACGGCATGGCGCAGCTGACGCTGACGCTCTACCTGATCGGCATGGCGGTCTGCCAGTTGATCTATGGCCCGATGTCGGACCGTTATGGCAGAAGGCCCCTGCTGCTCGGCGGCATGGCGGTGTTCGTGGTGGCCAGCCTTCTCGCCGCCATCGCTCCCACCATCCACCTGCTCATCGCGGCGCGGCTTTTCCAGGCCATCGGCGGAGCCGCCGGCATTGTGCTGGCCCGCGCCATGGTGCGCGATGTCTATGATCGCGACAAATCGGCCAGCGTCATATCCTATGTCACCATGGCATTCGTCATGGCGCCGATGGTGGCGCCGGTGCTCGGCGGTTTCATCGACAAGTTCGCCGGCTGGCGTGCCGATTTCTGGCTGATGGGAGCACTCGGCGCCATCGTGCTCGCCGCATCGTGGCGCAATCTGCCCGAGACCCATGTCAATCGCGGCCAGGATGGCGCCGCCATCGGACTGATCGAAGGGGCTGCCCGGCTCTTCGCCATGCCGCGCTTCCGTGGCTACGCCATAACACTGGCCTTCGCCTCGAGCGTGTTTTTCTCCTTCCTCGGCGGCGCCCCCCACATCATGGTCGATGTCCTGCACCGCACCCCGCTGGAATACGGCGTTTGGTTCGCCACGATTTCGGTGGGCTATATGTTCGGCAACTTTCTGTCAGGCCAATTCACCCAGAGAGTTGGCATCGACCGCATGATGCTGATGGGCAATGGCATCACCCTGATCGGCGGCCTGCTCTGCCTCGCCGCCGCCATCTCCGGTCTGCTGTCGCCGCTCACCCTGTTCGTGCCCATGGCCTTCGCCGCCTTCGGCAACGGCCTCACCATTCCCAATGGCACGGCGGGCGCCATCAGTGTCGATCCGCGCATGACCGGAGCGGCAGCCGGCTGGTCCGGCTTCACCCAGATGGCCTGCGGCGCCGCCGCCTCGCAACTCGTCGGCAGCCTGCAGAACAACCACCCCTTCGCCATCTTCTGGTTCATGGCGGTGGCCAGCGTGCTGGCGCTGGCGACGCACGCCGTGTCGATGCGGCGGGTATCCTGACAGCAGCTGTCAGCGGGCCCGCTTTGCCTTGCAGGTGCGGGCGGCTATATAGGAGCCATGGGTCATTCACGTCAGCACGGCGGATTCGCCGAAGCGCCGATCGCGCCGCTTGAAGCTTATGCCGAACTCGCCATCAGCCCGCGCGCCGGGCTTGAGGGACTGCGCCCGGAATTTGCGCCACTCCCCGATTACACCCCGTTCAAACCGCCCAAGCCGGAGAAATCCGATGGTGGGAGACGGCTGATCAGCGTTTCGGAATACGAGCCCAAGGGCGACCAGCCCGCCGCCATCGCCGAACTTGTCGCCGGCATCAAGGCCAATGAGCGCGACCAGGTGCTGCTCGGCGTCACCGGCTCGGGCAAGACTTTCACCATGGCCAAGATCATCGAGGCGACCCAGCGCCCGGCCCTCATCCTCGCCCCCAACAAGACGCTCGCCGCCCAGCTCTACGGCGAGTTCGCCAGCTTCTTCCCGGAAAACGCGGTGGAGTATTTCGTTTCCTATTACGATTACTACACGCCGGAAGCCTATGTGGCGCGCACCGATACTTACATCGAGAAGGAAAGTGCGATCAACGAGCAGATCGACCGCATGCGCCATTCGGCCACCCGCGCCCTGCTCGAACGCGACGATGTGGTGGTGGTGGCGTCGGTCTCCTGCATCTATGGCATCGGCGATGTCGAGACCTATTCGGCCATGGCCTTCCAGATCAAACGCCGCCAGCGCATCCCCCAGCGCCAGTTGCTCGCCGATCTGGTGGCGCTGCATTACAAGCGCAACGACCAGAATTTCGTGCGCGGCACTTTCCGGGTGCGCGGCGACACCATCGAACTGTTCCCTTCGCATTTGGACGACCGCGCCTGGCGCTTCTCGCTGTTTGGCGACGAGATCGAAGGCATTGCCGAATTCGATCCGCTCACCGGCCACAAGACCGCCGAACTGGAACAGGTGAAAATCTATTCCAACTCGCATTACGTCACACCCAAGCCGACCCTCGAACAGGCCGTGCACCGCATCAAGAACGATCTGCGCCTGCGCCTCGCCGAATTCAACGGCGCTGGCCGCATCCTCGAAGCCCAGCGCCTCGACCAGCGCACCCTCTTCGACATTGAGATGATGATGGCCACCGGCTCGTGCGCTGGCATCGAGAATTATTCGCGCTATTTGACTGGCCGCAAACCCGGCGAGCCGCCGCCCACCCTGTTCGAATATCTGCCCGACAACGCCCTGGTGTTCGTCGATGAAAGCCATGTGTCGATCCCGCAGATCGGCGGCATGTTCAAGGGCGACTTCAACCGCAAGGCCACCCTGGCTGAATATGGTTTCAGGCTGCCCTCGTGCATCGACAACCGTCCCTTGCGTTTCGAGGAATGGGACGCCATGCGGCCGCAGACCATCTGTGTGTCCGCCACGCCCGGCCCATGGGAAATGAAACAGACCGGCGGGGTGTTCGCCGAACAGGTGATCCGCCCAACCGGCTTGATCGATCCGCCGGTGTTCATCCGCCCGGTGAAAACCCAGGTTGATGACTTGATCGCCGAAACCCGCGAGGTCGCCCTCAAGGGTTATCGCACCCTGGTCACCGTGCTCACCAAGCGCATGGCGGAGGACTTGACCGAATACATGCACGAGCAAGGCATCCGCGTGCGCTACATGCATTCCGATATCGACACCCTCGAGCGCATCGAGATCATCCGTGATTTAAGGCTTGGTGTCTTCGATGTTCTCGTCGGCATCAACCTGCTGCGCGAGGGCCTCGATATTCCCGAATGCGCCCTGGTCGCCATTCTCGATGCCGACAAGGAAGGCTTCCTGCGCTCCGAAACCTCATTGATCCAGACCATCGGCCGCGCCGCCCGCAATGTCGACGGCAAGGTTATTCTGTACGCGGATCAAATCACCGGCTCCATGCAGCGCGCCATCGCCGAAACCAGCCGGAGGCGAGAGAAGCA
>JANLWG010000352.1:0-11254 GCA_031364405.1 Hyphomicrobiales bacterium
GCATCCTTGCCGCCGGCCGCAGGAGCCGCAGCACCCGCAACCGGAGCCTTCTGGGCCGAAGCCGGAACTTCCGCCGAGAGCACGGCTTCAGCCACGACTTCTTCCTTGGCCTGGGCGGCAATCGTGCACAATGTCACGTCATCGCGGCTGACCGCGGTGACGCCTTCCGGCAACTTGATCTCGGAAAGATGAATTGACTGGTTGATCTGCAAACCGGTGAGATCGACAAGGATTTCATCGGGGATGAAATCAGCCGAGCAATAGAGCGCCAGCGTGTGCGACACGATGTTGAGAGCGCCGCCAGCCTTGAGGCCGGGCGAGGCTTCATGGCTCTTGAAATGCACCGGAATATCAACCGCGATGCGGGCATCCTTGCCCAAGCGCAGGAAATCCACATGCACGATGAAATCGCGCACCGGTTCGAATTGCACATCGCGCGGGATCGCCCGCACCGTCTGGCCATCGACCTCGAGGTCGACGAGGGTGGCGAGAAAACGCCCGGTCTGCACATGGGGCTGAAGCTCGCCGTAGTTCAGCGAAACCAGTTGGGGTTCCTTCTTGTCGCCATAGACGACACCGGGAACGAGGCCTTCGAGGCGGACTGCGCGAGAGGCCCCCTTGCCTGCCCGGGCACGCGACGCGGCCTTGAGCTGCACGATCTTGGACATGGTAAACTCCTGTTTGAAATACCCGTCCGGCCTTCCTCCAGGGGTGAACGACGCCGGGCGAGCCGGGGGCCTATAGCCGAAGCCAGCCCGGAGTGCAAGTTTTTGGCCGAACCCGGTGGTGCTTCCAGGCTGAGCCGAATAGACACCCGCCCAAGCATACAATACAACGGTTGCCGCTGCGTTTTCAGAGAGCCCTCCCGCCACATGGCAGAAAAACCCGCCACCCGCCGCCTCGCTGCAATCGCCGTCGCTGACGTGGTCGGCTACTCGCGGCTGATGGAAGCCGATGAGGTGGGCACGCTCGCGGTGCTGAAGCAGCGGCGGGTGGAGATCCTTGATCCCGCCGTGCGGGCCCACGGCGGGCGCATCGTCAAGCTGATGGGCGACGGCGTGTTGCTTGAGTTCGCCAGCGCGGTAAATGCGGTCAAGGCAGCCCTCGAACTGCAAACCAAATTCACGCAAGCCAACCAGGCCGTGCGCGAACCGCGCCATATCGTACTGCGCATCGGCATCAACCTGGGCGATGTCATCGGCGAAGGCTCCGACATCTACGGCGACGGCGTCAACATCGCGGCGCGGCTCGAGGTGCTGGCGCAACCGGGCGGCATCTGCATCTCCGCCAAGGTGCATGAGGAAGTGCGCGGCAAGATCGATGCGGCGTTCGCCGACATGGGCGAGCAGCTACTCAAGAACATCGCCACGCCGGTCCGCGCCTACCGGGTAGGGTACGCCGCCGCGGCCTCGGCCGCCGGATCAGCCCACACCCTCTCCGACAAACCGTCGCTCGCCGTCCTGCCCTTCGCCAACATGAGCGGGGATGGCCAACAGCAATATTTCAGCGACGGCATTACCGAGGACATCATCACCGAGCTGTCGCGCTTCCGCTCGCTCTTGGTGATCGCCCGCAACTCCTCGTTCCAGTACCGCGACAAGGGGGTGGACGTGCGGCGCGTCGGACGCGAGCTCGGCGTGCGCTATGTGGTCGAGGGCAGTGTGCGCAAGATGGGGGGCAAGGTCCGCATCACCGCGCAGCTGATCGACGCGCCATCGGCCAATCATCTGTGGAGCGAACGCTACGACCGCGGCATCGGCGATTTGTTCGCGGTCCAGGACGAAGTCACGCGCACCATCGTGGCGACTGTGACCGGCCGCGTGGAGGATGCCGAGATCAGGAGCGCGGCGGGAAAACGGACAATCATGCCACAGGCCCATGACTGCCTGTTGCGCGGTATCGAGCATTTTCGCGGCTATGGCGCTGACGATAACCGGCTTGCCCGCGAACTGTTCGAGCAGGCGGTCGCCCTCGATCCGCGCTTCGGCCTCGCCCATGCCTACCTCGCCATGGCGCTGCTGGCGGAGAAAGGCTACGGCAACGCGCCCGCGGCGGCCAAGGAGCGGGCTCTCGCGTGCGCGCTGACGGCGGTGCGACTGGACCCCGGCGAAGCGCGGTGTCACCAGTTTCTGGGTGTAGCCTATCGCTTCCGCGACGAATACGACCTGGCGATCCGGCATCTCGAACGCGCCGCCGCGCTCAATCCCAACGACGACAGCGGCATGACGCAATTGGCTGCCGTGCTGGCCGTGTGCGGCAGAGCCGAGGAGGCGATCGACTTGATCCGCCAGGCAATGCGCCTCAATCCGTTTCATCCCGACTGGTACTGGAAAATTTTTGGCAACGCGCTCTATACCGCGCGCCGCTATGAGGAGGCCCTGGAGGCGCACCGGAGGATCGCGGTCAACAAGCGGCCATGGTACATTGCGCGCGTCGCGGCGTGCCTGGCGCAACTCGGGCGGCACGAGGATGCGCGGGCGGAAGCCGCCGAAGTTCTCCGGCTGAAGCCGGATTTCCGCATTTCGGTCGAGCTGCCGCACTACAAGAACCCCGCCGATGCCGACCACGTGCGTGAAGGCCTGCGCAAGGCGGGGCTGCCCGAATGACCCGCCGCCTCGCCGCCATCGCCGTTGCTGACGTGGTCGGTTACTCGCGGCTGATGGAAGCCGATGAGGTGGGCACGCTCGCGGTGCTGAAACAGCGCCGTGTGGAAATTCTCGAACCCACCGTGCGGGCTCACGGCGGGCGCATCGTCAAGCTGATGGGCGACGGTGTGCTGCTTGAGTTCGCCAGTGCGGTAAACGCAGTGAAGAGCGCCCTCGAACTGCAAGCCAAATTTACCGAAGCCAACCAGGCCCTGCCCGAACCCCGCCGCATCGTCCTGCGCATCGGCATCAATCTCGGCGATGTCATCGGCGAAGGCACGGACATCTATGGCGACGGCGTCAACATCGCGGCGCGGCTGGAGGCGCTGGCCGAGCCCGGCGGTATCGTGGTGTCCGCCACCGTGCATGATCATATCACCGGCAAGCTTGAGTTGACATTCGAAGATCTAGGCGAGCGCACCCTCAAGAACATCGCCAAGCCAGTGCGAATATATCGCCTGGCGCAAAAGAACCAGGAAGCCGCCGAACCTAGCCCAAGCAATGCGCCGGGGCGGGCATCCATCGCGGTCCTGCCGTTTACCAACATGAGCAGCGATGCGGAGCAGGAGTTCTTTGCCGATGGCCTGTCGGAGGATCTGATCACCGATCTTTCCAAAGTCTCGGGCCTGTTTGTCATCGCCCGGCACTCGACTTTCGTCTATAAGGGTAAACTGATCGATATCCGGCAGGCGGCGCGAGAGCTTGGTGTCAGCTATGTTGTCGAAGGCAGCGTGCGGCGCTCGGCTTCGCGCGTGCGCATTACCGTGCAGCTGATCGATGCCCGCGACGGCAACCACATATGGGCCGACCGTTTCGACCGCGATCTCGCGGATTTTTTTGCCTTACAGGACGAAGTGGTGGGCAAGATCGTCGCTGCCCTCGCCCACGCAATTCCCTTGCAAAGCTCTCTGCCCAAACGCCGCGCGCCGCACATTGAGGCCTATGATCTGTTTGCCAAGGGACGGGCCCTGTCGATGCAGAATGTGGAGTCAATCAAATTGGCGCAGCCCCTATTGGAGAGGGTTGTCCAGCTCGATCCGGAATTTTCCGAAGCCCAGGCGTGGCTGGCCCTTAACCTTTTGTTCGATTGGTTTGAGGGAGGACCGGACGACTTGCGCGAACGCGCCTATTCAGTGGCCAGGAAAGCGGTGTCGCTCGATTCCGAAAATCCCGATGCGCATTTCGTTCTCGGCTATGCATTGACTTACAAGGGCTTGCTGGATGAAGGACGGGCGCAGTTTGAGTTGGCCCTCAAATTCAATCCCAATCACGCTGAAGCCTGGGTATTTCTTGGTGATCTGCACGTCTTGGACGGACGGCCGGAACAGGCCATTGCCGCCGTCAACAAGGCATTTCAACTGAACCCCAATATTCCGAGTTCATACTATTGGGTACTCGGTTGGGCCCAATATGCGGCACGCCATTATGAAGAGGCCGTCGAAACACTCAAGTTGAATCCCAGTCCCGGCGATGGCTCACGGCGCATCCTGGCCGCTGCTCTGGCGCAGCTTGGGCGATACGACGAAGCTCGCGAGGCGGCCCGCCAGTTTCTGGATGCGATGCCGCATTTCACCATAAGCAATTGGGCCAGGACACAACCATTTCACGATCCACACGATCTCCAGCATTTTGTTGAGGGCTATCTCAAGGCGGGGCTGCCCGAATGAACCCCGCCCGCCGCCTCACTGTGATCGCCGTCGCCGACGTGGTCGGTTACTCGCGGCTGATGGAAGCCGATGAGGTGGGCACACTCGCGGTGCTGAAGCAGCGCCGCGCGGAAATCCTCGAACCCACGGTGCGGACTCACGGTGGGCGCATCGTCAAGCTGATGGGGGACGGTGTGCTGATCGAGTTCGCCAGCGCAGTGAATGCGGTCAAGGCCGCCCTTGAACTGCAAACCAAATTCGCCGAGGCCAATGAAGTCCTGCCCGACAACCGCCATATCGTGCTGCGCATCGGCATCAACCTGGGCGACGTCATCGGCGAAGGCTCCGACATCTACGGCGACGGCGTCAACATCGCCGCCCGGCTGGAAGCGCTGGCCGAGCCCGGCGGTATCGTGGTGTCCGCCACCGTGCACGATCACGTAACCGGCAAGCTCGCGCTGGCGTTCGACGACCTCGGCGAGCGCACCCTCAAGAACATCGCGAAGCCAGTGCGGATATATCACGCCAGGCAGCAGATTCAGCAATTCACTGAATCCGCCCCGGTCAATGCACCGGGACGGGCGTCCATCGCGGTCCTGCCGTTCACCAGCATGACCAACGATCCCGATCAGGAGTTTTTCACCGACGGGCTCACCGAAGACATCATTACCGACCTCTCGAATGTGCCAAGTTTCTTCGTCATCGCCCGCGATTCAACGTTTGCCTACAAGGGCAAGCCGACCGATGTGCGCCGGATCGCCCAGGTTCTTGGTGTGAAATACATTCTCGAAGGCAGTGCACGGCGGTCGGTCCAACGCTTGCGCATCAATGTTCAGCTGATTGATGCGGCAGGTGGCGGCAATCATGTCTGGGCGGAACGCTTTGACCGCGACCTCGCCGATATCTTTGTCGTCCAGGATGAGATTGCACGCCGGGTGGTGGAGGCAATCACCGGCAAGCTTGCTGCCTTTTCGGTTGTTGAGCGCTACCGGCCCTCCAACCTAGAGGCTTACGACCTGTGTATACGGGCGCGAACCTTATGGGCACAAGACAAGGCGTCAACTCAAATCACGCAATCTCTCCTCGAACGTGCCATCGCACTTGACCCCGGTTATTGCGAGGCTCACTGGCGTCTGGCGATGGCACTGTGGCACAATTGGCTCCATTGGGGAGAACCACAGGAGCCAAATCGAAACGCAGCAATCGCACATGGCCAGCGAGCAGTGGTTCTCGATCCAAATGATTCAAGTGCTCATTGGGCTTTGGGACAGATTCTGTTGTATGAGCGCCGCTGGGACGAAGCCGAGATTTATTTCGAAACCGCCATTCGTTTGAATCCCAATGATGCCGACGCTCTGGCAGTGCTTGCCGATTTCAAAACCCTCATTGGAAAGCCTCAGCAGGGTGTGCAATTTGGTGAAAGGGCATTGCGCCTCAATCCGCACCCGCCTTCTTGGTATTATTGGAACCTGGGTTTTGCCCAGGTTGCCAACAGCCAGTATGACGACGCGGCCCGAACCTTGCGCCGGGAGGAAACTTATAGAACTGCCTCGCGGCGGATTCTGGCCGCGGCCCTTGGCCTTTTGGGCCGTGTTCCAGAGGCTCGGGAGGAAGCAAGACTCTTTCTTGCGGCCAGCCCTCATTGGCGGATCAGCAAATGGGTGGAGAGCCAGCCATTCAAGAACCCGAAAGACGCGCAACCATGGATTGACGGCTACCGCCTTGCGGGGCTGCCGGAATGAGCCCCACCCGCCGCCTCACTGTGATCGCCGTCGCTGACGTGGTCGGTTACTCGCGGCTGATGGAAGCCGATGAGGTGGGCACGCTTGCCGCGCTGAAGCAGCGGCGGGTGGAGATCCTTGATCCCACCGTGCGCGCCCACGGCGGGCGCATCGTCAAGCTGATGGGCGACGGCGTGTTGCTTGAGTTCGCCAGCGCGGTAAATGCGGTCAAGGCAGCCCTCGAACTGCAAACCAAATTTACCGAAGCCAACCAGGCCGTGCCCGAACCGCGCCATATCATCCTGCGCATCGGCATCAACCTGGGCGACGTCATCGGCGAAGGCTCCGACATCTACGGCGACGGCGTCAACATCGCCGCCCGGCTGGAAGCGCTGGCCGAGCCCGGTGGTATCGTCGTGTCCGCCACCATGCACGATCACGTAATCGGCAAGCTCGCGTTGGCGTTCGACGACCTCGGCGAGCGCACTCTCAAGAACATCCAGAAACCCGTGCGGATATATCGCGTCATGCCGAAAACTGAAATTGTAGAGGGCAGCGGCCCGGGGCGGGCATCCATCGCGGTACTGCCGTTCACCAACATGAGCAGCGATGCGGAGCAGGAGTTCTTTGCCGATGGCCTGTCGGAGGATCTGATCACCGATCTTTCCAAAGTCTCGGGCCTGTTTGTCATCGCCCGGCACTCGACCTTCGCCTATAAGGGTAAATCCATCGATATCCGGCAGGCGGCGCGAGAGCTGGGTGTCAACTACATTGTCGAAGGCAGCGTGCGGCGTTCCGCCTCGCGGGTGCGCATAACAGTCCAGCTCATCGATGCGCGCGACGGCAACCACATCTGGGCCGACCGCTTCGACCGCGATCTCGCCGAGTTTTTTGCTTTGCAGGACGAAGTGGTGGGCAAGATCGTCGGCGCCCTGGCCGATGCCTTGCCGTCCGCCCGCCCGCCGCCCAAACGCCGCGCGCCGAACCTCGAGGCCTATGATCTGTTCATAAGAGGACGCCTTCTCAGTATGCAATCGCCTGAGAACAACTCATTGGCGCGTCCGCTGTTGGAGCGGGCATGCGAACTTGATCCTGGTTTTGCTGAGGCCCACGCTTGGCTTGCGATGAATTTACACTTCGGCTGGATGTATTGCTATCAGGAGGATTCACGCGAGAAGATCCTGGTGTTGGCCCAACGGGCCGTGGCACTCGACCCCGCCAACGCCGATGCCCATGTCGGTCTGGGTTATGTATTGATTTTCAATGGCGCCAGCGATCTGGATGGCGGTCGCGAGCAGTTCGAGATTGCCCTGAAACTCAATCGGAACCACGCCGACGCTTGGTTGTTTCTGGCTGACCTGGAAGTGTTGGAGGGACATCCCGAAGAGGCCGTTCGCGCCGGGCGCACTGCCCTTAAGCTTAACCCATTTCCTCCAGATTACTTCTACTGGTTATTCTGCTGGGCCCTCTATGCGGCACGCCGGTATGATGAAGTCGTCAGGTTGCTCGGGTCGCACAACCAGCGCGGAGTGAATTCGCAGCGCCTCTTGGCCGGCGCCCTGGCGCAGCTCGGCCGGTTGGGCGAGGCGCGCGAAATAGCCAGGCAATTCATGATTGCCGTACCGCAGTTCACCATCAGCAGTTGGATCAAGACGCTGCCCGCCCGCGATCCGCGCGACCTCCAGCATTTCGTCGAGGGCTACCGCCTTGCGGGGCTGCCCGAATGACCGCGACCCGCCGCCTCGCCGCCATCGCCGTCGCTGACGTGGTCGGCTACTCGCGGCTGATGGAAGCCGATGAGGTGGGCACGCTTGCCGCGCTGAAGCAGCGCCGCACGGAAATCCTCGAACCCACGGTGCGGGCCCACGGCGGGCGCATCGTCAAGCTGATGGGGGACGGCGTGTTGCTTGAGTTCGCCAGCGCGGTAAACGCGGTGAAGAGTGCCCTCGAACTGCAAACCAAATTCGCCGAGGCCAATGAAGTCCTTTCCGACAACCGCCATATCGTGCTGCGCATCGGCATCAACCTCGGCGATGTCATCGGCGAAGGCTCCGACATCTACGGCGACGGCGTCAACATCGCCGCACGATTGGAAGCGCTGGCGGAGCCTGGCGGTACCTGCATTTCAGGGCAAGTTCATGAGGCAATCCAGGGGAAACTAGCTTTCAAAGCAAATGATCTTGGCGATATTCAGCTAAAGAATATCACCCGCCCAGTCCGCGTCTTCCGCGTCGCATCGGGTGGCGGGCCAGCCTCGGTACCTGACTCCTCAAGTGCTGCCCACGACAAGTCCTCAATCGCAGTGCTGCCGTTCGTCAACATGTCGGGTGATCCGGAACAGGAGTATTTTGCCGATGGCCTGACTGAGGACATCATTACCGCGCTCAGCCGGTTCAAGAACCTCTTCGTCATGTCCCGAAACTCTTCATTCCACTACAAAGGCAAGTCTCCCAAGATAACAGATGTCGGCCGCGAACTTGGCGTCCACTACATTCTCGAAGGCAGCGTGCGCAAGGCCGGCAACCGCGTGCGTGTGACCGCACAGCTCATCGAAGCCAAGGCTGGCGACCATGTTTGGGCCGAGCGCTACGATCGCGATCTCGCGGATGTTTTTGCCGTGCAGGACGAGGTCGTGCACACGATAGCAGGGATTATCCCGGGCCAGATTGATCGAACGGCGGTCGAACGGAACAAACGCAAGCCACCAGTCAATCCAACCGCATATGATTGCGAGTTGCGCGGCCGCTGGGCGCTCGCCCATTGGAACGAAGGGCTCACCGTCGCGCACGAGTGGTTCGAAAGGGCCGTTGCTGCCGACCCGAGTTATGCAGTCGCGCATGCCTGTCTCGCCAACACCTATGCTTATGGGCTGTTTGTCCTGGGACTACCGCCCGACAGCGCTTTGACCCTCGCCCGTGAACACGCCCAACGCGCAACTCTGCTTGATCCCGAAAATCCGCAGGTCAACGCCTATGCCGCCTGGGCGTACCACCTTTCCGGTGATCGGCAATCAGCCTTGACCCACGCCGAGCGCGCTGTATCCCTGAACCCCAACGACGCGAAGATACTGGATACCCTTGGGGCCGTTCTAAGCTACAGCGGCGAGCCGGAACGGGCACTGGAGTGGTTTGCCCGTTCGGAGAAACTCGATCCCTACGCACCGGACGACCAGCGGCTTGATGCCCTTTGCGATTGCTATTACTTGCTGCACCGATATGAGAAGGTCATTGAAATTCACCGCAGCTACCAGCAGGTCCCGGCCTTCCTCTATCTGATACTTGCAGCTGCCTATGCCCAATCAGGAAAGCTGGATGAGGCCAAGGCTTCAGTCCTTAAGTATCAAGACAATCGACCAGCCGAGCACGATGCGGCGACGATGATCAAATACCAAGTCCGAATGTGCGCACGGCTGGAGGACCGCGATCATTGGCTTGAGGGTTATCGCAAAGCGGGTATCGACATATGAGCCCCACCCGCCGCCTCGCCGCCATCGTTGTCGCTGACGTGGTTGGATATTCGCGGCTGATGGAGGCTGATGAGGCGGGCACCCTTGCCACATTGAAACAGCGCCGCACGGAAATTCTCGATCCCACCGTGCGCGCTCACGGCGGCCGCATCGTCAAGCTGATGGGCGACGGCGTGCTGCTTGAATTCGCCAGTGCGGTGAATGCGGTCAAAGCCGCCCTCGAACTGCAAGCCAAATTTACCGAAGCCAACCATCCCCTGCCCGAGCCCCGCCATATCATCCTGCGCATCGGCATCAATCTGGGCGACGTCATCGGCGAAGGCTCCGACATCTACGGCGACGGCGTCAACATCGCGGCACGATTGGAAAGTTTGGCGGAACCGGGTGGTATCGTCGTATCCGCCACCGTGCATGACCATGTCACCGGCAAACTGGAACTGGCATTCGACGATCTCGGCGAGCGCACCCTCAAGAACATCCAGAAACCCGTGCGGATTTATCGCGCCAGGCAGCAAGCACAAATTACCGCCGAACCAGCTGCACGGGACTCAAACATCCGGGCGTCCATTGCCATCCTTCCCTTCACCAATCTCGGCGACGATCCGGCACAGGGCTACTTCAGCGATGGTATCACCGAGGACATCATTACCGAACTGTCGCGCTGGCACATGCTCGCAGTGCAATCGCGTTCGGCATCGTTCCGCTACCGCGGCGTGGCGGTCGACGTGAAGCTAGTCGCCCGTGAATTGAACGTCCGTTACATCGTTGAAGGCAGCGTCCGGCGGATGGGCGGGCGCGTGCGCATCACGGCGCAATTGATCGATACCGAAACCGGCAATCATATCTGGGCCGAGAAATTCGACCGGGAAGTGGTTGATATTTTCACGGTTCAAGATCAGGTTGTACGCACGATCGTCAGCACGCTCGTGGGCCGGGTCCAAGCGGCGAGTGCCGAGCGCGCGCGGCGAAAGCCGCCGGCGAGTCTGGCGGCCTATGAGTGTGTTCTGCAGGGCAATGCACTGCCTTGGAACGACGCGGCCGGCGAGGCGGAGGCAACGCGGCTGTTTGCGAAAGCAATTGAAATCGATCCTGGTTATGGTTTCGCGCACGCAATGCTGGCAATAATGCATTACCGGAGTTGGGCACACAATTTTGGCGACTCGGGTGCGGCACTCGACCAGGCGCTGGTCCTGGCAAAACGGGCGGTTGAACTTGATGCAAACGAAAGCAGTATCATTTCCACATTGGGCTTTGTCTATTTGCTCCAGCGTTCTCATGACTTGGCACTGCAATACATCCGGCGAGCTGTCGAGATCAATCCGAACAACCAGTGGACCACTGGTGATATGGGGATCGCTCTGACGTATGTCGGTCAGGCTGAAGAAGCACTGCGCTGGTTCAAGCGCGCCAAGGAAATTGATCCGTATTTCGATCCATCTTGGTACTGGTCAGGCCTTGGCCGGGCCTACATGGTCTTGCACCGGTATGAAGAAGCCATGGCAACGTTCGGGCATTTGCCTACCCGTGGATATATGGTTGCAGCACTTGTGGCCGGTTGTCATGCCCGGCTTTCAGACACAAAGCGCGCTAGAATTTTCGTGACCGAGTGTTTGAACGCAAAGCCCGATTTCTCGATCAAACGCTTTATGACAAAAGAACCATTCAAGAACCCAGCCGATGCCGCCCATCTGGCCGAAAGCCTAATGATGGCGGGGCTGCCCGAATGAGCCCCACCCGCCGCCTCGCCGCCATCGCCGTCGCTGACGTGGTCGGTTA
>JANLWG010000365.1:0-8607 GCA_031364405.1 Hyphomicrobiales bacterium
CCGGTGCGGCGGATTTTTTTCTGCAATTGCAGAATGCCGTAAACCAGCGCCTCGGCGGTGGGAGGACATCCCGGGACATAGATATCGACGGGAACGATGCGGTCGCAACCCCTCACCACCGAATAGGAATAGTGATAATAACCGCCGCCGTTGGCGCACGAGCCCATGGAAATCACATAGCGCGGTTCGGGCATCTGGTCGTAGACCTTGCGCAGCGCCGGCGCCATTTTGTTGGTCAGCGTGCCAGCGACAATCATCACGTCGGACTGTCTTGGGCTGGCACGCGGGGCAAAGCCAAAGCGCTCCACATCATAGCGCGGCATCGAGGCCTGCATCATTTCAACCGCGCAGCAGGCAAGCCCGAAGGTCATCCACATCAGCGAGCCGGTGCGCGCCCAGTTGATCAGGTCGTCGGAGGTAGTAACCAGGAAACCCTTGTCGGCGAGCTCGGCGTTGACACCGGTGAAATATTCGCGCTGGTCGGGCGTGGCTCTTTCGATCAATCCCATTCGAGAGCTCCTTTGCGCCATTCGTAGGTGAAGCCCACGGTCAGCACACCGAGGAACACCATCATCGACCAGAACCCCGGAACGCCGGTTTCCTTGAGCGAGACCGCCCAGGGGAACAGGAAGGCCACTTCGAGATCGAAGATAATGAACAGTATCGACACCAGATAAAACCTGACATCAAACTTCATGCGGGCGTCGTCGAAGGCATTGAAGCCGCATTCGTAGGCGGAGAGCTTTTCCGGATTGGGGTTGCGGATGGCGATCAGGATGGGGGCCGCCAGCAGCGCCAGACCGATTCCCGCCGCAACGGCCATGAAGATGACGATCGGCAGATAGGCATCGAGCAAATTCGACATATTATCCCGTCCTCAGGCCCACCACGGATCGGACCAGAATCGGGGGCGTTGGTAGCGCACCGCACCATGCTCCGCAAGCGTTTCGGCAGGTGGGTGCAAAACTCGGCCCAAGACTGCCGCACAGACACGGAAGGCCGCCCGAAGGCGGCCCTGACCGGTTGACTGAATGGCGCGAATGACGGGGCTCGATCCCTCGACTTTCGGCGTGGCCGGCCAGCACTTTAACCAGCCGGGCAACCTTGGCCCGCCAGTTCAGAGGATAAGATCGGCGGCGGTCAGGTTGGTCACGTTTTGCACCACAATCTGCATTTCCGCGGCCGCGTCAGCGTTGGTGTTGAATTCGATGATTGTATTCGCGGCGCCCACAACGAAGCGGAATTCTCCGGCGGCAAAGCCGCCGCCCGCGTCGAGAATGAAGGCCTGGTCCAAGGCCAGCGCCGCATCGGCGTCGATGGCGGCAACATTGATGCGGTCGCCGGTGGCGAAACCCTGGATGATATCGCGGACGCCCGCGCCAACGCCACTATCGGTGATCGCGGTATAGATGAAACGGTCATTGCCGCCGCCGCCATTGAGCACATCGGCACCGCCGCCTCCGATCAGCCGGTCAGCGCCGCCAAGGCCCTTCAGGATATTGGCGCCGCCATTGCCGGTGATGGTATTGGCGAGGCCGTTGCCGACGCCGTTAATTGCCGCCGCCCCGTTCAGCACGAGGTTTTCGATGAAGCCGGTGAGCGTGGTGGAGATCGTAGACCCAACAGTATCATTTCCACCCGGATCGGCACCAAACAGGATTTCGGCGGCAAGGTCGCCGGCCTCGTCGATGTCATAGGTATCATCGCCAGCCCCGCCCAACATCGTGTCAGCACCGGTGCCGCCAATGAGATTGTCGTTGCCGCCCGCGCCCAGGAGAAAATCGGCACCGCCCGCGCCCACCATGTTGTCGCGGACGGAACTACCCGTCATGGTCTCCCCGTCGGCATCGCCGTTGAACTGAATCCGGTCAAGGCTGGTAAAGCCGGTGACAACGAAGCCGTTGGCGCTGAACGCCGTCGCGGCACCCATGTCAATGTTCACAACCACGGTCGACGGCCGCAAGTCTTCGATCACCAGCGCGCTGGTCAGTTGACTTCCGCCAAACTGGCTGGCCGAAAAAGTCACTGAACCACTTGAAAAAGTGGTGTCAAACAACAACTTCTCAAAACCGGTCAAGGAGACATTTCTCAGATCAACCGCGGCGCCGCTCACCTTCAGGGTGTCTGTGCCAGAACCGCCATCGTAGCTGTCGCCGCCACCTGTCTGGTTGTTCAGAATGATGGTGTCATCGCCGCCGCCGCCAAACACCGTATCCGTGGCCGAGCCCGACGCGATGGTGTCGCGTTCGGACGAACCGAAGATGGTTTCGCTCAAGCTGCCGCCGAAAATGGAGATGCTGTCGTTGGTATTCCAGTTGAGGAATGTCAGCCCGCGCAGGTCGAGCAGCGTATCGTTGCCCATGAAGATGGAGATTTGGTCAATGCCGGTGCCGCCAGCCACCGCCAGACTGGCGGCAAATCCCGTACCGCCGAAACTGCTTGCCGCGAAGGCTGCGGAAAAGGTGCTGCCGGCGCTTACAAATTCCAGACTCTCGATGGAGACCATGCTGGAGGTAATGAAATTGGCCTGCAAGTCACCGGAGGTCTGGTCGAAGAAGCGCGACAGCTGCAGTTTATCGTTACCGCTTCCACCGTCGTAAATCTCGCCGCCAATGGCATCGCCCTGACCGACAACCATGCTATCGGCACCCAAACCGCCGTGGCTGGCGTCGATGCCCGGGCCGCCGACGAGTGTATCGAGGCCTGCCCCTCCGTTCAGCGTGTCATCGCCCCCCAAGCCCTTCAGCAAGTCCGATAAAATTGTCCCGTTCAGGACATTGTTATTGTCGTCGCCGTTAATGAGCGCCATGATGTTCCTCTTTGCCCGTTACAAACTGAAAGCGTGTCAAAAGCACAAGGTCATGGCCCCACCCGGCAGGCGCCGCGCGCGGGGTTCCTGCCGGATTTCCTTGCCGTGTGAATAACTATTGCACGGATGCTGCGCAATGACAAAGGCGGCCCCTGCTGGCCTGCCGCGCGGCGCGCCATGCGGCGTCATAATCCGGCGATACTAGGGGGAGTGGAAGACGCCATCGGATCAAATCATGCGAAGCTCGGGAAAATCAAAGCCACGCATGATCCGGCAAATCGGTTCCGCCAGAACCAGAACCTCCGGCCAGCGACCTAGCCCTTCAGCGCGCCTTCCATCAACCCCTTGAAGAAAAGTTTTTGGGCGAAGGTGAATGCGAGGATACCCGGGGTGACGACGATGACGTAAACGGCGGCAAGGTTCGGCCAAGCCCACTGTCCCTGGCCGCCCTGGGCTGCGGCAAGGACCACGGGCATGGTGCGCTTGGCCTCGTCGTCGACAAGCGTCACGCACAGCAGATACTCGCCCCATGCGGCGACGAAATTGACGATGAAGATGACCACCAGGCCATTGCGCACCATCGGCAGGCCAACCTCGCGTAGCGTCCGCCAGTGGCCGGCGCCGTCGATCTTCGCGGCTTCGATTATCTCGTGCGGCACGAGTTGGAACATGCTGCGCATGATCAGCACGCTGATCGCCAGTTGCAGGGTGATATAGGGCAGGATTAAGCCGCTGGTGTTGTTGATCAGGCCAAGCCAGTGCTGGGTTTCGTAGATGCTGATGATCGAGACGACGCGCACCGGAAAATACAGCGACAGCAGGAGCGCCGTCACCACCAAACCGTTGCCCCGGGGCCTAATATGCACAA
Source organism: Hyphomicrobiales bacterium (assembly GCA_031364405.1). Classification (GTDB taxonomy): domain Bacteria; phylum Pseudomonadota; class Alphaproteobacteria; order Rhizobiales; family Aestuariivirgaceae; genus Aestuariivirga. The sequence continues at coordinate 3,678 of JANLWG010000365.1, forward strand.
GCGCATAACCGGCGAGCACTGCGCAAACCGTGGTGATCAGCACCGTGCCGGTGGTGACGTAGATGCTGTTGAAGAGGTTTGTCGGCAGCGTCGATATCCGCTCGAAGACAAACGGATAATGGCTGAAGTCGAAACTACGCGGCCAGAAGTCGCCGCGCATCGCGTCGGGTAGAGTTTTCACCGACATGATCAGCACCCAGGCGAGCGGCAGGAGGATGATCACAATGAAAAAGTTGATCACCACATGGCGGACAATGGCGCTCCGGTTCTGTTCGAACCAGCCCCGCGCCGGTCCCGGCGCCACGATGCCATGATGGTGAGCTTCGCGGGTCATTGTTGGTTAGCCCTTTGGACGGAAGATGCGGAGCAGGAAAAACATGACGGCCATCATGGCGACCGCTCCGATCATGCCGATGGCCGCGGCGTAGCCCTGCCGCCAGAGGCCGAGCTTGAACGCCTGATCGTACATCATGATCGTCCAGGTATAGGTCGGCGAAGCGCGGTTGAAGCCGCCGAAGATGAGATATTCGTCAATCACCGCCATCGCCGTGCCGAAGCGCAAGACGACCAGGATCATCATGATGGGAGCGAGCTGCGGCCGCGTCACATGCCAGAAGATCTGCCATTCGCTGGCGCCGTCGATACGTGCGGCGTCCGGCAGGTCCTTGGAGATCGCCGCCAAGCCGGCAATGAAGAAGATGGTGTGGTAACCCAGACCCCACCACACTTCCATGATCGCGATCGAAGGCAGCGTGAGCGATGTCCCGCCCAACCATTGCGGGGCGTTTTGTAACGTGAACAGGCCGGTTGTATCGACCAGGAAATGATTGATCGGCCCGACCTGATAATTATACATCCACTTCCACAGAACGAATATCAAGGTGCTGGGAATCACCGCCGGAATGAGCAGAATCACGCGGTAGACGGTCGCCAGGCGCGGATTGATCACCCGATCGACGAGGATTGCCAGCAGGAGCGGCAGGATGATCGTTCCGGGCAGGAACATGATGGTGAAGAGCGCCGCGCGTCCCAGACTCACCCACATGAGCGGATCGTTGAACGCCTGGATGTAATTGTGAAACCAGACCCAGTTCGCCGGCTCGTTGGTGAGGTACTGGTAGTCGGTGAAGCTCATCCACAGAACGCGGATGATCGGCCAGACCTGATAACCGGCGAAGAAGACTAGCGCTGGCAACAGGAACAACCACTCGCCCATGCCCCGCCGCAACTGCGCAGTCAGGCCACGCAGCCGTGCCGGGTAGGGGCTCACCTCGCCGTATGCAATCGTTTGTGCCATGCGCTGGGGGCGAGAACCAGGGCGGATGATCCGCCCTGGTTCTCTCTTCAACTTAACACTAGCCCTTCTTCATCTCGGCCTGGACCGCTTCGACGACCTTTTGCATGGCAACCTTCGGGTCGGCCTCTTCGCCCTTGAGATAGGTCTCCCAGATGGGCTTGCCGATGACGAACTGCTGCAGGCCGAAGAGATGGTTGGTGATGGCCTTGGCCTTGTCGAGTTGGCCGCGCACCAGCCCGACGAATTCCGGCATCCAGTCCGGCTTGTTGGCATCCCAGTCCGCATAGATCGACTTGTAGGATGGCAACTGGCCTGGATGGCCGTTCTTGGTGCCGACGATCGAGTCCTTCCAGATCTGCTGGTCGTAGGTCAGCGCCTTGATGTACTCGGCCGCCTTTTCCTTGTTCTTGCCGTGTTTGAACAGCGCGCAACCGGTGGTCCAGAACACCGTCGAGCCCTCGCCATTGGTGAACTTCGGCAACGGGCCCAGATGCAAAGCTTTGGGATCGTCCCAGCTCGCCGCGAAGCGCAACGGCGAGTTGAAGTATTTGAAGTAGAGGCCAACCCGCTGGGCGGCGAAGGCCACTTCGTCCGGCGTGCCATTGACGCCACCGTCGGATGCGCCCTCGAGCAGGATATCGGGATTTGCCAGTGCCATGATCTGCTTCATCATCTTCAACGCCTCGATCGCCGGTTCGCCGGCGAAGTCGAACAGGCCTTCCGAGGTGTAGGCTTGGCTGGCGGCCATGCTGTGGGTCAGCGGCGCGAGCGAGCGCCACCCGTGCGAGTCGAACGTGGCGCCCCACGGTGCCGCCTGGCTATCGACGATTTTCTTGGCGCTGGCCAGGAAGTCGTCCCAGGTCGCGGGCGCCGCATCGGCAAGGCCCGCCTTGCCGGTGATGCCCGAATGCCATCCGGTTCCGATCACATCGAGCAGGAACGGCCAGCCGTAGAGCTTGCCGTCGATGGTATTCTCGGCGCGGATCGATGGAATGATGTCGTCGAGCACATCCTTCGGAATGTAGTCGTCCCACGGCTCGATCACGCCGGCCGCCTTCATCGCCGACATTTCCACAAACGGCGTCTGGCCGACGTAGACGTCCCAGGTGCTTTCATTGTTCTTGGCCTCGGCCACGAAGCGCTCGATGCCGAAGCCCTCCACGGGTGCGATCTGGTAGTTGATCCCCGGGAACTTGGCGTTGACCGCCGGAATGCCGGGATGAAGATCCTGGATCCACTGATAGAAGGTCGGGGTCAGCGGGCGGTCCTGGGCAAAGGCGGTTCCGATGCCGGACTTGGCCACGGTCCCAACACCAGCGAGGCCGAGACCAGCGACCAGGCTTCGGGTGAGAAATTCACGCCGGTCGATGTTGCCGCGCAGCAACTGCTGGCGTGAGGCCTCCTGCAATATATATTCCTGTTCCTTGCGTATTGTCATCGGTTCCTCCCGGGAATGGTTCAGTTTCTTGGACTTGGTTCGATGGGCGAGAGAAGTGTCACATAAAATTTGCAGCCCTGCAACGGACTTCCTGCCGAGGCTGAGGTGCTTGCCCTGCGTGGCTGCGCCTGCCTATGATCGGGCGGCGGCAATATGGTAATTTGGGATGGTTCCATGAACGTGCTCGATCGCTTCAAGCTTGACGGCAAACGCTTGTTCATCACCGGCGGCAGCCGTGGCTTTGGCCGGGTTATAGCCCTTGCGGCGGCCGAAGCCGGGGCTGACATTGTGCTGAATGGCCGCGACCCGGAAGCGCTCGCCAAAACCGCCGCAGAGGTGCGTGAGCGTGGCCGCCAGGTCTCGACCTTCGCCGGTGATGTTGCCGATCCCGCCACCTGCGAGACTATTTGCAAACGTGTGCTGGCGGAGGCCGGACCGATCGACATCCTGGTCAACAATGTGGGCGGCCGCAATCTCGACGTGGCAATCGAAGACACCGATCTCAAGACCTGGGCGAGCTTCATCGATCTCAATCTCACCCATGTCTTCCTCTGCACCAAGATGATCGGCGGCGCCATGCTGGCGCGTGGGTCTGGCCGCGTCATCAACATCGCCTCGATCAGCGGCCTTGTCGCCAATCGCGGCATCGGCGGGCGGCACTACGAAGCAGCGAAAGCGGCGGTCATTCATTTCACCAGAGCCACCGCCGCCGACTGGGCGCCGCGCGGCGTCACCGTCAACGCCATCTGCCCCGGCCTGTTCATGACCGAGCCCAACCTCGCCTGGGCCAGGCAGCATCCGGAGGTGATCGAGACGTTTGTGAAAGCCGTCCCCATGGGCCGCACCGGCGAGCCCGACGAGATCGGCCCGCTGGCGGTTTATCTGGCGTCGCCCGCATCGAGTTACGTGACCGGCGCGGCATTTGTGATCGATGGCGGGTATACGCTGTGGTGAGTGCGAAGCAGCGCCGGCAAGCATCTGGGCTGTATGTGCGATGCTGGAGGATCTGGAGGTAACCGATCATGAACGTACCCGATGAAGCACCGGGTCAGAGCGTTTCCGCGCCAAATCGGCGATGGGTCGGCCTGACGGGAGCGATCGCCAGTGCGTCGATTGTCGGCATCATCCTGAGCGGCGTATCGCCGCTCTTGTCGCTGAACCTGGAACGCGAGGGGGTAAGTTCCACCTGGATCGGGATGATGGGGGCAACGCCGTCCCTGGCCGTCGTGTCGGTCAGTGCACTGATTCCCTTGGTCATCCAGCGCATCGGGGCCGCGCCCAGCATCTATGCCGGCTGCGGACTTGCCCTGGCCATGTTATTGCTGTTCCCGGTCTTTGCTCCTGTTCCGGCGTGGTTCATCCTGCGCTTTGTCATGGGCGTGGGACTGGGCCTGGCGATGGTGGTGAGCGAAACCTGGATCTATGCACTGGCGCCTGAAGAAAAGCGCGGTTCTGTGATGGGGCTCTATGTGACATTTTTTTCTGCCGGACTTGCGATCGGACCGCTTCTGATCGGCATGACCGGCAGTGAAGGCGCACTACCGTTCCTGGCCATCGCTGCCGTCATGGCGGTTGCAATGCTCCCGATTCCCCTGGCAAGCCGCAGCGGTGCCCCTGCCTTGCTCGGCGATGCGCCAATCAAGTTGCGCCAAGCCTTCCGCCAGGCGCCGGTTGTCATGGTGGCGAGTCTGGTGAACGGGGTGATCTGGCTCACCACCATGGCGCTGCTGCCGGTCTATGGGGTGCGTTCGGGCTTGGCCGAGGATCAGGCACTATACCTGCTGACGGCCTATGTCATCGGCAATATCGCACTCCAGTTTCCCATTGGCCGCCTGCTCGACCGGTGGAGCGCGCCCCTGATTCTGGCCGGTTGTGGAATTGCCCAGGTTTTGGGTGCCGTGGCGCTGCCCTTCATCGTGGACAAGGGAATACTGGCCTGGTTGATCCTGCTGCTGTGGGGTGGATTCCTGGGTGGCGCATTCACTGCCTCGATGACGATGCTGGGCCGGGCCTTCAAGACCGAGCAGCTCTCAGGCGCCAATTCGGCCTTCAGTCTGGCTTTGGAGGTCGGCGGGCTCGTGGGTCCGTTATTGGCGGGCCTTGCCATGTGGTTTTGGAATCCCCATGGGATGCTGGTCGTGATTGGCGTGGCCGGGGCAGGATTGGTCTGGGTTACGCTGCGCTCCCCTTGGCGC
>JANLWG010000374.1:0-18595 GCA_031364405.1 Hyphomicrobiales bacterium
AATGGTGGGCGGTACAAGGATCGAACTTGTGACCCCTACGATGTCAACGTAGTGCTCTACCGCTGAGCTAACCGCCCACTCTTAATTGAAGCCGCGCCCGTATAGCGGGGAGGAGGTGGCCGCGCAAGTCTTATGCGGCCATCATGCGGTCGACTTCGGCCACCAGGTCGCGCAGGTGGAAGGGCTTGGACAAGACCTTGGCATCTTTCGGCGCTTTTGAATCCGGGTGCAGCGCCACGGCGGCAAATCCGGTGATAAACATGATCTTGAGCGAGGGATCAAGTTCAGCCGCACGTCGGGCGAGCTCGATACCGTCCATCTCCGGCATGACGATATCGGTGAGCAGCAAGTCGAAGGTTGTCTGCTTGATTTCCTCGAAGGCGCTCGCACCCTCGGCAAAGGAGGTGACTTTATGACCAGCTTTTTCCAGCGCCTTCACCAGAAAGCGCCGCATGTCATTGTCGTCTTCTGCCAGAATGATGTTTGCCATGATTGCGGCCTTCATAGTAGACGCCTTTCCTCGGGTTTGTGAACCCCGGTTAATTTTGTATCCTGCATTGTTAGGTGCCAAGGGTAAACACCCCGTGAAATCATGCAGTAGTGGACAGCCCTGTCGCGCTAGTGAATAATAACCACCTGCGTCGCGTGAAGCAGCAATGGGATATGGCAGAGCAAACTCCGGCTAAACCCTTCGAGATATTGGTGCCCCAAAGCTGGTCGGCACCGGTCATCTTCAATTCTCCCCACAGCGGCCGCTGTTATGAGGCGGATTTTCTGCAGCTCACCAGGCTGAGCCCGATGGCGTTGCGCAAGTCGGAAGATTGCTACGTCGATGAATTGTTCCTGGGCTGCCTCGACCATGGAGCACCCATGCTGAGAGCACATGCGCCGCGCAGTTACATCGACCTAAACCGCGAGCCCTATGAGCTCGATCCACGCATGTTCCTCGGCGATCTGCCGGGTTATGTGAACACCACATCGCCGCGCGTTGCCGGTGGCCTGGGCACGATTCCCCGGGTGGTGGCGGAAGGCGAGGACATTTATCGCGGGCGGCTAAGCTTCGCCACGGCCCAGACCCGCATTGAGCGCATTTACCTGCCCTATCACCGGACACTCGCGGCCTTGGTGGATGAAGTGTTGAAGAAAAATGGCGAAGTGTTGCTGATTGACTGCCATTCGATGCCATCGAGCGCCATGAATCACATCGTCCCTTCATTGCCGGACACCATCGATGTGGTACTTGGTGACCGCTTTGGCGCTTCGTGCGATGAAGAACTGACTGGGCTGGTCGAGGAAATTCTGACTGATCACGGCTTGACGGTGTTGCGCAACAAGCCATATGCCGGAGGCTTCATCACCCACAGCCTTGGCGCTCCCCGGCACGGCCGCCACGCCCTGCAGATTGAAATAAGCCGGGCGCTTTATCTTGATGAATCCACCCTCGAAAAGAGCCCGAACTTCGCCGAGCTTCAGCAGACATTGACGAGGGTGGTGGCGAAACTTCTGCGCGAGGTCGAAGCCCGGGTTCCGCCCCTCAGCCTTGCCGCGGAATAAAAAAGAGGCCGATGCACCAAAGTGGACCGGCCCCAAGTCTAGGGAGGAAACGCCCAAGAAGGGCTGCGAAACATCTCTGCCTCACGCATCATATTTGGCAGTGCAGCATGAATTGCACAAGTGCCAGCCGAATATTTTCCTTAACTGTTGAAAAAAATGCACAGTTCTGAAATTTGGGATGATTTCATAATTCACTGATAATTAACGATAAATAGTATCTAAAGTGAATATGATCTGGTATGCCATCAATCTATGCAAAATTTGCATACATCGACATATTGCAATGCACAACTGAATGCAACTTGAGCCAACCCGATTCGTCCGTTAGTAAGTTGGCACCTAAGCGGAGCCCGCCCGATGATCCAGCGCCCGGATTGGCAAGACCTCACCCGTTTTGCAATCGCCCTTGCCAAGGCCTCGGCGATCGAAATCCTTCCATTTTTCCGCCGCAATACCCAAGTCGACGTCAAAGAGGGCCCGGTGTGGGATCCGGTAACCGAAGGTGACCGGGCGGGCGAACGGGTGATCCGCCAGATGATCGAGGAACGTTATCCCGATCACGGAATCCACGGCGAGGAGTATGGCATCAAGGAGGGCCGTTCCGGCTTCACCTGGATTCTCGATCCGGTCGATGGCACCCGGTCATTCGTCTGCGGCATGCCGACCTGGGCGACTTTGATCGGCCTGAACTATGAAGGGAGACCCAGGGTCGGGCTGATGAACCAGCCTTTCGTTGGCGATATGTTCTATGGCAGCCCTGAGGGCGCCTGGCTTAATCACCGTGGCGCCAGCCATCCAATTCGCACCCGCACCGGCGTCGGCCTTGCAGCCGCCACCATCGGTACGACAGCACCAGAACTCTATCGCAGCGAAGATGATCGCCTGGCCTTTGAACGGTTGCGCAACGCCGCCCAACTCACCCGCTATGGCGGTGACGCCTATTTCTTCGCGGTAATGGCGGCTGGCCACATCGACATCGCCATGGATGCCAATCTGCAGGCCTATGATATCGCCCCCCTGCTTCCCATCGTGACCGGTGCTGGCGGGGTTTATGCTGAGTGGACGGGCGGCGATGCGGCCAAGGGCGGCAATGTCATCACCGCCGGCTCGCAGACCCTTCTCGGTGAAGCGCTGACCAAGATGAAGGGCTAAGGCTCAATCGTCCCGGTAGACCCGCTCGCGGCGCTCGTGGCGTTCCTGGGCTTCGATTGACAGGGTAGCAATCGGGCGGGCGTCCAGCCGCTTCAGGCTGATCGGGTCACCAGTCTCCTCGCAATAGCCATAGGAGCCGTCATCAAGGCGTTTCAGGGCTGACTCAATCTTGGAAATTAATTTGCGTTGGCGGTCTCTGGTGCGCAGTTCGAGGGAACGGTCAGTCTCCGAGGAGGCGCGGTCCGCCAAATCAGGCAGCACATGATTCTCATCCTGCAGATGGACAATGGTTTCCCGGCTTTCTCGAAGGATGTCTTCCTTCCAGGCCAGCAGCTTGGCCCGGAAATACACCCGTTGCCGTTCGTTCATGAACGACTCGTCGTCCTGGGGCTTGTAAACTTCGTCGACTTCCAACGCCATCGCAAACTCTTTTCTGCACCCGCTCGTGGCGCGGGCTTATAGCCGCCCGCATCGGCTTCGACAATAGCCCGGAAGGACGGCTGCCGGAATCTATGGAGTCACTCTAGGATACTGATTCGGAACGGTATTTCTGCCATCTACCACCTAACCGTAAAAATCTGGCAAAGATTGCAAAAGTAATCGGGTGACGGTGATGACGGAACCGCACGAAGTTGCGGCGGCGGATGACGCGATAAAGGTGGAAGCGTTAATCGGGGCCGGCGCCAGGATGGACCTCGCCCCTCGCGCACGCCAAGGCGCGTGGGTTTGCCGCGATGATTCACCTGCGGCAACGAGCGGCGGCGAAGTAGTTTGGTCCTATCTGTCCTTCCGGCTCATCCAGTTGATGGCGAGCGGCACGAACCACGGGTTACCCCAGTATAAGGGGTGCGATGGCATTGGCCGGTCGAAGGCGCTGTCGCCATCATTTTGACCGAGAATGCGTCGGGCGAGCTTCTGGCCGAACAGTGTGCCCATCGGCACGCCGGCGAAGCAATAGCCCACCGCATAGTGAATGCCTTCATGACGGCCGATATGCGGATAGAGATCGAAGGTGCCGGCGCATTTTCCGGTCCACACATTGTCGAAGCGCAAATTAGTCAGTTCCGGAAATATCCGTACGAGTCTGAGATGCAACCGCTCCGCCATGATACGGAGATCCTGGTTGCGGCCACCGGTCAATCCACCGAATATGATGCGCGAGGCATCATCGGGTGCCCGCCTGAACCAATCGACGTTGAAATTCCAGTCGATGTAAGTGCGATCACCCGGCAACAATTGCCGCACGCGCGCGGGATCAAGCTGCTGCGACACAGTTTGATAGGCATCGAACGGCATCACCCGGCGTTTGAGCCACGGCAGCGCGTCACCCGAATAACCATTGGTGGCGACAATCACATCGCGTGCCAAGAGCTTGCCGCTCGGTGTGACTATTGAGAAACCGCTGCTCTCGGCAACGATGCGCCTGACCGGCGTATGAGCCATAATCGTGACACCGGCAACATGCGCGGCGTTGAGCAGACCCTGGTGGTAGAGTCCGGGATGCAGGCCAGCGTGATCCTCGATCTTCGCACCACCAAAATAATGACCGGTGCCGATTTCCTTCAATTGCTCCGCCCGGCTCACCATGGCGAACGGTTCGCCCAGATGTTTTTCCCGCAGTGAAAGCTCACGCGCCATGGCTTCGTACATGGCGGGGTTGGTGGCCAGCAGCAAGCGTCCCTGTTGAAGGTAGTGGCATTCTATCTTCTCCTCCGCGATGGTTTCCTTCACCGCCAGAAAAGCCTCCATCAACTCGCCATAAACTGCCGTGGCGAAGGCCAGCCCATGGGCCTCGATCAATTCGCCAAAGCCATGTTTGAGGCTGCGCCCCACATAGCCCGCGTTGCGCGTGCTGGCGCCGTAACCGGGTTCATGGGCTTCGAAAACCGTGACCTGCCGCCCGCCGCGCGCCAGATGCAATGCCGCCACCAGCCCGGTGATGCCGGAGCCGATGAGGGCCACATCGGTTTTTTGCGGAGGGACAGCCGGTGTCACCTGATCAGGAGGCGCTGCCCGCCACCAATAGGGATCGAAGGTACAGGTTTCGCTTAGAACATTGCTGCCAAACGCCATGTCCTCACCGCTGCCGCGATTTCATTTCGTCGACCGTGTCACGAATCTGCATCCACCAATAGCTGGCCTGAACACCGGCCCGGCCAAACGGCCCGCCTGCCCATGTGGGGCCGAATGGCACAAAGCGGCGGTATTCGTCATCGCCACCCGCTATGGCGCGCGCCAGAAGAATTCCCGCCATCGCCGTAGTATTCATGCCATGGCCACCGAATGCCGTCGCCCACCATTGCCCCTGCCCGTCACCACCGATTAACGGCATCTTGTGCAGTGCATAACCCATGAGGCCCATCCAGGCGAACGCCATAGTGGGCGAGCCAAGCTGTGGATAGACCGACAACATGTCACGTTTCATTTGCTCAGCCAGCAATGCTGGTTCCGACACCCGCGTGGTGATGGCGCCGCCCCAGAGAATGCGGCCTTCATCCACCAGCCGGTAGTAATTTCCGGCGCGGCGCGAGTCAGACGCAGCACTCTGCGTCCGAATCGCATCCTGAACCATGGGCTCGGTCACCGCCGCATAAGTTGCCACCGGCAGCACCGCGCGCGCCGTCATCGCATGAATGCGCCGGTCGAGTGACGACACCGCGTAAACCACATGACCCGCATTCACCGCGCCATCAACGCCGCGCACTTGCCACTTGCCGAACGAGCCTGAAACTTCAAGCGCCGGCGATTGCTCGTACAGCCCCGCACCGGCGTTTTCAGCTTTGGCAGCGATCATCACAGCGTAGCGCAACGGATGCATATGAAATGCCGACGGATCGTAGAGACTGTGGAAATAACGCTGCGAGTTGAGCCGTGCCCGGGTTTCCTCAATGTCGAGGAACTCACGTTTATCGCCGTAGGCCACTTCCAGATGATCGCGGTAAGCCCGCAGCTTGGTTCCGCTGTCATAGCGCCGCGCAACGATCCAGCCTTCACCCATCTTGATCGAGGCATCGCCCCCGGCGATTTCCCGGCGGATGAATTCCGTGCCGAAACATGAGAGACTGAACAGCGCCCTGGCGCCGTCCCGGCCGGTGCGCGCGGCAATCTTGTCCAGGCCTTCGGCAAATCCGTTCGACACGAACCCGCCGTTTCGTCCCGATGCGGCCCAGGCGATGCGCTTGGCTTCGAGCAACACAACGGACTTGCCGCGCCGCGCCAGTTCGAGTGCGGTGGTGAGCCCCGCCAGCCCGCCGCCGATCACACATACATCAGCCTCAACCTCTCCACTGAGTGGCGGACGCGGCGGCCCTCGCGTGGTGGTCGCCTCATACCAGGTCTCGGTCGTTTGCATTCTCACTCCATCCCCACACAAGGAAGGCCAGTTGCCGGAGCCCCCAACCCTGCGCTATGGAGCACCATGCGCTTCACATCAGGCAAAGATTTCCGCGATTGGCCATCGAAGGCTGTAACCATATTCGGCATGTCGGGCGTGGGCAAGACCACGCTGGCCCGCCTGCTGCAGCACAGCCGCTGGTTCCAATATTCCGTCGATTACCGCATCGGCACCCGCTATATGGGCGAACACATCGTCGACAACTTCAAGCGTGAAGCCATGCACGTGCCTTTCCTGCGCGATCTGTTGCTGTCGGATTCGATTTACATCTGCTCCAACATTACCTTCGAGAATCTCAGTCCGCTGTCGAGCTATCTCGGCAAGCCCGGCAATCCGGCCAGGGGCGGTATCTCGTTTGCCGAATATAAACGCCGCCAGAACCAGCACCGCGAGGCGGAGATTCATGCCTTGCTCGATGTTCCCGAATTCATCGGGCGCTCCCGCGATATTTATCAGTACACGCACTTTGTCTGCGATTCCGGCGGCAGCCTGTGCGAAGTGGTGGACCCGGCCAACCCCAACGATCCGGTTCTGAAATGTCTCGCCGAGAATACCCTGCTGCTCTATGTCGAGGGCAATCCCCAGCACACGCAAATGCTGATCGAGCGCTTTCGCAAGTGTCCCAAGCCCATGTATTACCAGCCGGCCTTTCTCGATGCGAAATGGGCCGAATATAAATCAATCAACAATATCTCTGCCGACGATGACGTCGATCCCGACAGCTTTGCCGTTTGGGGTTTTGAGCAATTGCTGCATCACCGGGTTCCGCTCCATGAGTCAATTGCCCGCAATTTCGGTTACAAAGTGCATATGGAAGATGTGCCAGCCATTGCATCCGAAGCCGATTTCATCGCTCTCCTGTCCAGCGCCATCGACCAGCAGCACAAATAATCATGCCGATCCGCATTCCCAACGATCTGCCCGCCCGCCAGACGCTTGAGAACGAGGGCGTCATGCTGATGACCGAGGCATCAGCCCTGCGCCAGGACATCCGGCCCTTGCGCATCGGCCTGCTGAATTTGATGCCCAACAAGATCAAGACAGAAACCCAGTTTGCCCGCCTGATCGGCGCAACCCCGCTGCAGGTTGAACTGTCGCTAATCAAGATTACCAGCCATACCCCAAAGAATACCTCTGCCGATCACATGATTGCTTTCTACAGCGACTGGGAAGATGTGGCGCAAGACAAGTTCGATGGTTTTATCGTGACCGGAGCTCCAGTTGAGCTACTTGAATTCGAGGATGTCACTTACTGGGATGAACTCGCCAGCATTTACGACTGGACCCAGACCAATGTTCATTCCACCATGAACATCTGCTGGGGCGCCCAGGCGGCATTGCATCATTTCCACGGTGTGCCCAAACACGCCTTGTCGAAGAAACTTTTCGGCGTCTACCGCCACCGCAATCTCAATCCAACCTCGCCCTTCCTGCGCGGCTTCTCGGACGACTTCTCGATCCCCGTGTCACGCTGGACCGAGAACCATCGCGCAGATCTGCCAAGAGACAAGAACCTCGAAGTGCTGATGGAGTCCGATGAGGCAGGCCTGTGTCTGATAAATGACGCGCCGCATCGCTCACTCTATATGTTCAATCACATCGAGTACGACACCCATTCGCTGGCTGATGAATATTGGCGCGACACCAACGCCGGAAAAACCATCGAGCTTCCGGCCAACTACTTCCCGAAGAATGATCCCAAGGCTCCACCAGAAAACCGCTGGCGCAGCCATGCTCACTTGCTGTTGGGCAATTGGATCAACGAAGTCTATCAGACAACGCCGTTCGACCTGCGCGATATCGGCCGCTAGTTTACCCGGTCACTTGGACAGCCGCGCCGTCTTGTTCTTGATTTGCTTGGTGATTTGCGAAAACACCTGGCTGATTTCCGAGCCGCCGGCGTCGGGTTCGAAGTAGCGGCCTGGAGCGCAACTCGACAGCAACGTCGTTACCGCCGGATCATTGATGTCATAGGCAATGGCGAACACCGTGATCCCGGCATTGCGCATACCCGCGCAAAGAGTCAGCAGGTTTTGGTTTCCATTCGAGACGCTGCGCGAATTTCCCGAACCAAACTGCCCGGAAGTTTGCACGCCATCGGTTAACAGGATCAGAAATTTGCGGTTGGTCTTGGCGCCATAAGACTGACCCTCGTCAAAGGGTGTCTGGGGGTCGAGCAGGTTCCAGCCGAATTCCGCTCCCAGCGGAATATTGGTGTTGCCAAGTGGCCGCATGGCCGCGAGTTTGGATTTCACTCCGGCGAGATCGCTCGTCAGCGGGACGATCTCCAGATTCTTCTTTTGATAGTTGGGGCAACTATAATTGCCGTTATTTTCACCGTTGTTATCGATGTAACCCCACTTAGTGGCGCCATTTGTGATGATTGGCGTATCAACAGTGGTATTGGAGGGATAGGCGCGATCTTGCGTGCAGCCCGTCCATGTTGAAGTGGCCGAAACTTGGTTTACGTAGCTGGAGCTCATGCTGGTGCGAACCATTGCCGAGAATGGCACAAGTCCGATCTTGAGTTTGTCATCCGCGATGGCCGCGTCCAAATTGTTTATCATGGCGGTCGCCGCCGTTTCCATGTCCTGGTATTTATTCTTGCTATTCATCGATCCGGAATAGTCAAGAACCAGCACGACTTCAGCACTTCCGGCATACGGCCGCATCACCTCGCTCAACTCATGAATCGGCATAGTATCAATGCCCCCGAGCTTCATGAATGACGTTGGGACCACCGTATCGACCGAAGCCAAAATAGTATCTTCGAAAACTTCGACGTCCAGTTCAGGAACATCAGTTCCGTATTCGGCAAGATTCGAAGCAAAATAGCTTTTGGCAATCACCACCCGTTGAACGTCGGTCCGGTCAGCCGGCAGTGCCGCCGCAAGCGCTGCGCCATCGAGGGCTGACTGGATGTCCGCCTTGACGTTGGCGTATCTCAAATAGTCAATCGCCGTTCCGGCAGCCAGAAGTAGTGGAATTGCTACCATCGCAAAAATCGCTGAGACGTTGCCTCCGGATTGGTTGCGGTAGCTGCGTAAACTGCTAGTCATTGCCTTATGTCCCACTTGCCGCGATACATCCGGGTTGTCTGAGTATATGTTGCCAAGCTAGTCTACCAGTTGTCTCAATTCAGCTTACGCATTGAATAAAATTGTCGGTAATTCCTCTAGAACCGGTCATCCAACTTTCACTTGGTTAAATTATTGCACCAGCAACGGATGATGGAGGCACAATGTTGCAGCTCTTGCTTCTGCGCCACGCCAAATCAAGTTGGTCCGGCGATGGATTGACCGATCTCGATCGCCCTCTGAATCGCCGCGGCGAACGCGCGGCCTCTGCCATGGGCCGCTTCATGGCCTCCAAGCGCCTCGTACCCGATCTGGTTTTGTGTTCACCGGCCAGGCGGGCCCAGGACACCTTGGAGCTCGTTGCGGCGAAATTCGATACGCCGCCACCCACGCTTATCGATGATCGCATCTATGATTTTGGCAGCGGAAAAAATCTGCTGGAATGTATCCGCCAGCAAGCCACCGGTATTAAATCGCTTCTACTGGTTGGCCACAATCCATCGATTGAAGGGCTGGCGCAAAGCCTCTCGGCCAGGGGCGAGGAAAGGCTGCGCAGCCGGCTTAAGAATAAGTACCCCACCTGTGCTCTCGCCGTCATCACCATGAACGTGCCGGACTGGTCTGCGGTTTGTGAAAAGTCGGGCACACTCGTTCGTTTTGTCCGGCCCAAGGATATCACGGCGGTTGCCGACGACTGACGCCTTGTTTTCAATGCGTTCTGCCCCCAAATTGGCGGCGCAATGCAGTGGACGAAGGCGTGAAAATTTCCAGTATCATTGATGGCAGCCGTCTGGCGGTAGGAGGCCTGAAGGATTTTGCCATGAGACTGGCAGGCCCCTCGCTGCGCCTCGGCGTCACCGGTCTGTCGCGGTCTGGCAAGACCGTGTTCATTACCGCTCTCGTTCAAGCCCTCTTGCAGGGTGGCCGTTTGCCGGCCTTCGAAGCCTTGAGTGGCGGCCGCATCAACCGTGTCTATCTCGAACCGCAACCCGACGACGATCTGCCGCGCTTCCGCTACGAGGAGCATCTTGATGCACTGACGGCGGCGGATCGGCGCTGGCCGGAAAGTACCCGGCAGATCAGCCAGCTGCGCCTCGCCATTGATTACACCCCGCGGGGGGTTTTGGCCCGCCACCTGGGCCGGGGCCTGCTTCATGTGGATATCGTCGACTATCCCGGTGAATGGCTGCTCGACCTGCCGTTGATGAACATGACCTTTGCCGCGTGGTCCTCCGCGACAATTGCCGCTAGCCGCGATGGTCCACGAAAGACCCTTGCCCGGGACTGGCATGACCATCTGCGCACGCTCGATGCCATGGCAAGTGCCGATGAAACCGCGGCGATCAAATCCGCCGAACTTTTCACCGGCTATCTAGCACACTGCCGGGCTGACGATGTTTCGCTTTCGGCCTTGCCGCCAGGGCGTTTTCTCATGCCCGGCGACTATGCGGGATCGCCACTTCTGGCCTTTGCCCCGCTTGATGTGACTGCCGATGCGGAGTTTTCCAAAGGCTCGCTGGGTGCGCTGATGGCCAGACGCTACCAGTCTTATGTCGACCGCATCGTCAAGCCATTTTTCTTCGGACACTTCGCCAGGCTCGACCGTCAGATCGTTCTCGTCGATGTTTTGAGCCCTCTCAACGCCGGTGTCGACGCCGTGACCGATTTGCAGGCAGCACTTTGCCAAATCCTTGCGTGTTTCCGGCAAGGAGCAAATTCGCTGGCGTCGCATTTTTTCGGCCGCCGGATCGAACGTATCATGTTTGCCGCGACCAAGGCCGATCTTCTGCATCACACCAGCCACGACAAGATCGAAGCAATTCTCCGCCTGATTGTCGAAGCCGCCGCCACCCGCGCGGAATTTTCCGGCGCCAGCATTGATGTGACCGCAATCGCCGCCATCCGCGCTACCCGCGAGGCGCGGGTCACGCAAAGGAGAGAAGTGCTTGAGTGCATTGCCGGCACCCCGCAAAAAGGCGAAGCGATCGGCACCCAGGTTTTTGACGGCGAAACCGAAGCAGCGATTTTTCCCGGTGACCTTCCCGCCGATCCGCGCCAGGCATTGGATGGCAGCCTCGAGGGCCATCTCAAGTTCGTGCGCTTCCGCCCACCCGTGCCAAAGCAGGATAGTTTTCCCCACATTCGCATGGACCGCGCCCTTGAATTCCTGATCGGAGACTGGCTGGCATGAGTGAGAAATATCGCAAGCCCACGGCCTTTGTGATCGAAGAACCGGATGCGAAAGCTCATGCGACTCCCCGGCGCAAACCGCGCGCCATTACCGGCATTGAATTCCCGCCCGATGAGCCCGCGGGCGAATTGACCGTGCTTGCCCCAGCACCGCCGCGCAAATCCACCGCGTGGCACTGGGGCACGTTGCTTATGGGTTCGCTGTTTACTTTGTTTCTGCTGTGGGCCGGTCTTGCGACTACCCAACTGATCGAGGGGCTTTTCGCTCAGGCACCAGCCTTCGGATGGTTGGCGCTCGGCGTCGCTGGCCTTGCAGGTTTTGCCGCACTGGCGATCATCGCACGGGAGCTCTGGAGCCTCGCAAGGTTGAACCGCATCGAGCATATCCAGGCCGACGCCGCTCACGCCATTAACTTGCATGATGCACCTGCAGCCAAGCGCGCCATCGATGGACTGATCCGGATTCACCATAGCCGTCACGATGCGCAGTGGGGACTCGAGTCTCTGCGCCAGCACGAGGGAGATGTGATCGATGCGCCCGGCCGCATGCGTCTGGCCGAGCGTTATCTGGTGAGCCCGCGCGACGAGGACGCCCACCGCATCATCGCCCGCTGCGCCCGCCGGGTGACGCTGATCACCACCGTCACGCCAACTGCCGCACTCGACATGATTGTTGTCGCCGTCCAGAATCTGCGCATGGTGAGAGAGCTTGCAACGCTTTATGGCGGCAGGCCCTCAGGCTTGGCCACCCTGCGCCTGGCCCGCATGGTGCTGGGGCACTTGGCGGTAACCGGAGGCTTGGCACTTTCCGACAATCTTCTGCAGCATGTGATCGGCAAGGGTGTGCTTGGCCGCCTGTCGGCGCGCTTTGGCGAAGGTGCTGTAAACGGCATCATGACCGCCCGCATTGGCTTGGCCGCCCGCGACGTGTGCCGTCCCATTCCGCAGGAAACCTCGGCCAAGGAAACCCTGGGCAGCCTGATGCGGGAACTGGTGCGCTGAAATTAACCAGACATTTACCAGAATTTGTGCCGTCAAGACTATCGCAGGGAATAGCTGGCAGACTGCTTGCTTTTCCGGGAAGCAGACAAAAAATGCCATTGGCCAGGCCCGACACCACGCAAGCCCTGCACGTCCGCAGCACCGGCATGACATCCGACGCAGCGCCTATCGCCCATGTATCGCCGTTGGTCTCTCGCCTCTCGCTGGTCACCACACTTGAAGGTCTCGCCGGCCTTGAAGCCGGTTGGCGCAAACTTGAGCTGACCGGTGCGCGGCCGCACGGCGTGTTCCAGAGTTTCCACTGGCTGCACAGTTGGGCCAACACCTACGCGGCACCTGGTTGCAATGAAGAGCTCTGCATTATCGCTGGCTTCAGGGGCGAACAACTTGCATTCGTCTGGCCCCTGATGAAAAATGCCAGCGGACCAGTAAAAGTGTTGCGCTGGGCCTCCGAACCGCTCGCCCAATATGGCGACATCCTGATTGCCCCCGCCGAAAACCCGATGGAATGGTTGCTCGCCGCAACGGAGTTGATCCGCCGCCTGCGCAATATTGACTCGATCCGCCTCCGCCATGTGCGAAGCGACGCCATTGCCGCACCCTTTCTGCGCACGGCTTTTCGCGATGGCCGCCTGATCGAGCACGCACCATGGCTCGATTTGAGTGCCTTCGCCAATGATACCGCCTACGAGGCGCGCTACAATTCCAGTCAGCGCAAGCGCCGCAAGAAAATCCGCAAGGGTCTCGAAGGCAAGTTTGGCCCGTTGAAATTCGAAATGGTCAAAGCAGGTGCCTGCAACGATGCCGCCATGCGCCAGGCCATTGCCGAAAAATGCAAGTGGCTCGATGAACGCGGCCGTCAGAACCGTATCCTGGGTTCGAGCCTGCTGATGGATTTTCTGAAAGGTCTGTCGCGCGCCAAGGGCCCGCCGTTCGAACTGGTGACCAGCCGCATGACCGCAGGCAGCACGGATCTTTCATGGGAAATTGGCCTGCGCTTTGGCACCAGCCATTTTGGTTTCATCACCTCCCATGTGAATGCGCTGACCGACTATTCACCGGCCCGCCTGCACATGGATTATTCCCAGCGCCGGGCCCTGACCGACGGCATGACGGTGTTCGATCTCATGGTGCCCCATGATACCCACAAGGAATCATGGAGTTCGGCAGCCATGGAAACCCGCGACTATCATCTGGCCCTGAGCCCCATGGGTTGGGCCTATGGCCTCATATACCTGGAAACCCTGAGGCCCCGCCTGCGCGCTGCCTATTACCGCCTGCCCGCCAAAGTCCTGCGCTTGCTCAGGCCCTTCACCGGTCATTGACCCTCTGCACCTGCCGCATGGCTTTTACCGTGAGTTGGTAAAATCCCTCTGCTATAGGGTGAGCATGCCCGGAGTAGAAAAACCCATAGCGCCGGCCAGAGGCTGGCGGACACCGTTTGTGGCATTGGCCCTGATGGCGGCGGCCAATGCCTTCGCATTTTCCTCATGGAATGCCCTGCACACCAACTACGCCGTCGACGTCATCGGCTTTGGTGGCGAACAGCAAGGTATCCTTCATACGGTGCGCGAGATTCCTGGCTTTCTCGCATTCGCCGCAGTGCTGCTCCTGCTCTTCATGCGCGAGCAAACGCTGGCGATCCTCTCTGTACTGACGATCGGCGTTGGCGTGGCGATCACCGGCTTTTTCCCCTTCGCCGCCGGTTTCTACGCCACCACCATACTCAAATCCCTGGGCTTTCATTATTATGAGACCGTAGCCCAATCGCTGGCGCTGCAATGGTTCGATAGGGCCAACGCGCCAAGCCGCATGGGCCGCATCAGCGCCTGCGCTTCGCTCTCGACCATTGCCGCCTATGGCCTGATCTTCATCACCTGGAAATGGCTGAAGCTCGATTACATCTGGGTGTTTCTGGCAGGCGGTCTGGTGGCAATGGCGATCGGCCTGATGGTCTGGCTCATCTTCCCACGCTTCGAAGGCAAAACCGTCCAGCGCAAAACACTGGTACTGCGCAAACGTTATTGGCTCTATTACGCCATCACTTTCATTGGCGGTGCGCGCCGCCAGATTTTCCTTGTTTTCGCCGTGCTGATGATGGTGCAGAAATTCGGTTTCAGCGTCGCCGAAATGACCATGCTGCTGCTTGCCAACGCGGTCTTCACCACAATGATCGCCCCCCGCCTTGGCCGCTTCATTGAAGATTGGGGCGAGCGGCGCTCGATTATCGTCGAGCATCTGGGATTGATCGTGGTGTTCGCCGCCTATGCGCTCGCCGCCAATGCCTGGATCGCGGCTGCGCTCTACATGCTCGACAACGCGTTCTTCTCGATGTCGATTGCCCACAAAACCTACTTCCAGAAGATCGGCGATCCTGAGGACATGGCGCCCACCGCCGGCGTTGCCTTTTCGATCAATCATATCGCCGCCGTGTGCATTCCAATTCCGCTCGGCCTGTTGTGGGACGTTCATTACACCTGGGTATTCTGGATCGGCACTGGCATCGCCGCCGTGGGGTTGGCCTTTTCTTTCCTGGTTCCGCGAAATCCCGCCAAGGGCAATGAAGTGGCCTGGGCCCCAGTCAAACTCAACCCGGTAAATGCCACACCATGACCACGCTGATACGTGCCAATGACCCATTGCTTCAGCCGTTCCGCATCAAGCACCTGACGCTCAAGAACCGCATCATGTCGACTTCGCATGAGCCCAACTACAGCGAAGACGGAATGCCCAAGGATCGCTACCGTCTCTATCATGTGGAGAAGGCCAAGGGCGGCATCGCGCTGACCATGACCGCGGGTTCGGCCGTCGTCTCGCGCGATTCAGCCCCGGTGTTCGGCAATCTCCTCGCCTATAAGGACGAAATCGTGCCGTGGCTCAGGGCGCTGGCCGATCAATGCCATGACCACGGCGCGGCAGTGATGATCCAGTTGACGCATTTGGGCCGCCGCACCGTGTGGAACACAGCCGACTGGCTGCCCGTGGTGGCGCCGTCACCGGTGCGCGAGCCCGCCCACCGGGCCTTTCCGAAAGAAATGGAAGACTGGGACATCGAACGTATCATCAGGGACTATGCCGATGCCGCCGAGCGCATGCAGGCGGCCCATCTCGATGGATTTGAAATCGAATGCTACGGCCATCTGATGGACGGCTTCTGGTCGCCTGTCACCGGGCGGCGCGATGACGATTACGGCGGTTCGCTCGATAACCGCTTGCGCTTCGGCATGCGTGTGCTGCAGGCAATCCGCGACCGTGTTGGCGAAAATTTTCTGGTGGGACTGCGCATTGCCGCCGATGAGGATTGGGACCAGGGTCTGACTCGCGCCGAAGGCATCGAGATTTGTCAGCGCTTCAAAGCATCTGGCCTGATCGACTTTCTCAATATCATCAAGGGCCATATCGACCACGATGCTCCACTTTCCGGCATAATCCCCATCGCCGGCATGAAAGCCTCGCCCCATCTTGATTTTGCCGGCGAGGTGCGCGCCGCGACGAAGTTTCCGGTGTTCCATGCCGCCCGCATCAATGATGTCGCAACTGCCCGCCATGCCATCGCCGGCGGCAAGCTCGACATGGTGGGGATGACTCGCGCCCATATCGCCGACCCTCACATTGTCAGGAAAATATCCGAAGGCCGCGAGCACGACATCCGCCCCTGTGTCGGCGCCACCTATTGCCTCGACCGCCTCTATGAGGGCCACGACACCCTGTGCATTCACAATCCGGCGACCGGCCGCGAGGCCACCATGCCGCATGCGATCGCCCCAACGGAAGGCAAGCGCAGAAACATTGTTGTCATTGGCGCTGGACCAGCAGGGCTTGAAGCCGCCCGCGTCGGCGCCGAGCGCGGCCACGCCGTTACCGTGTTCGAAGCAGCGCCCAGCGCCGGTGGTCAAATCCGCTTGCTCACCCAATTGCCGCGCCGCAAGGAATTGATCGGCATTGTCGATTGGCGCGTCAGCCAGTGCGAGCGCCTGGGCGTCGACATGCGCTACAACACCGTGGCCGAGGCCAGTGACATCCTCAGCCTCGCTGGCGATATCGTCATTGTCGCAACCGGTGGCCTGCCGCAGAATCTTGCCATCGAACAAGGCGGCGAGCTTGCCGTTTCAAGCTGGGATATTCTCTCGGGCGATGTGAAGCCCGCCGAAGAAGTACTGCTGTTCGACGACAATGGCGCCCATCCCGGCATGGCGGCGGCCGAATTCATCGCCGAGGCCGGTGCGCTTTTGGAACTGGTGAGTCCCGAACGCTTCTTCGCTGCCGACATGGGCGGCCTCAATCTCGTACCCTACATGAAAACCTTAACCAAACGCTCCGTGAAGATCACTACCATGACCCGCATCCGCGCCCTCACCCGCGAGGGCAACAAAATCAAGGCCACCCTGTGGAGCCCCTACACCCAGGCCGATTGCGGCGAACGCGTTGTCGATCAGGTCGTCGTCGAAAACGGCACCGCACCGCTCGCCGGTCTTTACTTCGATCTCAAGGAGCATTCAATCAACCGCGGCGAAGTCGATCACCTCGCCCTGATTGAAGGCCGCCCACAGACCATCAATGTAAATACCCAGGCAAAATTCCAACTTTTCCGCATCGGTGACGCCGTAGCCTCGCGCAACATCCACGCAGCAATCTATGACGCACTCAGGTTGGCGAAGGAATTTTGAGCACCAGGCGCAGAAATAAATCCCTTCATCGACGAGAAGGCCCGGCCGTTTCAGCCTTGCGTCATCCACGAAACCAGGGGTCCCGAGCGCCGTGCCGCAAGCGCTTGCATCAGTTGCAGGCCATGCAGCACGAGACAGAGAATCGTCCAGATAGCCACCGCCATCAAACCCCAGTCGGGCCGGCCGGTGAGCACGCCCAGAGTCAACAGAATCAAATTGGGGTTTCGCCGCGCCGTCACCTGGCGGAACAGGGTGTCCATCCGGCGCCAGATGTGGATCACTAGCCCCAACCTTTTGACGGCAACGAGTTCCATAAGGCGCTGCAAAACATAGCCGCCAAGAATTGCGCCGATTACCCACCAGAAAGTTACCGGGTTCCAGCCAAGCCCAACCTTTGAGAGTCCCAGCCCCCAGGCGATGTACCAGAACGGTGGATGCACGAGGTCGATGCCGTGGTCGAAGGTGTTGCCCCACTTGCTGGAGGTGAGCGTGGTGCGGGCGAGTTTGCCGTCCACTGTGTCAAGGAAGATCATGACCCAGCCACAGGCGAGACCCAGGGCATAGTCGCCGCGCAGAAATAGCCACAATGCCAGCACCATGAGGATGGCACTTACCGCCGTCACCATGTTGGGGGTGATGCCGCGCGGCGCGAGCCAGCGCGTCACGTAAAAGGCGGGCACCGGCCAGACATGCTTGGTAACGATGTCAGTCGCCCCCTTGTAGGTGCCCATGAACATGCGCCACTCGACTTTCGCCAAGTTGACGGGCGATACCGCATAGGCATAGGGCGTTTCGCGCTTGCGCAGGACGTCCCAGAACTTCACGTCGAGTTCGTCGGGCGCACGCGGGTTCAGATCGAGGCCGGACAGGCCGGCGGTATCGCCTGACAGAACGGCGATGGCGGCGGCCACGCCGCTGGCCTCCACATGGACGGCGAGCGGCAGGCTGCGTTCCGGGCCCTCGCCGGTGAGCATGAGCTTCGGTGTTCCGATCAGCACCGGGATCAGCGGCCGGTCGAGCGCCGCGTCGGCGCGCACCACGATCACCGGGCCCTGATGGCCCGCCGCCTGTTCCGGCGTGAGGACAATTTTCACACCGGCGCTGGCGAACTGGCGGCGCATACGCTCCGCCGTGGCGAGGCCGAAAAGTGCGGGACCAGTGGTGCCGGCGATGCAGAGGGCGGGAGGGCGTGGAGTGCTTGCCAAGATGTCGGATATCCAGATTGGTGGCCGTTTCTATGGGCAGCCAGCCCGTCCAAGTCAATCGGCGATCAGACGGTTTCGTCCAGTCGCGTCATGGCGGCGGCGAGCAGGCATCGTCAGAAAAACACCATGCGTCCCCTTTGTGATAGACCTCTTGGCTGAGCGCGGCATCGAAGTCAGGTGGACATCGGAGAGGTGGGCGATGCTGAACAAGGCGGTTTTGGCTTTGCGTTGACTTCCGGGGAATCGGGTGCGATGGAGACGCGTTCATAGCCTTCCCCGTCATACAGGTTCAAGCATCGTGCGTGTCATCATTCTCGCGGCCGGTCAGGGCAAGCGGCTTTTGCCGCTGACGGC
>JANLWG010000050.1:0-1752 GCA_031364405.1 Hyphomicrobiales bacterium
CGATCCAGTTATAGGTCGAAAGTTCCTCGGCCAGACCGATGATGATGCCGCCGGCCATGGCTCCCATCGGCTTGCCGATACCACCAAGGATGGCGGCTGCAAACATCGCCAGCAGCAGGTTCCAACCAAGATTGGGATGCACATCGGTATCCATCCCCGCGAAAATGCCAGCGATTGCCGCCAGCGAGGCGGCGATAACCCAGGTCCAGCGGGTGATCTTTTCGGTATCAAGCCCAGCCACTGCCGCCAACTCCGGCTCATCTGCTACCGCACGCATGGCGCGGCCGGTGCGTGAGCGTGTAAGAAAATAATGCAAGGCGATGGCAATCGCCAGGGTGAGGATGATGACCTGCGCATGCAGCGCCGCAATGCGAAACGTGTCGAAGATCACCACCGGCTTGGTTACTCCGCGCACGAATACCTGGTCTTCCGAACTCCATACCAGTTGCGCAATCGAGCGGAAGATGAGAGCAACACCGAATGACGAGATCACCGTGTAGATGGTCGGTAATTTTCGCAACGGTTTATAGAAAAAGTGATCAACCGCGAGTGCCGAAACCACCGCCAGCGCCACCCCAAATGGGATAAGCAGGAGCGGGTGAACCGGAATGAACCACACTGCGGTCAGCGTGCCATAGGCGCCGATGGTCATCACGTCGCCATGGGCGAAATGGGCAAACCGCAGAATGCCGAAAATCATCGAAATGCCAACCGCCCCCAGCGCATAAATGCTGCCGAGAGTTAGTGCCGGAATGAGATAGAGATTGATGAAGTCGATCATGGCGCTTCG
This sequence comes from Hyphomicrobiales bacterium, assembly GCA_031364405.1. Taxonomy (GTDB): domain Bacteria; phylum Pseudomonadota; class Alphaproteobacteria; order Rhizobiales; family Aestuariivirgaceae; genus Aestuariivirga. The sequence continues at coordinate 791 of JANLWG010000050.1, forward strand.
CCTCCGCCGAGGAAGGAGCGGCGCACATTGTCATTGGCGAGAAGTTCAGCACCGGGGCCGGAAATAAAGTTGCGGCCATTGACCAGCACATGGCCCAGATCAGCGATGCGCAGCGCCTGTTTGGCGTTCTGCTCCACCATCACAATGGTGACGCCGGTGCTGCGGATATCCAGGATGAGATCGAAAATCTTTTCGAGGTAAGTTGGCGAAAGTCCGGCGGTCGGCTCATCGAGCAGCAGCAGTCTTGGTTCGCTCATAAGGGCCCGGCCTATCGCCACCATTTGGCGCTGACCACCCGATAGCTCACCCGCCGGCTGGCGCAGCTTGGCATGAAGGTCGGGGAATAATGCTAAAACTTTCTCCTGTGTTTGTGCCCGGTCTCTTGGCGGTGCCGCATAGGTGCCGATGTCAAGATTTTCGGCAACCGTGAGCGAGGTAAACACATTGCGGTTTTGCGGCACGGCGGAAATGCCAATGGGCACCAGCGCGGATGTGGCAAGCCCGGTGATGTTCCGGCCAGCCAGCGCAATGGTGCCGCCGGCAATTGTGGTGAGCGCAAAAATCGATTTGAGCAGTGTTGATTTTCCAGCCCCATTGGGCCCGATGATGACGCAGACGCTGTTTTCCTCCACATCGAGATTGATTTCCTCGATGATCGGAACGCCGCCATAACCAGCGGTCAATTGGCGCACCGAAAGCACGACACTCATGCCCGCTCCTCATATTTGCCGCCACCGAAATAGGCCTCGATCACCCGCTCGTCGCGGCGCACTTCATCGACACTGCCTTGCATGAGAACAGCACCCTGCGCCATCACCACGACGCTGTCACACAGCTTCGATACATAGTCGAGATCATGCTCGATCAGGCAAAACGTCAGACTACGCTCGCGGTTGAGCAGCTTGATTTTATCGGCGATTTTTCCCAGCAGCGTGCGGTTGATGCCAGCCCCTATCTCATCA
>JANLWG010000065.1:0-3103 GCA_031364405.1 Hyphomicrobiales bacterium
CCACCCATGTGAGTGCGGTCATGTTGTCCGATCTTGATTTAAAAGAGCTGCTCGCCGACCAGCGCAACAACGCAGTCTGCATCGGACCGGCAGCGGGCATGGGTCCCGAGACCCGCGCCAAGGTTCAAACCGCCCTCGCCAGCCCAGCCGCCGCCGTGCTCGATGCTGATGCGCTCAGCATTTTTGCCGATGACCCGCAGGCGCTTTTCAAGGCCATCGCCGCAAAGCCCGGCCGGGGTGTTGTGCTGACTCCGCACGAGGGAGAGTTCTCCCGCCTTTTCAAGGATTTGACTCAACAATCTGATTCAAAACACGAACGCGCCAGAAGTGCCGCAAAACGCGCGGGCGCGGTGGTGATCCTGAAAGGCCCCGACACGGTGATCGCCAGCCCGGACGGCCGCGCCGCCATCAACACCAATGCGCCACCCTCGCTCGCCACCGCCGGATCGGGCGATGTGCTGGCGGGAATAGTGACGGGCCTATTGGCGCAAGGCATGGAACCTTACGAAGCCGCCTGCGCCGCCGTGTGGCTGCATGGTGAGGCGGCCCGCCGGCATGGGCCGAAGGGGTTTACTGCCGAGGATCTGCTGCAACAACTTTCCACCGTCTGAGCGGCAACATGGCGGCGATGCCAATGAAGGGGCCGATGGCGAGCAGCGCCAACACAATGGGCCAGCCCAGATAGCCAGCGGCAATCGGCGTCATCTGCACGGTGAAGATGGTCAGTCCAAAACCGATGGCGGTTTGAAACGTCATCAGGCTTCCGGCCAGATGCGGCGGCGAGGCATCGGCCACCAGCGCCGAGAACTGGGCGGAATCGGGAATAACCGCGATGCCCCAGATCAGCACCAGCGCGAAGGTCAGCCATACGGGTCCGCCGAAGGTGGCAGCCGTGAGCAATGCCGCCGTGCCACTGGCTGCCATGGCGAGGATGGCAACCTCCGCCTTGCCGATGCGGTCGGCCCAGGCGCCGGCCACGATGCAGCTAATACTGCCAGCGGCAATCGCCAGAAAGGCCGTGAGCTTGCCCAGGTCATGGGCGGCGGATTGTTCCATGGTAAAAGCGTAGGAAGCCGATGCGGCGGTGGCGGCCCACGCCCACATGGCGAACAATTCCCACATATGACCGAAGTAACCGAGATAGGCCCTAAGAATGCGCGGCTCGCGCCAGGCGATGGCGATGGCTCTCGGATTGAAGGCTTGCGCCTTGGCATGGTGGGGGCCAGGGCTGCTGGCCAGTGCCGCCAGCCCGCCAATCGCCGCCAGCAGCGAGGTGGCAACAATCACCAGCCGCCAGTTGGCCCCGCCATAGAAGCCAATGAGAAACGGCACCGACTTGCCCATGGTCAAGGCGCCAACCAGCAAGCCGACAATCAAGCCACGGTCGCGCACGCCCCAGCCCACCGCGATTTTCATGCCGACCGGATAGACCCCGGCGAGGAGCGCCCCGGTCAGGAAGCGCGAGGCGACGGCGGCCAGACTATCCGGCGCCGCGATCAGCAAGCCACAGTTGAACACCGCGGCGATCATCGCCGAAATACAGAACACTTTGCGGGGATCGAAGCGGTCGGCAATGCCGGTCACCGCAATGAACAGAGCCCCCGCCACGAAACCGGCCTGCACCGAACTTGTCAGCAAGGCCTGAGCCCCGCCGGTGAGCCCAAATTCATCTTGCAGTTCGGGCAGAATTGCAGCGGAGGCAAACCACAGGTTCATCCCCGAAAGTTCGGCGACAACCAGAAGGGTGAGAGAAATGCGCTTGCTGCGGTCCATATGGTGAGCCCCGGTTGCGGCTGGCAACTACACCACGTTCTCAATCCCCGCGCACCAGATTCGACTCATCCGCGAATTGTTCCTTCGCCAGGGTGTGAACTCATGATCTGCTGGGCACCAGTTCAGGTGATCACCGTTATTGTACTTATCAATGCGGCCTGCAACTCTCGCTATCACTGCAGTTTGGTGAAATTTCCAAATCCATGATATTCAGTGCCCACTCAGGAGTGGGCCGCAAAATGTTCCCAGCTCAGTTGCAAATTGAAGGTAATACGGCCTTCCTCTTACTTCTCCTCGCAATAGTTGCTGCAATTTTCCTGTTATGGATGACTTGGATAGTCGCGAGCGGAAAATGGTGCACTAAATGTCAGCGATTTTCGATGACAGAAACTGGAACCAGAGTGACAGCGGAAAATCGGTATATTGCCCTTTACATGTGTCGGCGTTGCAATCATCAAAAGTGGCGCAAAGGTCCCGAAATCTCTCCGGACTAAGCTCACGACCGGTGTTAAGTGCCTTGGCCCATCGCGACATGCACAGGATGGTCATCGCCGTTCAACCCTGAAAGCTGACAGTCAACCCGCGAAGAGATTGACGCCGGGCAGAATTCCCGGGCGCGCGAAAGCAGTACCCGGCCTAGGTGTTTAGTCCCTCAGTCACGCCACGACAATGACTCCCTCGCGGATTGTCGGCTCGGGTCAAACTCGGTCGAACAGAAGAGTAGACGGCCGGCGGGCTTAGTGCAGGGTACCGTCTGTCCGATTTTCTCCGCTAGCATCCCCTAAACCCCTCTGCTATAGACCGCGCCGATTGCAAAGGCCCGAAGCCCATGGCTTGCGCGCGGGCGTGGTGAAATTGGCAGACACGCAGGATTTAGGTTCCTGTGGGGAAACCCGTGGGGGTTCAAGTCCCTCCGCCCGCACCAAGCGCTGCCCATGGCCTCATGCTTGAAACTGATGTCGTAAAGAATAAGAGCGAGACACCATGCAGGTTACCGAAACACTGAGCACCGGCCTCAAGCGCGAATTCAAGGTGGTGGTCAACGCCGCCGAACTCGATACCCAACTCAACGCCAAGCTGGTTGAACTTTCGGCCCGCGCCAACATCAAGGGTTTCCGCCCTGGCAAAGTGCCGGTGCCGCACCTCAAGCGCGTCTATGGCAAATCGGCCATGGCCGAAGTGGTGCAGAAAACCATTGATGACCAGAGCAAGGCCGTGCTGGCCGAACGCAATCTGAAGCCGGCCTACCAGCCAGAAGTGACGTTTCCGCAGGACGCGGCGGAAGTCAACGCCATCATGGACGGCAAGAGCGACCTGTCATTCTCGCTGG
>JANLWG010000072.1:0-2221 GCA_031364405.1 Hyphomicrobiales bacterium
GTGCCCTTACGCTCTCTTGACTATGTTGTATTGCTCGACGGACTGCCTCAGTCGTGGTGGCGCTGCCGTGAAGAATTTGTCCCATAGTGCATCCCTCCATTCCAGAGAAAATATTGCACCATCAAAACCTGGGATCAAACATCTAGCTGAACTCGATGCTGCGATTGCGCGTGACCCCGGGGATTCTTGGAGTTACGCATACAAGAGCTGGGCCCTGACCTCAGACGGCCGTCATATTGAGGCGTTGTCATCGATCGACGAGGCCATCCGGCGTGACCCGAATGCACCGCCCTTTTTCATCTATCTTCGTGGCGTTGCCGCATACGACTTGGGCCGGCTTGATGAGGCGGAAAAACTGCTGACCACCGTTGGTCAACTCAGCCCGGATGATCAATGGGCGCAACTGGTTCTTATCCCGACCTACCTCCGCCTCGGACGCGCGCAGGATGCATGGTCGGCGGCCGCGCGATTCAATCACCTCAGTGTCGCGTTGGGTAATTTTCCTATTTCAGTCAATCTGGTCCAGGGGGGCCTCGGTAACGGCAAGATGGGATACCAGGTCGCCGGTGTCCTGCGTCAGGCAAACTTTCCAGAAAATTCGTCCGCTTGGCTCCCTGGTGCCGATCTTAGGCTGCTGCTGATCGGCCACAGAATCCATGGGCGTACCGACAATGATGCTGTTGAGCGCGAGGCATCTTTCTCCACAGATGGCACCATCACCATGTCCGGGGATTGGGGTTCCCAAACCGATGGAACAGCCGAAATCAAAGGTCGCGCATTTGGGCAGGTTTGCCCCGATTGGTCAAGCAAGCACAACATCTGCGCTATGGTGTTCCGTACCTATAACGGGAGCAAAGCGAGGGAGAATGAGTTCACATGGGTGGACAGTGACGGGGCGTTTCCGTTCTCGAGGATCGACTAGCTGCTGTCGAGCATCTCCTCAAAAGGCCTGCGGAGGTGGGCTGCCAGGCTATTCAAAAAGATCGATACTCATTAGGAAACATACGCGCAACCGTTCGAACTTGTTCAGCCTAAATGACTGCTTATGGCCCAAAGCGGAAATTCCAACAGATCCACCCCTGGCACGGTGCCATCTTGACCTTTTCGATATATATGACCAGATATAGCGCATGACTGCTTCCTCCCAGCTCATCGATCCGTTCGGCCGCCATGTGAGTTACCTGCGGGTGTCGGTGACCGACCGCTGTGATTTCCGCTGTGTCTATTGCATGGCGGAGGATATGACGTTTCTGCCGAAGAAGGATCTGCTGTCGCTGGAAGAGCTTGACCGCATGTGTTCTGCGTTCATCGCCAAGGGGGTGCGCAAGATCAGGCTGACGGGCGGCGAGCCTTTGGTGCGCAAGGGCATTATGACGCTGGTTGAAAATCTGGGGCGGCATCTGCGTTCGGGTGCGCTGGAAGAACTGACGCTCACCACCAATGGCAGCCAGCTCGCCAAATATGCATCCGAGCTTGCGGGCAATGGCGTGCGCCGCATTAATGTGTCGGTCGATACTCTCGATGCCGGCAAGTTCAAGACGATCACCCGCTGGGGCGATCTCGGCAAAGTGAAGGAAGGGATACGCGCGGCACAAGTTGCGGGCCTTGCGCTCAAAATCAACGCGGTGGCACTCAAAGGTGTCAACGAGGCGGAAATTCCCGAGATGATGCGCTGGGCCCACGGCGAAGGCATGGATCTGACACTGATCGAGACTATGCCATTGGGCGATATCGATGGCGACCGCACCGACCAGTATCTGCCGCTGTCGGTGGTGCGCGCCAATCTGATGGAGCAGTTCACGCTTGAAGACATTCCCTATAAAACCGGGGGACCGGCGCGTTATGTGAAGGTGAAGGAGACCGGCGGACGCTTGGGTTTCATTACGCCACTCACCCATAATTTCTGCGAAAGCTGCAACCGTGTCAGGCTCACCTGCACCGGCACGCTCTACATGTGCTTAGGGCAAGAAGATGCCGCCGACCTCCGTGCGCCGCTGCGAGCTTCAGAGGGCAACGAGTTGCTCAACACCGCCATCGATGAAGCCATCAGCCGCAAGCCCAAGGGCCACGACTTCATCATCGACCGCCGCCACAACAAGCCCGCCGTCGCCCGCCACATGAGCGTCACAGGCGGGTAAACGCCTGCTATTGTTCTTCCGGTCAACGGCATTCCGGGAGCTTTCATATTGTCGTGGCGACTTGCTAAGAGTTTCCTTGTAGG
>JANLWG010000120.1:0-3181 GCA_031364405.1 Hyphomicrobiales bacterium
CATGAAGCCCGCGCGGCAATTGAGGGCACCCATGAGGCCGTGGCCGGCAACGATCGGATCGCCGTGTTGGATCACCCGCGTCGAGGGACTGGGCAATCCGAACTTCGCACGTGGACCGGCACACATATTGATATGCACCGACTGCGGATAACCGTTCTGCGCCAGGAGGCTGACCGATTGATATTCGGTCATGCCGGGCCTGGTGCCGCGAATGAGGCGGGCCAGGGCGGATGAACTCAATGTCGAGGCATATTCGAAGCAGGCCAGTTGCTCCACTTCATTGATGACCCGCAGGCCATCGACGCAGTTCATGAACAGCTGCGCGGCGTTCTCGACCTCGCCAAACTCGCGCAGTGCTTCCACGAGATAGGCCGGCGTCTCGAACCAGCGGGGATCGAACATCCCATCATCGCTTTCAAAACCTTTCCATCCGGCAAGACCAATACGCATAGCGGGCCTCAGTCCGGCTTCGCGCAGGACATCGTTCAGTGGCCGGGTTTTATCACGCGGCTGGCCCATGAGACTCAATGGTTGCCACAGCACACGCTCGAACACGCCGTTGGCGGTTTCGGCATAGGGATAGCCCTCGTTGCCAGCGAGCAGTGATGGCGTGCGGCCCGGCACCATGATCGCGATCGCTTCTTCGAAGCGCGGATCATAACCGGTGGCCCAGGAAATATTAGCCAGATGTTCGCGGTCGCCATAGATCACCAGCGCATCAAGACGGTGAGCCGCCATCCGCGCCATCAGCCGCTCGATCCGCGCGGCATAGAGACCACGGTCGAGCACTGGTTCCACACTGGGGCTGCCAAAATCCGGAAGGTTGATGGCCGTCAGTCTTGCCTGTCGCATGTTATCACTTTTCTCGTTGCAAGCCTCGCGGGAGCGTGAACGGGGTTGATTTGCAAGCGCGGCGGCATCGGCCTAGATTCGCACAAACCCCAAGGAGTTGCCAACCATGTTCGTGAAGTGCCGCAAGGGCTGGGAAATTCCGGAAGCACAGGTTACGCCGGAGCATCTGTTCTTCAACCGCCGTCAGCTCATTGGAGCCGCCGCCGGTGCCGCCAGTTTGCTGGCGGCTGGTCCCGCGCTGGCCGAGGAAGATCCCTCCGCCGGACTCTATCCCGCCAAGCTCAATCCGAAGTTTGGTGATGCCGGCCGGCCGGTGACTGATCACGAATACAACAAGAACTTCAACAATTATTATGAGTTCGGCACCTCGAAGCGTATTGCCAGTGCCGCCGAGGCTTTGCCGATCAGGCCGTGGACCATTGCCATTGACGGCGAAGTCGAAAAACCGATGACGATCGGCATCGACGATCTGTTGAAACAGGTGAGCCTCGAAGAACGCATCTACCGCCACCGCTGTGTGGAAGCCTGGGCCATGGTGGTGCCGTGGACCGGATTTCCGCTGGCCAAGCTGGTTGAATTGGCCAAGCCCACCGCCAACGCCAAGTATGTGCGCTTCGAGACTTTCAACAATCCCGAAATTGCCTCCGGCCAGAAGCCCGGCCTGTTTGGCGCCTATCCGTGGCCCTATATGGACGGCCTGACCATGGCCGAGGCGATGAACGATCTCGCCTTCATGGTGACCGGGGCCTATGGGAAGCCCGTGGCCAAGAGCATGGGAGCCCCGTTGCGGCTGCATTTGCCGTGGAAATACGGCTTCAAATCGGTCAAGGCCATTGTCAAAGTGAGCTTCACCGCCGAACGGCCGATCAGTTTCTGGGAGCAGCTTGGCCCTTCGGAATATGGATTCTGGGCCAATGTGAACCCAGAGGTATCGCATCCGCGCTGGAGCCAGGCGCAGGAGCAAATGCTCGGCAGCGGCGAAATGGTGCCCACGAAACTGTTCAATGGCTACGGCGAGTTCGTCGCCTCGCTTTACACCGGCATGGAGAGCGAGAAGCTGTACATGTAGAAAAAAGGCCGGAAGAATATCCGGCCTTTGAGTTACCTCGCGCCCTGGAAAGGGCAAACGTTGGGCCGCACGAGAATGCTGCGCAACGGGATTTGCGGACGATACAAGGGGAGAGAGTAACAACCGCAAATCACGCGTCGAGAACCGCGACGTGCCGAGAATGCTTGGCCGGCGGGATTCCGGCAAGCCATAGTGCTTCATGGGAGCCATGTGGGGCGGTCATGACGAACAGGAGATTTGCTCAAAATCTGTGCTATTATAGGTAATGTCTATTGACCTATTGTTGGCGCTTCTAGGTTTTGCATTCGTCACTTCGGTGACGCCGGGGCCGAACAACCTGATGCTGCTGGCATCTGGTGTCAATTTCGGTTTCCGCCGCACCCTCCCGCATATGCTTGGGATCAATGTAGGCTTCCCAATCATGATAGTGCTGATTGGCCTGGGGCTCGGCCGGATATTTGAAATCTATCCGGCGGCCTATAGCGTGCTGCGCATTGCCGGCGCCGTTTACATGCTCTGGCTGGCCTACAGGATCGCAATATCCGGTCCTGCGAAAGAAAGTGGGGCCTCCGGTACGCCGATGAACTTCATTCAAGGCGCGCTGTTCCAATGGGTCAATCCCAAGGCTTGGATCATGGCGATCACGGCCATTGCCACCTATACGTCGCCTGGGGCGTATGGGTGGACGGTGGCGGTCGTGGCGCTCACTTTCGCCATCGTCGGGGGGCCGAGCTCGCTGACGTGGACGCTGTTTGGCGCCGGTCTGAGGCGCTTGCTAAACGATCCGCGCTACCATCGGCTGTTCAATGTGACGATGGCTCTCCTGCTCGTCGCTTCGCTCGCCCCATTGCTCTATCACTGAGCTGCAATCTGGGCTGCCTTCTGCACCAGCACTTCGGCCTGACGGATTGAGGCATAGTCGATCAGGCGGCCATCGAGCGACACCGCACCCTTGCCGGCCTTGGCGGCTTCGTCCATGGCGATGATGATGCGTTTGGCACGGGCAACATCGGCCTCCGACGGGCTCATCACATCGTTGGCGAGGGCGATTTGCGAGGGGTGGATCGCCCATTTGCCTTCGCAACCGAGAACTGCCGCACGCAGGCCCGCGGCACGGAAAGCTTCGGCGTCGGAGAAGTTGCCGAACGGGCCATCGACGGGGCGCAAGCCGTTAGCGCGGGCGGCCACCACCATGCGGGCAATGGCATAGTGCCACATATCGCCCCAATGGGTCTGGCGCGAGCCATCGGCGAGGGGTTC
>JANLWG010000134.1:0-19772 GCA_031364405.1 Hyphomicrobiales bacterium
CTGATTGGGAAAGGCGCTTCGCCGCCAGTGACCACAAAGCCGAATTCAAGCGCGCCATCTCCGGCACCCTGCCTGCCAACTTTGATCAAATCGTTGCCAGCTACAAAAAACAACTGGCCGCCAATCCGCCGTGGATCGCCACCCGCAACTCCTCGCAGAACGCCCTTGATGTGATCAATGCGGCGGTGCCCGAAACGATTGGCGGCTCGGCCGATCTGACCGGTTCCAACAACACCAAGTCGAAGGACATGAAAACCTTGAGCGCCGCCGGCTACGCCGGCCGCTACGTCTATTACGGCATCCGCGAGCACGGCATGGCCGCCGCCATGAACGGCATGGCGCTGCACGGCGGTGTCATTCCCTATAGCGGCACCTTTCTGGTATTCACCGATTACTGCCGCCCGTCGATCCGCCTGTCGGCCCTGATGCAGCAGCGTGTCATCTACGTGATGACCCACGATTCGATCGGGCTGGGCGAGGATGGACCAACGCACCAACCGGTCGAACATCTGGCCGCCCTGCGCGTCATGCCGAATGTCAAAGTGTTCCGCCCGTGCGATGCGGTGGAAACCGCCGAATGCTGGCAGCTTGCATTGACCAACACCACTGGCCCCAGCGTGCTGGCCCTCACCCGCCAGAAGCTGAAACCGGCGCGCCTGACATATTCAGCCAAGAACCTCTGCGCCTTGGGGGCTTATGAGATCGCTCCCTCTGCCAAGAAATCGAAGGTGGTGATTTTCGCCAGCGGTTCGGAAGTCGAAATCGCCATCGCCGCCAAGCAAACCCTCGACAAGGCCGGAACCCCCACCCGCGTCGTCTCGGTTCCGTCGATGGAACTCTTCGAAAAACAGGGCAAGGCCTACAAGGAGAAGCTCCTCGGCACCGAGAAAATCCGCATCGCCATCGAAGCCGGCGTGCGCACCGGCTGGGACCGCTTCATCGGCATCGACGGAAAATTCATCGGCATGACAGGCTTCGGCGCATCGGCTCCCGCCGAAAAACTCTATGAGCATTTCGGCATCACCGCAAAAGCCGCCGTCAAAGCCGCGAGACTGTAAGATGACCACCAGCAAGATATGCTCGCTTATTTCTCCCTTCTCCCCTCGCGGGAGAAGGTGGCGCGCAGCGCCGGATGAGGGGGCGGTTCAGCTCGCGTTATGTTCGGCCGGACGCGCCGAAACACCCCCTCATCCGTCTCGCGCAAGGAGCGCGATCCACCTTCCCCCGCAAGGGGGGAAGGGGAAGGAGACATAACATGCCGGCATTCCGCACACTGAATGATGTGAATGTCTCGGGCAAACGCGTGCTGGTGCGGGTTGATCTCAACGTGCCCATATCAAATGGCGTGGTGACTGATGCCACCCGCATCGAGCGCGTCGTGCCGACGCTGCGTGAACTCCTCGACAACAATGCCGCGGTGATTGTGCTGGCCCACTTTGACCGGCCCAAGGGCAAGGTGGTGCCCGCCATGTCGTTGAAGCCGGTGGCGCCTGCGCTGGAAAAACTTCTTGGCCGTCCGGTCAAATTCATCTTCACCGATTGGCAGACAGTTCCGCGCATCGATGTGAAACCCGGCCACTGTGTGCTGATGGAAAACACCCGCTACCACGCGGGCGAGGAAAGCAACGATCCGGACTTTTCGAAACTCTTGGCCAGCCTCGGCGATATCTTTGTCAACGATGCCTTCTCCGCCGCCCACCGCGCCCATTGTTCGACCGAGGGTATCGCCCATTTCATGCCAGCCGTGGCCGGCCGCGCCATGGCGGCCGAACTTTCCGCACTCCAGCTCGCCCTGGAAAAACCCAAGCGGCCACTGGTCGCCGTTGTCGGCGGTGCCAAGGTTTCATCCAAGCTCGAGCTTCTCGGCAATCTCTCAAGCCTCGCCGATACCATCGTCATCGGCGGTGGCATGGCCAACACCTTTCTGGCGGCTCAGGGCCACCCCGTCGGCAAATCCCTGTGCGAGCATGATCTGGCCGGCACCGCCCGCGCCATTCTGGCAACCGCGAAATCCAGGAACTGCACAATTATTCTGCCCACGGACGTTGTCGTGGCGAAGGAATTCAAGGCCAACAGCCCAAGCCGCACCATTGGCCTCGGCGAAGTGGCAAACGACGACATGATCCTTGATGCGGGTCCAAAAACCATTGCCGCCATCAATGTGGCCTTCGATCAGGCCGGCACGCTGGTGTGGAACGGCCCGCTCGGAGCCTTCGAATTGACGCCCTTCGACACCGCCACCGTCGCCTGCGCCAAACATGCGGCAAGCCTGACTGCGGCGAAAAAACTTGTTACAGTGGCTGGCGGCGGCGATACGGTTTCGGCCCTCAACCACGCCGGAGTGGCTGATCAGTTTACTTATATCTCAACGGCCGGTGGGGCCTTCCTCGAATGGCTCGAAGGCAAGACCCTGCCCGGCGTCAAAGCTCTGGAGGAAGATAAATGATCGACAAGCTGAATGAAATCGCCAACCGCATGGTCACTCCCGGCAAGGGCATTCTCGCCGCCGATGAATCGACCGGCTCCATCACCAAGCGCTTTGAATCGATCAACCTCGAGTCGACCGAAAACAATCGCCGCGACTATCGCGAAATGCTGTTCACCGCCACCGATGCGATGAAAGCCTATGTCTCCGGCGTCATCCTGTTCGACGAAACGCTGCGCCAGAAAGCCAAAAATGGCACACCGCTGGTTGATATCATCAAGGCGGCGGGTGCTGTTCCCGGCATCAAGCTCGACAAGGGGCCGAAGCCCTTGCCCATGTGTCCCGGCGAAACTGTCACCGACGGTCTCGATGGCCTGGCTGATCGTGTGGCTGAATATGCCAAGCTTGGCGCCCAGTTCGCCAAGTGGCGCGCCGTCATCGACATCGGCAAGGGCATCCCCAGCCATAACTCGATTCACGCCAATGCCCATGCGCTCGCCCGCTATGCCGCGATCTGCCAGGCTGGCGGCATCGTGCCGATGGTTGAGCCCGAAGTGATGATGGACGGCGGCCATGATATCGACGCTTGTGCCCGGATAACCGAATGGGCGTTGAAAGAGCAGTTCCAGGAACTCTATTATGCCGGCGTCCAACTCGAAGGCATTATCCTCAAGCCCAACATGGTGATCTCCGGCAAAAAATGTGCAACGCAGGCAAGCCGCGAAGAAGTGGCCGAGAAAACCTTGAAGGTGCTCAGGCGCTGTGTGCCCGCCGCCGTTCCCGGCATTACCTTCCTCTCGGGCGGTCAATCAAGCGAAGATGCAACGGCGCATTTACACTACATGAACGCCGCCGGTCCGCTGCCGTGGAAGCTCACTTTTTCCTATGGCCGCGCCCTGCAAGCCGACGCGCTGAAAGCCTGGGGCGGCAGAAGCGAAAACGTGGCCGCCGGTCAGCGGGCATTTTCGCACCGCGCCAGGATGAACGGGCTCGCCTGCTCCGGCAAATGGGCCCAAGCGCTGGAGAAGGTGGCCTGATCCCCCGCCTTTTTCTGGTAGCACCCGAACGCCCCGCGGCCCTCCTCGCGGCCTGCCTTGAAGCTGCTTGCGAGGCGGGCGATGTGGCCAGCCTTGTGGTATCGCCGTCGACAACCAAGGAATTGGTGGCGCTCGCCCAATCGAAGGGCGTCGCCGTGCTCACCACGGATGCCGCCGCCGCCATGCGCTTGAGTTGCGACGGCGTTCACATCGATAGTTCCGCTGAAGCTGTCGCCGATGCCCGCCGCGCCGTCGGCAAGACTGGCATCGTCGGCGCCTTTGCCGGAGCCTCACGCCATCTCGCCATGGAGGCCGCCGAAGCCGGTGCCGATTACATTGCAGTGTCGCAGAACGGCGCCACCATCGGCGGCGAACCCATTGTCAAATGGTGGTCGGACTTCTTCGAAATCCCATCGGTTGCTTTCGAACCCGTCGAAGTTTCGGCACTGGACACATTGCTGCCGCAGACTCCGGACTTTATCCGTCCCTCGGATGCGATGTGGGATGACGCCGAAACCTCCCGCCGCATCATATCGGAACTGATGCAGCGCCTCGCCAGGACATGAAACACATCGCAGCTTTTCTGGCCTTCCTGGCCATTGCCGTTCCAGCCATGGCGGCGCAAGATTTCGAGGCCGCCGCCGCTGTCTACGAAACCAAGGATTACCAGGCCGCCTTGCAAATCGCCGAACCATTGGCCGCTGCCGGCGATGTGCGTGCCATGGCGATGCTGGGCGCCATTTATCAGAACGGCCAGGGCGTCGCGGCGAACCTCGACACCGCCATCGCGTGGTACGGCAAGGCAGCCGAAGCCGGCCATGCGCCCTCGCAACTGGCACTTGGTTTAATCTATCTCGATGGCTCTCTTGGCGATGTCGATTACGCAGCCGGCGCCAAATGGGTGCGCAAGGCGGCGGAGGCCAACAATGCCGAAGCGCAATTCAACATGGGGCTGTTGTCCTCCGCCACTTTGGGTAACGCTCCCGACTGGCCGCAAGCAGCCAAGTGGTATCGGCTGTCTGCCGAACAGGGTTTTGCCGCCGGCCAGTACAATCTCGGTGTGCTCTATCTCGAGGGCAACGGTGTCGCGAAGAATGAAGTCGAGGCGGCCAATTGGTTGGCCAAGGCCGCCGCGCAGGGCAACGCCGATGCGGCACTGGAATATGGCGTTCTGGTTTTCCGTGGTCAGGGCGTGCAGAAAGATGAGAAAATCGGAGCCCAATGGCTTCTGGTCTCCGCCAAACGCGGCAACGTCATTGCCCAGAACCGTGTCGCCAGATTGTATGCCTTCAGCCAGGTTCTAGGGTCCGATCCCATCGAAGCGCTGAAATGGAATTTGCTCGCCGCCAAAAATGGCAGGCCCGATGCCGAACTCGATACCCTGCTGGAGAAACTTGCGCCCAAACAAAAAGCCGAAGCCCAATCGCGCGCCGATGCGTTCACGCCTGAAGTGCAGTAGTAAGCATCGGGCGTAATGAAAACCATCGGCATCACCTACGCCGGCCACTGCGTGGCCCTCCCCGATCATCCGGACTACGCGAAGTTTTACCGCAAGCTCGCCAGCGGCACATGGGAGCCACGAACATTCGAAACCCTGAGCCGCAATCTCGACGCCAATACCGTCTACGTCGACATCGGCGCCTGGATCGGTGTCACACCCATGTGGGCAGCCCAGCTCGCCAAGGCGGTTGTCGCCGTCGAGCCCGATCCCCGGTGCGTAAAAATTCTGCGATCGCTCGCTGCCGGATGTGGCAATGTCACCATCATCGAGGGCGCCCTGGCCGCGGATGAAAGTGTTGTAATCAACGCCGTCGATGGTTTCGGCAGTTCGGAGACCACCATTCTCGATATCGGCAACGGCGATCATATCAATGTCCGTGGCATATCGCTGACCGGGATCATGGGTCATGCGGCTGGTTCACCGGTCTTCGTCAAGATCGATATCGAAGGTTATGAATACATGATCGCCGGTGAACTCGCGGCATTGCGAAATTATCCGTTGCGCGGCATTCAGATCGCCATCCATCCTCAGCTCTATGAAAAGAGCCTGAAAGGCAATCGTTTCTCGCGGAAGATCCGCACGGCGTGGGCCACATGGCGCCTTGCAAAGTCGATCGGCCAGATTATCCCGGGACCGGCAATCGCCAAATTTGGCAGCCTCTTGCCCTACATCATTCGAGGCATCCTGCTGCGCCGCAAACCCAAAGGCACCGATCTCGTCTTTGAGCGCTTGGGTTCAATCCGGTCCCAGTCATTGCCATAAAGATCATGAAACACCGCCACGGTTCCATAGGCTACTTGTCAAACCTTTATCTCCATCACCGGCCTTGAGATCGTAACCCAGTCTGGGTCGCAGCATCGATGTTCGGGACTGCGGCGGTTCACGGCCTACACACAACCTCATCTTGGATTATCCGGCAACCCGTCATGGGGTCCGAGCGGGCGCACCGGTTTGTCCTTCCAGTGCCTTTCGCCGATTTCCTTGTTACGTTTCGGGTGCAGCGGATAGTCGATCCGGCTGCGCTGCCGCGAAGCCTCGCCAACCACCAGCAAGCGCACGTCGCCCCCGGTATTGTTGATCAGGGTGTGGGCGATTCCGCTGCCCGCCGGAAAGCCCACGCCATCGCCGGGTTGCAGCCGCCTGAGGTGCCCATCGAGCCAGAGGTCGGGCGTACCTTCGATGACATAGACGAATTCTTCTTCGTCGGCCTCCGCATGTGGCCACGAGAGCCGCCGCCCCGGCGGTAACCGCTCATGGTGCACGCCGATTCGCATAAGGTTGAACTGTTCCGAAAAATTCGCATTGTGGGCGTGCAGCTCGTCGGAATTGGGATACTGCCAAGTCCCGGCATCCTCGATCTCTGTGTAACTCACAACGATGTCACCTTCTGCCATCTCAAACCTCCCTCGCCCGCTCCCGCAACTTGAACTTCTGGATTTTCCCCGTGCTGGTCTTCGGTATTTCGGTGAACACCACATGTTTCGGCACCTTGTAGCGAGCCAACCCGGCGCGGCACCATTCGATGAGTTCCTCCGCTGTCGCAGACTTTCCCGGTTTCAATTCAACGAACGCGCACGGCGTTTCGCCCCATTTCTCATGCGGTTTTGCCACCACTGCGGCGGCCTGCACGGCGGGATGTTTGTACAGGACGTCCTCGACCTCGATTGACGAAATATTCTCGCCGCCGGAAATGATGATGTCCTTGGAGCGGTCCTTGATCTGAATATAGCCATCGGCATGCAGCACGCCCAAATCGCCGGAATGAAACCAGCCGCCGCCAAAAGCTTCGGCACAGGCCACAGCGTTCTTGAGATAGCCCTTCATCACCACATTGCCGCGGAACATGACTTCACCGATGGTCTCACCGTCAGCCGGAACCCGCGTCATGGTGTCGGGCTCCATCACCGTCAAATCCTCGAGCGCGTGATAACGCACACCTTGCCGGGCCTTCTTGGTGGCCCGCGCCGGGCCATCGAGCAAATCCCATTCGCTCTTCCAGTCATTGACCACGGCTGGGCCATAGGTCTCGGTGAGCCCATAAAGATGGGTGACATCGAAGCCCTGCTCCGCCATCGCACTCAGCACTGCTTCGGGCGGTGGAGCTGCAGCAGTGAAAAACGAAACCTTCTGCGGCAAAGCGCGTTTTTCCTCCGCCGGTGCGTTGAGGATAGCCGACATCACGATGGGCGCCCCGCAAAGATGGGTGACCCGATGCTCCGCCAGCGCCTCCCAGATCAGTTTCGCACGCACCCAGCGCAATGTCACATGGGTGCCGCCGACCACCGAGATCGACCACGGAAAGCACCAGCCATTGCAGTGAAACATCGGCAGCGTCCACAGATACACCGGATGCTTGGGCATCGAGGCCGTCAGCACATTGCCCTGCGCTAGCAGATAGGCGCCGCGATGGTGATAGACCACGCCCTTCGGATTGCCGGTGGTGCCACTGGTGTAATTGAGCGAAATCGCATCCCACTCATCGGCGGGCCACAGCCACTCATAATCCGTTTGCCCGCTCATCAGAAACCGTTCGTAGTCAATCTGGCCGAGCGGCTCGCCCTCGACCGCAAATTCCGGATCGGCATAATCGATGACGATGGGCCGATGGCTTTTCATCAGCGCCAGCGCATCCCTGGCAAGCTCGGAAAATTCCCTGTCGGCGATCAGCACCTTGGTTTCCGCATGATCGAGCGAGAAAGCAATGGTGGCGGCATCGAGCCTGGTGTTCAACGTATTGAGCACACCCCGCGTCATCGGCACGCCGTAGTGGCATTCGAGCATGGCCGGCGTATTGGCGAGCAGCACCGAAACCGTATCGCCCCTGCCGATGCCGGCCTTCGCCAGCGCTGATCCCAATTGCCGGGCCCGGCCATAGAACTGCGCATATGTCGTACGGCTCCTGCCATGGACAATGGCGATATGATCGGGATAAACGGCAGCCGACCGCGCCAGGAATGTGAGCGGCGTCAGCGGCTGAAAATTGGCGGGGTTTTTGTCGAGGCCGGTATCATAGGCGGACATGAGTCATCCCTGGTGGAAGCAGATGCCTCATAGCTTACACCCGCAAAATTCCTAGAGCGAGGCCAGAGCTTGGTTATACCGCCTGGTCGTTTCCAGATCACTGAACCAGCGGGCAATCGGCCCCGCCACCCACCAGCCGAGCAGCCCCAGGGCAATGCCAGCATAGCCATCAACCGCATAATGCCAGCCGAGATGCACCGAGCCCAAAAGAATCAATGCGGCATAGAGGGCGAAAAACCAGCCAACCGGCCGCGACACCTTCCAGGTTGCTACCGCGAACAACACCGCCGAAGCATTGTGCATCGAGGGAAACGCCGAAATGCCCAGCGCCGCCACTTTGCCCTGATAGCCGTCCCACAGCAATTGTTGGGTCTTCAGGCACCAGATGGGAATGCGGCTGTCGACATCATGCAGATAGGCCATGAGGCCGGTGAAGGGATCGGATGAAAGTCCGATGCCGCTGTAATAAACCGGACCCGCCGAGGAGAAAGCCACCGCCATCAACCCGCCGCCCACCCACCAGATCAGCATGTAGGCCACGAAGAATTGTGTGCGCACCGCACTGGCCTCTTTGCGAAAGCCAAACCAGAACCACGCGCCAAACAGCGCCACGAACCAGAAATTATAGACGGTATTGATGAACCACGTGATGGCATCGAAACCCATCAACGGTTGCAGCAGCACCCACGGATCGAAGCCAAAATGCAGCGTGCGGTCCAGTTCCATGAAAGCCCGGTCCCACGAAAACGGATTGATCGCGGGGATTGCCGGTTTTAGTTCCACCATCGCCTTGTTGAAAAAAATCAACGCCACCAGCACCGGCAGCGCGTTGATGAGGCGGGCGGGCCGCAGCGCCAGATCGCGGGTTTCACCAGCAAGGGCGCGCAGCGGGCTCGCGGGCCTCTCGATCACCGCATACTGGAATAACCGCAACAGAATCACCACGATGAAACCAACGGGCAGCGCGAAGGTCAGAAGGTCGAGCAGCAATCCATATACCGGAGCCACGCCATGCGCAGGCAGGCGCGACAGCATCAGCCAATTGGTACCGAGATAGAGAATGGGAACGGCGAAGAAAATCCACTGGGCCCGAAAACTCAGCAGTATGAGAGAGGCAATCCGGCGCGGATATGTTTCGGGTGCTACCGCCGCTTCGCGCAACATCGCCTAGCTCCGGCCTTCAAGCGCCTGGGCGAAATCCACATGCGCCGCGCGTCCATGCCACCAGCGCACCACCGGAGTGAGGCCATACCAAAGTACCAGGGTCAGCGCCCAGGCCACGTAGGCATCGACCGCATAGTGCCAGGCCAGCACTACCGATCCGATGAAGATCAGCCCGGCATGGGCCAGAAGCAGCCAGCCCACGGTGCGATTAACCTGAAAGCCCGCCAGCGCGAACAGCAGCGCTGTGCCATTGTGCATCGAAGGCATACCCGATATCCCGTCGATCAGCGATTGACCCTGATAGCCCTTCCACAATTCGTCCTGCACCGGAATGGCCCACACCGGCAGCACTTCATTGACGCCGCGCAGATAAGTCATGAGATCGGCAAAGGGATCGGGCAACAAGCCAAAGCGCCCATAAAAGCAGGGCCCCACTGACGAAAAATAAATCGCCATCAGTCCGCCGCCGATGATCCATGCGCTAAAGAAAGTGAGAAAAAATCTGGTGCGGGTTTCGCTCGTTGCATCGGAGAAGGCGAAGTACACCCACACCACCCACATCACCGCAAACCACGCGTTGTAATTAATGTTGATCAGGAAAGTGACCGGCGCAAACCCAAGGACCGGCTGCAGCCATTGCCACGGCTGCTTGCCAAAATGCAGAACTTGATCGGCATGGGCAAGCGCCACATCCCACGAGAATGGATTGAGCACCGGGATGTTGGCCTTCAACTCCACGAACACATACATGAACATGATCATGGTGAAAACCAGCGGCAACCCGTGGGCCATGCGCCCGGGGTGCGAGAGAAACTGCTTCACATCCAGGACCAGCGCCTTCACCGGGCTCTCCGGCTTCACGTGCCTGGCGATGTGATAAAACCGCATGATGAACAGGCCGATGAACATCAGCGGCACGGAAAATGCCGTAAAGCCCAGCGCCATCAGCAGAAAATTCGAAGGCTCAAGATCGGGCCGCGCCTGCAACAGCGTCAGGAAGCCTGCGTAATAGACAGCGATTATCGCCAGGAAGATGCCATGGGCCGAAATCGACTTGCGCAGCAGCGGCCAAAATCCGTGGGCGGGAATTGCAGCGGCCGAAAGACCGGTAGCGGCAGGCGTGTCCATGTAGCGGCTGTCCGTTGATTGCTAAGCCGCGCAAGTTTGGCAGGACAGGGCTTAAGATTGGTTAAGGGCAATCGGCGAATTGGCGCGGGCGCCGCCGTCTGGTCATTTCTAGCCAACTGTGCCCGCTTCAAAATTGCCCCGGTTGCGCGATTTGGTGTCAAGCACGGCGGCTTGCGCCTTGGCCATCAGCGGTTCGTAGTCGGTGCCATCGCGCGGCGCCAGCGCCAATCCGATGCTGGTGCCAAGCGTGATCGATTGGCCGTCTACGTCGAATGGCCGGCGGATGGAATCGATAATACGGCTGGCCAGCCACGTCACGTCGGAAGGGCGGGCCACGTCTGGCTGTACCACTAGAAAACGATCGCCGCCGATGCGGGCCACTGTATCGGAGCCGCGCAGCAGGCCCCGCAGCCGCACCGCCACCGTCCGCAGCAGCAGATCGCCGGTGGCGCGGCCGAAACTGGCATTGACGCCTTTGAAGTGATCGATATCCAGGTAGTGGATCGCCGCCACCTGCCCGCGCCGCACACGGGCCAGAACCTGATCGAGCCGTTCGCGCAGAAGGATAGCGTTGGGAAGGCCGGTGAGCGCGTCATGTTCCGCGTCCGGCGCTGTTTCAGCGCTGTTCCTGCGCTGCTCGGTTACATCCTGACAGGTCATGAGAAACCCGCCGCCATCCAACGGCACGTCACGAATTTGCACAACCGTGCCATTGGGCCTGGCGCGCTCGAAACTATGGGCGCGGCGTCGGCTTACCAATGTCATGCGGTATTCCACATGTTTCTCGATGTCGCCGGGACCATACTCGCCGCGTATCGCATTGAAGCGGAACAGCTGTTCAAGCGTGGGGGCTCCATACTCGAAGAGATTGGCCGGATAATCGAGCAGTTTTTTCTGCTGCTCGTTGCACAGCACAAGTCTCAGGTTTTTGTCAAACAGCGACAGTCCACCGGAAAAATTGTCAATGACAGCCCGGAGTAATCGATTTTCTTCCTGCAATAATTCGGCATTCGAATGGGCGGATACAGTGCCTGGCCGAGCCGTTTCGGCACTCTTTTCCGGAAAATATTTGTGTATCCTGTTCAGCACCGCGGCCACTCCTGATAACGCGGCAATATTAGCCGTCAGAATTGAATCAGTTCTTAAAAATCACAAATAATCTTTATATTTCAACTAGATATAACATTTTCCCTCAAGGGGAATAACTGCCCTCAAGCTTCCTTGGCTCAAGCTGATAGAGCGATTGCCCCTTGGAAGACTCTAAGGCCAAGACATTTGATCGTTGGGAAACTCCGGTCGCTTGATTCGGCGCAATCGGCTATGCAACGCCGACTTCATTGACGGATTACCATGACAACCGCATCACCCGTTCACGCCCGCCGGGCGGTCACCACCATATTTTTTCTGCTCGGCTTGATCTTTGGCGCGTGGGTTCCGCATATACCATTAGCCAAGGAACGCCTTGGCGTCGGTCCGGGCATCTTCGGTCTGGCGCTGCTGGCAATTGCCGGTGGTGCCGTTTGTGCGATGCCGATAGCCGGCGTGCTGATCAACCGGTATGGCAGCGCCCGCATGACCACGGCGACCGGCACGCTCATCTGCTTGGTATTCCTCGGCCCGGTGCTGGCGCCAACGTTGACCACATTTATTATCGCTGGTTTCATCATGGGCGCTGTCATCGGCAGCATGGATGTGTCGATGAATGCCCATGGCATCGCCGTCGAGAGATCACTGCGCCTTCCCACCATGTCGCTGTTCCATGGCGGCTTCAGCATCGGTTGTCTGGCCGGTGCCTTCGCCGGCGCGGGTTTGATCCATCTCGTTGGTGCGGTACCCCAGGCGCTGCTCACCGCCATGCTTTGCCTTGGCTTGCAACTGGCCTCGGTTCGGTTCCTGTTGCCGGCTACGTCCGACAAGGGCTTGTCGGGATCGCATTTCGCCTGGCCGACGGGCGCTACCATTGGCCTTGGCCTGCTGTGTTTACTGACTTTGATGATTGAAGGCGCGATCCTCGATTGGGGTGCCATCATGATGCGCGAAAAATTCCTGGTGGATGCGGGCCTCGCCGGTCTCGCCTTCGGCTGCTACCAGGGCGGCATGGCTGTTTCACGCCTGACCGGCGATTTCGCCCGCATGAAATTCGGTGCCGTTCGCATGGTCACCGTTAGCGCCCTGATGACAGCGGCCGGAACCGCGATTGCACTGCTGGCGCCCTCGCCGTGGCTGGCGATTGCGGCTTTTGTCTTCGCCGGCCTCGGCATCGGCAATGTCGCGCCGGTCCTGTTTGCCGGCGGCGGCAGGCTTGAACCCGATGCGCCCGGCCGTGGCATCGCCGCCGTCACTACTCTGGGTTATGCGGGCTTTCTGGCCGGCCCCCCGCTCATCGGTTTCACCGCGGAATTTGTCAGCCTGTCCACGGCATTGGGCCTCACGGTCATCGCCGCGCTCATCATTGCGGTTTTCGCAAGAATGGTTGACGCCGCCGACACGTTCTGAGTTAATTGCCCCATGAGCTTCAAGAGCAAGCGCGTCATCATCACCGGAGCCGGCCGTGGCCTGGGCGCGGCCTTCGCCGTGGTTCTCGCCGACCACGGCGCCGACGTCATAATCACCGGCCGCAACGCCGAGAACCTGGGAGCGCTGGCCGAATCGATCCGCCTGCGCACCGGCAGGCGGCCCCAGACCCTGCACATGGACATGGCCGACGTCAGCGAAGTGACGCTTGCCGCCAAGAAGATGCGCGACGACGGCACGCCTCTCGACATCCTCATCAACAATGCCTCGCCGTGGTTGCCCGGCAAGCTGCACGAGAACGATGCCTATGCCATCACCAGTGCCATCACCGGCATTGTCGCCGGAACGCTGCTGCTCACCCGCGGCCTCATCCCGCTGCTGGAGAAATCCGGTGCTGGCGATATTCTGAACATCATTTCGATTTCCGGTATTCCCAACACGCCACTGCTTGGTGCATCGGTTGCTTACTACGCCGCCAAGCACGGCCAGGCCGGCATGAATGATGGGCTGCGTCAGGAACTGAAAGGCCGGCCGGTGCGGGTGAGTGCGATTTATCCATCCTACATCAAGGATATTTCGCCCCTCGACGAAACCGAGTGGAATGCCATCCGCCCCAATGACTCATGGGCCACCAACCGCGATATTGTCGAGGCCGCACTCTTCGCCATATCGCGGCCACGCCATGTCACCATCGCCTCGATCGTTGTCGATCCCGACACCGGCGGTCTGTTCTAAAATTTCCGGGAGATATTTGTGAAATTGAAAAACCGCATCGCCATCATCACTGGCGCGGCCCGCGGCATTGGTCTTGCCTGTGCTGAACGGCTTGCAGCCGAGGGCGCCACCGTCATCATCTCCGATATCGATGATACGGCCGGTCTAGCCGCAGCACGTTCCATCAGCGCCACCTATATCCATTGCGATGTCTCGAATTCATCGGAAGTGAAGGCGCTGACCGAAGCCGTGATCAAGCGGCGCGGCGCCATTGATATCCTGGTCAACAACGCCGGCATCGCCATTCTTGGCGATATACTGGAATTGCCGGAAGCCGATTACGACAAGGTGCTGAGCATAAACCTGAAGGGCTCGTTTCTGATGCTGCAAGCCTGCGCCCGGCATATGGTTGCCCAGGTCAAGGCTGGCCGCAAGGCCGGCGCCATCATCAACATGTCGTCGGTGAATGACACCCTCGCCATCCCCTCGATCGTCAGCTATTGCGTATCGAAGGGTGGCGTGTCGCAATTGACCCGAGCCGCATCGATCACCCTTGCCGCCCATGGCATCCGCGTCAATGCGATAGGTCCAGGTTCGATCAATACCGATATGCTGAAAGGCGTCGTCAGCGACAAGGCCGCGATGAACCGGGTGATGTCGCGCACCCCCATGGGCCGCGCCGGTGAGCCCTCCGAAGTAGCCGCCATCGCCGCCTTCCTTGCTTCAGACGATGCCAGCTATGTGACCGGCCAAACCATTTATGTCGATGGGGGAAGGATGCCGTTGAACTATACAGTACCGGTCCGGGAATGATCCTCGCCGAAACTCCGTATACAGAACATTCCCGCCACTATACGCGTCAGGCGATAATAATAACCTGCCCGGTCAACGCCCCTTCAACGCTCTTGGCGAAGGCCAATCCCACGCGGGCCGATGACACGGGCTCGTGGCCGGGAAAATAGCCCTCGTATTTCTTGACCGACTCTTCGAGAAGCCCGGGACTCACCACATTGATGCGGATGCCGCGCGGCAGTTCGATGGCCGCCGATTTGGCGAATGCTCCGAGCGCGCCATTCACCGCGGCGGCATTGGCGCCTTTGCGGATGGGATCGCGGTCGAGCACGCCGCTGGTCAGGGTGATCGAGCCGCCATCGTTCAGATGATGCTGGCCGATGAGCGCCAGATTGACCTGACCCAGCAGCTTGTCGAGAAGGCCACTCTTGAACTGTTCGCCGGTCATCGTGGTCAACGGGCCAAAATGTACGTGTCCCGCCGTCGAGACGATGGCATCGAGTTTGCCGGTCTTGGCGAACATCGCGTGGATCGAGGCCTCATCGCTGACATCGACGCGAACTTCGCCCGAATTGCGGCCTGCCTTGATGATCTCATGGCGGCGGCCAAGTTCACTAACGGCCGCCTTGCCGACCGTGCCTTCAGCGCCCACCACGAGAATTCGCATCATTCGCTCTCTTGCGGCAGCTTCATTGTCTTGAGCTTGGCGAACACCGAGTCGGCATTATATTCCTTCTCGCGCTCCTTGAACTCCTGCGGCGTCACTGCCTGCTCGGCAGCCTCGGCGGCGGCGGCCGTGGCTGCGATATTGGCCGCCGTGCCTACGACTTCGGCAGCGGGGATCAAGGTGCGCATCGGGGCAGCCTCGCTAACCTGGCCCTTGCCAGCCTTGCGGGCTGCCTTCTGTACGGCGAAATCCAGTTCAAGCTGCGAACACAGGCCGAGCGACACCGGATCCACCGGCTTGATATTGGCGGTATTCCAATGGCTACGATCCTTGATCGCGGCAATCGTCGATTTGGTGGTGCCGACCAGCTTCATGATCGCCGATTCCGGCAATTCCGGGTGATAGCGCAACAGCCAGACAATGGCGTCCGGGCGGTCGCCGCGGCGCGACACCGGTGTATAGCGCGGACCCCCGGTTGATTTCTGCACCGGAATATTGACCTTCGATTCGAGAATCTTCAGGCGGTAGGAGGTATCGGCCTCGCCGTTCTCGATTTCATCGCGGGTCAACTGTCCGCCGGTGACAGGATCGAGACCCTTGATGCCGGTGGCAACGTCGCCATCGGCGATACCCTTCACTTCCAGCTCATGCAGATTGCAATAATCGGCGATCTGCCGGAATGTCAGGGCGGTGTTTTCGACCAGCCAGACGGCGGTGGCCTTGGGCATCAGCGGTGCGCGGGACATGGTTTTTTCGCTCCTTGAGAACCGCCTGGGGTTCTCGGTCATCACAACAAAATGTTGGGGACGCCCTCTATATAGTTCAGTCGAATCGCCGATGCAATGCGTTTTCGGCACACGGCGCGGCCCACCCCAAGCCCTCACCCTGAGGTGCCCGGCGAAAGCCGGGCCTCGAAGGGTCTGCCAGCAGAACTTGCGGCGGTCCTTCGAGGCCCACGCGAATTGCGTGGGCACCTCAGGATGAGGAAACAGTACATGGCAATTTCAAGCTAGGGCACCAAAGGTACCAGACCGGTTACACCTTCAGCACGATTTTCCCCACATGCTCGCTCGATTCCATCAGCGCATGGGCGGCGGCGGCTTCCGCCAGCGGATAGGTGCGGTAAACGATCGGCTTGATCTGGCCCGAGGCAAACAGCGGCCAGACGATTTCTTCCAATGCTCGTGCGATTTCGGCCTTCTCCGCCACACTCCGTGGCCGCAGCGTGGCGCCGGTCAGTGTCAGCCGCTTCAGCATGATCGGCAGGAGATCGATATCGACCTTCGAGCCCTTCTGGAAAGCGATCTGCACGATGCGCCCATGCAAAGCCGCCACTTTGAAATTACGCGCCACATAGTCGGCCCCGACCATGTCGAGAATGACATCGGCTTCGAGCTTTTCAGCTTTCATCGCCTCGACGAAATCCTGGGTGCGGTAGTTGATGGCATAGTCGGCACCGAGTTCGCGGCAGGCCGCGCATTTTGCATCCGTCCCCGCCGTCACGATCACCACCGAACCCAAAGCCTTGGCCAGCATGATCGCGGTGGTGCCGATGCCGCTCGATCCGCCGTGGATCAGCAGCGTCTCGCCAGGCTTCAAGCCGCCCCGGTCGAACACGTTGGTCCACACCGTAAAGAAAGTTTCGGGGATGGCAGCTGCCTCCACCATGGAAAAACCCGGCGGCAGCGGCAGCGCGTTGTCTTCATGAACGATGGCATATTCGGCATAGCCCCCGCCCGCCACCAATGCGCACACCCGGTCCCCCACCTCATACCGCCGTACCCCCGGCCCCAGCCCGGTAACCTCGCCGGCAATCTCCAGTCCCGGTGTTGCCGGGGCGCCCGCCGGTGGCGGATAACCACCCTGGCGCTGTAGCATATCGGGGCGATTAACCCCCGCCGCCCGCACCTGTACCAAAATCTCGCCCTTTCCCGGAACGGGAACGGCGAGCTTCACCGGCACCAGAACTTCCGGCCCGCCGGGCTCGCGAATGGCAATTGCCGTCATCATATTCATCGAAATCCTCCGGAACTGTCCCATCGCCGGACTTGTCCGGTGCACTGGCAATGACATAATAGTCCGATTGCTTGCAAGGAGTGACGAGATGGAGCCCGACGACCTGCCAAGAAAAAAGCCGGTGATCACCGTGGGTGAGCCTTTGGACATGATCTCGCTGGCCGAATTGGAACAGCGCATAGAGGATTTGGAATCCGAGATTGCCCGGGTGAAGGCGATGATTGCCTCGAAACGGGCCACCAAGAACGCCGCTGATGCGTTTTTCCGCTCCTGAGGCCCATATTTCGCACCCGGCGGGCGTTAACGGATTGCCGCGTTAACTATTCGGTAATTATTTAAGGTTAATTTTAAAGCCGTAATCCAGAGTTTCTGGGTTCTCCGAGTGGCTCCTGTCCACTCTGTTTGACGCCTCCCTGTTAGAACTCAAAGCCGCGCCAATCACGCGGCTTTTTTTTGGCCCGGGATTTGCTCAGAAGACTCTTGAAAAAGTTTTGGCGCTGGATATTGACCGGAAATGAAGCAAGCTTCATGATCCGCCTTTCCGGTCCGTGCAGTTTTACCAAAACCAGTAAGGGGTCATTAAGCATGTCCGGTCTTGAACACTCAGCAGCCCCGGTGGATTTCCTCGCCAAATTCACGGCTTCCGAACAATTTGAAAAAGTGTTCAAGGAAGGCATGGGGCTGGTCGAGGAGACCGCCAACTATCTCGACGGCCCCGGCCGCCAGGACGCCCGCCTGCTCGATCGCGATGGTGCGGTCGCCTACGCCACCGAAAGCATGCGGCTGACCACCAGACTCATGCAGCTCGCCTCCTGGCTCCTGCTGCAGCGGGCGATAGGTGCTGGCGAAATGACCAACGATGAAGCCCGCAAGGAAAAGCACTGCATCAGCCTCTCCGACATCGGCCGGGGCAATCCCCTGAACGGTTCCGGCCAATTGCCAGCGGCCCTGATGGAACTGATCGAACGCTCGCTGAAACTCCACCTGCGCGTCCAGAAACTCGATGTGATGCTGAGCGTCCAGGCCAAATCCGAACCCCAGGCCGAAAGCCTGATGAACCAGCAGCTCGACCGCATCGCCTCGGTGTTCAAGGTGGCGCGGGGGTGAGCCGCTGGTCGGCGCAGCCGATCAATCGCTCCAGTGGAGCGATTGAAAGCGGCGAACGCGGGGGAGCTGCCGTAGGCAGCGGGCCCCCCGCCGGGAGAGGGCGGCCATACGTTGCACCGGCATTCCATGCTGAATTCCAGTCGGCCCAAACCATCACGTAGCCGCTAATACCGACGCTATCGGCAGCTGCGGGTTGCCGTACTCGCATTCACCCAGTTTTGTCATCCCCGGATTTAGTCCGGGGACCCATGGCAATCCGAGGTTCCATATTCATGACATCTGAAAAACGGGCCGCCGGAATGAATCCGGCGGTGACATACTGGGGAATAGCGGAGCGCTTCTGCGTTTTCTCCAAACAAAAAAGCCCGGCACAAGACCGGGCTTTTGATACTCGGACGAAGGGCTCACTTATTCAGAAAGCCGAACTTCGAGTTGAACTTGGAGACGCGGCCGCCGCGGTCGAGGAGGGTCTGGGTGCCGCCGGTCCATGCCGGATGGGTCCTGGGATCGATATCGAGCGACAGCGTATCGCCAGCCTTGCCGTATGTCGAGCGGGTCACGAATTTGCTGCCGTCGGTCATCACCACATTGATGGTGTGATAATCGGGATGGATGCCTTCCTTCATGGCGAAAACTCTCATAATGGCGCGAAATGCCGCGCGCGGGGCATGACAGGGTTGTCTGACTTCGGGCGGGTCTATACAGGAAGGGTTTCAGGGAGGCAAGTAGCCAGCAGATGAGCAGTCAATACGAGGAAGAGGCCCGCCGCAGGCCCAAGGGCAAGAACCTGCGGCCCCTGGCCCGCCTCACGCCATTTCTCGGCCAATACCGGGGAAAGGCCGTTCTGGCGCTGATCGCCCTGATCGTTGCTGCGGCCGCTACCCTGATCGTGCCGGTGGCGGTGCGGCGCGTCATCGACAATGGTTTTACCGCCGCCAATGTGACCCTGGTGAACCAGTATTTCGCCGTCATGATGGCCGTCGTCGCCCTGCTCGCACTGGGATCGGCGGTACGCTTTTATTATGTCATGTGGCTCGGCGAGCGCGTCGTCGCCGATGTCCGCGATGCCCTGTTCAGCCATCTGCTGAAACTCAACCCTGGCTTCTACGAAGTCCAGAAGACCGGCGAAGTGGTCTCAAGGCTCACCGCCGATACCACTCAGATCAAGTCGGCGTTTTCCTCCACCGCCTCGATTGCCCTGCGCAACATCGTCATGTTGATTGGCGCCATCGCCATGATGATTTTCACCAGCCCGAAACTCGCAGGCCTCTCGCTGCTGGCGATCCCGCTGGTGGTGCTGCCGCTGGTGACCTATGGCCGCAAAGTCCGGGCCCTGTCGCGCCAGGCCCAGGATACGCTCGCCAATTCCGCCGCCTTCGCCCAGGAGCGGCTGTCGGCAATCACCACCGTGCAGTCGAATGTGCAGGAAGGCCCCACCCGCAACGCATTCTCCAAAGCCACCGAAACCGCCTTCGCCGCGGCGGCCTCGCGCACGCTGGCCCGCGCCATGATGACGGCGGCGATCATCTTCGTGGCGCTGGGTTCGATCGTCGGCCTCCTGTGGTATGGCGCGCGCGAAGTGATGATCGGCAACTTGACCGGCGGCACCCTCACCCAGTTTCTGATTTATGCCATCCTCGCCGCAAGTTCGCTCGGGCAATTGTCGGAAGTCTGGGGCGAAATTCA
>JANLWG010000142.1:0-3017 GCA_031364405.1 Hyphomicrobiales bacterium
GCCTCTGCCTCGGAAGCCGACGAAGAGCTGCGGGCCATTCTCGACACCGCCGCCGATGGCATCATCACCCTTGATGCCCAGTCGCGCATTCACACCTTCAGTGCCGGCGCCGAAGCGATCTTCGGTTACCGCATCGCCGAAGTGGCGGGCAAACCTTTCGCCGATCTGCTAGCGGCCGACAGCCGCAAAATCCTGCGCGATTATCTCGCGGCCTTGCAGGGACCGGGCCTTGCCAGCGTGTTCAACGACGGCCGCGAGGTGACCGCCGTGGTCAAACAGGGCGGCACGGTTCCATTGTTTCTGACACTCGGCAAATTACAGGCGCCCAAATCGCAGGCGGCCTTCTGCGCGGTGGTGCGCGATATCACCCAGTGGAAAAAGACCGAGACGGAACTGCGCGAAGCCAAGGAGATTGCCGAGGCCACCAGCCGCCAGAAATCGGAATTCCTGGCGCGCATCAGCCACGAACTGCGCACCCCCCTCAATGCCATCATGGGGTTCTCCGAGGTCATGCGGTTGCAGCGGTTTGGCCAGATCGAAAACGAAAAATACCGCGGTTATGTCAACGACATTCATGCCTCGGGCGGGCATCTTCTTTCGCTGATCAATGATCTCCTTGATCTCTCGAAGGTCGAGGCGGGCAAACTTGAACTCAATTTCACCTCGGTCAATTTGAGCGATGTTACCGATCACGCCATGAAAATGCTGCAGGAGCAGGCCACGTCGGCGCGGGTTGTGCTGCGCAAGGCACTGCCGGCGGATTTGCCCAATGTGGTGGCCGATCTGCGCTCGATGCGGCAGATCTTGCTCAACCTCCTGTCCAATGCGGTCAAGTTCACCGATCCCGGCGGACAGGTGATCGTCTCGGCGCAGCTGACGCCGGTTGGCGAACTGAAGTTCCGCGTGAAGGATACCGGCATTGGCATGAATGAAGACCAGTTGCGTGATGCAGTCGAGCCGTTTCGCCGGGTGGTGACGGAAGGCCGCGAAGCGCCGGGCACCGGTCTTGGCCTGTCACTCACCAAGGCATTGGCCGAAGCCAACCGCACCCAGTTTGCGATCAGCAGCGAGCCGCGCAAAGGCACCCTCGTCGAAATCACCTTCCCGACGACCCGCGTGCTTGCCGAATAATCGCCGGTTCATGTCAACGGCCCATCGCCTGTCGAAATGGTCCAGCGCCCGGCACTCGCGGGCTGAACGCACATTGCGGATTGCCGCGATATTTATCGGCCTGGGGCTGGCGCTGCCGGTTTTGACAATTCTGTTTCTGGCGATAACGCCCACCGGGAATATCTGGCCGCATTTGATCGCCACGGTACTGCCAGGCTATATGTGGCGGACCTTCGTGCTGCTCGCTGGCGTTGGCATCATCACCTTCGCCACCGGAACGGCGGTTGCCTGGCTGGTCACCATGTGCAGCTTCCCGGGGCGGCGGGTGTTCCAGTGGGCCTCGCTGGTGCCGATGGCAGCACCTGGTTACATCGTCGCCTATACCTATGTGGATTTTCTCAGCTATGCCGGGCCATTGCAAACATGGATGCGCGGGGTCTTCGGCTGCACCACGCCCGCCGACTACTGGTTTCCCGAAATCCGTTCGCTGCCCGGGGCCATCTTCGTCATGGCGATGGTGCTCTACCCTTATGTGTTCCTCACCGCGCGGGCGAGTTTCATGCGTCAACCCGCAACCCAGATCGAAGTGGCGCGCGCCCTTGGGCAAACGCCGTGGGGGGCGTTCTGCACCGTGGCCCTGCCACAGGCGCGCCCGGCCATCGCCGTTGGCGTAAGTCTGGCATTGATGGAGTGCCTCAATGATATTGGGGCGGCCGGTTTCTTCGGCGTACGCACTCTGCCACTGGGTATTTATACAACCTGGCTGGCCCAGGGAAATTTGGGGGGTGCTGCCCAGATTGCCGCGGTCATGCTGATCTTTGTCTTTGCACTGTTGTGGATGGAACGCACGGCGCGGCGGCGGCAGACTTTCGCCATGCCCTTGCAGCGTACCCGCGGCGCCGGCAGGGTTGGGCTTACGGGTTGGCGCAAATGGCTGGCCTTTGGGGTCTGCGGCCTGCCGATTTTCCTGGGTTTCATGGTGCCGGGACTTGTGCTGATGAATTTCGCCAGCCACCGGCTTGCCCAGGCAGCCACCCTCGCCTATCTCAAGGCCGCCGGGCATTCGCTCCTTCTCGCCAGCACCGCGGCAGTCATCGCGGTCACCTTGGGATTGATCCTCGCCTATGCCAACCGCATCACCGAAAGTATGCTGACCCGCAAAATTATCCGGCTCGCCAGTGCTGGCTATGCGGTGCCCGGCACCGTGCTTGGTATCGGCGTGCTGATTCCCTTGGCAAAATTCGACAATGGACTGGACGGCATCATGCGCGGCACATTCGGCATTGCCACCGGGCTGCTTCTTTCGGGAAGCATCGCGGCGGTGACCTATGCCTATGTGGTGCGCTTTCTGGCGATCTCATTTGGGGCGATCGAGAGCGGGCTGGAGAAAGTGACACCCAACCTCGCTGCCGCCGCGCGCACCCTGGGGCGCGGTCCCATTGCCGCCTTCCGCGAAGTGCATCTGCCGCTGCTGAGGCCCGCATTGGTGTCGGCCGCACTCCTGGTGTTCGTCGATTGCATGAAGGAACTTCCGGCAACGCTCATCCTCAGGCCCTTCGATTTCGAGACGTTGGCGACCACGGTGTTCATGCTCGCCTCCCTCGATCAGCTGGAAGACAGCGCGCTCCCCGCGCTTACCATCGTGGCTGCCGGACTGATCCCGGTGATCCTGCTCGCCCGCACTTTGCGCGATCCGAAGATCAGCTCTTGAGCGCGGCCAAACCCCGGTAAAGCTCAAGCGCTTCCGGATTGGCGAGCGCTTCCTTGTTCTTGACATCGCGGCCATGCACCACGTCGCGCACCGCCAGCTCGGTGATTTTACCGGACTTGGTGCGCGGAATGTCGGCGACGGCGATGATCCTGGCCGGCACATGGCGCGGTGAGGCGCCATCGCGGATTTTTTTCTT
>JANLWG010000152.1:0-2269 GCA_031364405.1 Hyphomicrobiales bacterium
CTCCTGTTAACGCGGCTTGAGCGATTTCTGGTGACAGACCAAAGGCCGTTCAAGTAGCATCAACCGCCAATACACAGGGAGGAATAATATGAAGAAGTCAGTTCTAGCGTTTGCCACCGCAGCCCTTCTGGGCACCAGTGCGCTGGCCGTTGCCGGCGATACCAAGGTGGGTATTCTCATGGATATCACCGGGCCCATCGCCAGCTTCATTCCGCCGATTCAGAATTCGGCCAATCTCGCTATCAAGAATGTCAACGATCAGGGTGGTTTGCTCGATGGCATGGCGATTGCGGTTTATGGCGACACCACGGGTTCTTCCCAGGGCTCGGTTGACGCCGTCGGCAAGCTGGTCAACATCGAGAACGTCCCGATTATCATGGGCGCGCTGATGTCGGGAACTACCATCGCGGCCGCCGAAGCGGTGTCGATCCCGGCCGGTGTCGTGCAGATTTCGCCCACCGCCACCTCGCCAGCGATCACTGGCATCAAGGACAATGACCTGCTGTTCCGCATCGTTCCCTCCGACAATTATCAGGGCAATGTGCTGGCCAAGATGGTGCTCGCCGAGGGCATCAAGAAAGTCGCGGTCACCTATGTGAACAACGACTATGGCGTCGGCATCGGCCAGACTTTCATGGAAGCCTACAAGAAGCTGGGCGGCGAAGTGGTGGCCGAGGCCAAGCATGAGGAAAAGAAGAATTCCTACCGCTCGGAGCTGGCGACACTGGCCAAGAGAGGCGCTGAAGCGCTTGTCGTCGTCGCCTATGCGGGTGACTCGGGCGGCACCATCGTCAAGCAGGCAATCGAGGGCGATCTGTTTACCCGCTTCATCGGCACCGATGGTCTGCGCGATGAGGCGCTGATCAAGGAAGTGGGCGCGGATGCGCTCGAGACCTCGTTCTTCTCCTCGCCCACTTCGCCCGCCGACAATCCGGCCCAGGCGAAACTGCACGAGATGTTCAATGCCGAATACAAGGAAGGCGCTGACAAAGCGTTTGTCGATCAAACTTATGATGCGACATTCCTGACCATGCTCGCCATCGAAAAGGCAGGCTCGGCCGACAAGACCAAGATGGCGGCGGCCTTACGCGAAGTGGCGTCGGCTCCCGGCGAGAAAGTTGGCCCCGGCGAATGGGCCAAGGCCAAGGAACTGCTAAAAGCCGGGAAGGACATTGATTATGATGGTGCCGGTGGCGCCTATGATTTTGACGCCAACGGCGATGTGCTGGGTTACATTGGCAAGTTCGTCGTCGATGGCGAGAAGTATAAGCAGACGGAAGTCATGCAGTAGACACCGATCCTCTTGCTGAGGTGCGAGCGAAGCGGGTCTCGAAGCATCGGCCACAAATGAGCCCGTGTCCGACCCTTCGAGGCGCCGCCTATGGCGACGCACCTCAGGGTGAGGGGCAGATATATTGAAGTCATGATCACCCTCGATCACGTCAGTGTAAGTTTCGGCGGCCTGCGGGCCGTCGACGACGTTAGTTTTGATATTCCCGCGGGCCGCATTACCGGGCTGATCGGACCCAACGGTGCTGGCAAGACAACGCTATTCAATGTGATCGCTGGTCACGTGCCGCCGTCATCGGGCCACGTGGTGCTGGAGGGCGAGGACATCACCCGCCTCAAGCCGCATCAGCGCGCCGCCAGGGGGCTCGCCCGCACGTTTCAGATTGCCCAGGAATTTTCCCGGCTCACGGTTCTCGAAAATTTCATGGCGGCAGCTTCGGCACCCATTGGCGAGAATGTCTTCAACGTCATTTTCCGGCGCGGCCGGTTTCTCGCGGAAGAGGAAAAAATTTATCACATGGCGTGCGAGACAATCCACTTTCTCGAACTCGACCGGGTGACATTCGAGAAAGCCGGTAACCTCTCGGGCGGGCAGAAGAAATTGCTCGAACTGGGCCGTGCCCTGATGCGCAATCCCAAGATCATCCTGCTTGATGAGATAGGGGCTGGCATCAACCGCACGCTGCTGGGAAAAATCGCCGATAAAATCAAGCTGCTCAACCGCGAGCGTGGCCTGACGTTCTGCCTGATCGAGCACGATCTCGATTATGTCTCGAAGTTGTGTGACAGCGTCGTGGTGATGGCGCAGGGTGCTGTTCTCATGCAGGGCAGTGTTGAGGAAGTGCGCCGTGATGAGCGGGTCATCGAAGCCTATTTCGGCGGCGGCAAATATGAGGAGCGGGCATGAGTGTCGTGCTTTCGGTGCGCCAATTGACCGCTGGTTATGGCGGCGTTCCGATCATCGAGGAAATCAATCTCG
>JANLWG010000153.1:0-5294 GCA_031364405.1 Hyphomicrobiales bacterium
TACGCGCTCATCCTCGCGCTCAAGGCGCGGCTCGTCGGTGGTCTCCACGGTGATGAAGACCAGAATATCGTGCAGCACGCGGTTGTGCTTGAGATTGTGCATGAGGGCGCTGGGCGCATAGACGGGATCGGTCTGCATGAATACGGCGGCACCGGCCACCCGCGTCGGCGTGCGCCGCTCGAGGCTTTCCAGCAGCCCGACGAGCTCAATCGATTCCTTGCGCAGCTTGGCGGCAAGTGCGGCGCGGCCGCGCAGCCAGGTGAGCATGATCAGGATTATGGTGGTGCCGATCAGCACCGGCATGTAACCGCCGCTGGCAATCTTCAGGCCATTGGCGGCGAGGAAGGTGCCTTCGATGACGAGAATGCCGAGGAGGACAGGGAGCACCAGCCATGCTGGCATGGTGCGGGCCTTCCAGAAGAAGATGATGGCCAGCGCCGAGTCGATCACCATCGAGGTGTTGACGGCGACACCGTAGGCGGAGGCCAGATTCGACGAGGACTTGAACACCAGCACCAGGATGATGACGCCGAACAGGATGAGCCAGTTGATCTGGCCGATATAGATCTGACCCTGTTCGGTCTCGCTGGTGTGGGTGATGTTCATGCGCGGCAAGAGGCCAAGCGACATGGCCTGCTGGGCAATTGAAAACGCGCCAGTGATCACCGCCTGGCTGGCAATCACGGTAACCAGGGTGGCGAGGATGACAAGGGGGATCAGGCCCCAGCTGGGTGCCATGAGGAAGAAGGGATTTTCCACCGCCTGCGGATTGGCGATGATGAAGGCGCCTTGTCCAAGATAGTTCAAGACGATGCCGGGAAATACACAACAGAGCCAGGCGATGCGGATGGGTTTTTTGCCGAAATGACCCATATCGGCATAGAGCGCTTCGCCACCCGTGACCGCCAGAAAGACGCCGCCAAAAACCAGCAGCGCCAGTTTGGGGCGCTCAAACAGCATGTCTACGCCATACAACGGGTTGAAGGCCTGGAATATGCTGAAATCGTCGGAAATGTGAACCAGCCCCATCAGGCCGATGACGGCGAACCAGATCGCCGTAATAGGCGCAAACAACGAGGCGACACCGGCGGTGCCGCGATATTGAAACAGGAACAGTGTCACCAGTACGGCGACCGTCAACGGCACGACGATGCCGGCAAAGCGTTGGTCAATGACCTTGAGGCCCTCCACCGCCGAAAGCACCGACATGGCCGGCGTTATCATGGCATCGCCGAAAAAGAAGGCGGCACCGACGATGCCGAGGCCAAGCACAAAGCCGCCTTTTCGCTTCAAGACAATTTCGACGAGCACGACTAGTGAAAGAATGCCGCCCTCGCCGCGGTTGTCGGCGCGCATCAGCAGGATTACATATTTTACCGTGACGATAAGGATCAGGGCCCATAGCAGCAGCGAGGCGACGCCGAGAACGGCCAGCGTGAGATCACCACCCGCCTGCACCACTGGATGCAATGCTTCTCGCATGGCGTAGAGCGGACTCGTGCCGATATCGCCGAAGACGACACCGATTGAGGCGAAAGCCAGCTTGAACGAGGAGGAAGACCAGTCCCCGTCCTGGGTATCACTATGTGCCATGGGCGCCCGGTGATGGGCTGCTCCTTCAATAATCCGGCTGGTCCTACTGGGCCGTCAGGACGGCGCGGCATTCAGCAGGAAGGGCAGCGAGTGTCAAGGGGGGGGCAGGCTTGGGCGGCTTTGCGTTGGGATCGGGTTTGCGCTTGGCCCACGGGACATCGCTCATCCAGTATGCCAGTTCCGCGCCGCAGCCGGTGCCATCCGCAGGCCTGGACGGCGGCTGGTTCTTGCAGGTGGTTGAGCCTCTGGGACAGTTGATGCGAATATGGAAATGATAGTTGTGCCCGTAATAGGGTCTGAGCTTGGCCAGCCAGGAGCGATCCCCGGTGGCCCATTTACAGAGCTCGGCCTTGATTGGCGGATGAACAAAAATTCGGGCCACTTCCGGATAGGACGCCGCCCGTTTGATCAGGCGCGCGTGGGCCTCGGTCCACACCGACTTGTCGATGGTCTTGCGATCCTTCACCACCAGGGTGGCTTCAAGGTTCTCGCGCTCCCCGTTAGTGAGAATACGGTCGGGCATCTGGGTCAGCCACACGTCGGCATCAAGCCCGACCTGGTGGCTGGCATGTCCTGACAGCATGGGCCCGCCACGCGGCTGGGCCAGGTCGCCGACCAGCAAGCCGTTCCAGCCGTCGAACTGTTTGCTCTCGGTAGCGAGTTTTTCAACCAGTGCCACCAGATCCGGATGACCCCAGTTGCGATTGCGCGACAGGCGCATGACCTGCCAGGCCGGGCCATTCACCGGCAGTGATTTGGCGCCGGCCAGACAGCCCTTGGCGTAACTGCCGATCGCCCGCGCGGCGAGGTCGGCTGGTTTCTTCTGGCCGCCGAACAGCTTCTTTGCCGGCATCTTCTTAAGGGCGGAATCGCTCATGGCGGCAAGGGCTGCGGATTCCTTGACAGTCTGGGCGGCGGGGCCACTGATCAGCAAGGCAAAGAGTGTGAGGGTGGGCAAAATCAATCGCAGCATCGGGGGCTCACTTCTTGCGGAATGAATCAAGGGAGACGACTTTCGGCACCTCACCCTGGGGCTGGCTTTCGGGCTTGTTTTCGACTTCACCGGAAGGTGCAACGGCGTCGGCCTTGGTTTTGGTTTTTTCCGATTTGGCCGCCGCCGGCTGGGCGACGGTTTCGAACTGCAGGCCAAATTGCACGGAAGGGTCAAGGAAGCCCTTCACCGCTTCAAAAGGTACGATAAGCTTTTCCGGAATATTGTCGAACGACAACTCAACTTCGAAGCGGTCCTCGGTGACCGCCAAGCCATAGAACTGATGCTGGATGACAATCGTCATTTCGCGAGGATAGCGCGCCGCCAGCCGTTCGCCAATATTAACGCTGGGGTGTTTGGTGTCGAAGGCGATATAGAAGTGATGCTCGCCGGGCAGTCCGGTGCGCTCGACAATGCGCAGGGCATCGCGGACCACACCGCGCAAGGCGTTTTGCGCCAGTTGGTCATATCGCATCAGGTCTTCAGGCATTAGCGGCACTTCTCGCGGAAAACGGTCGACTCGCGGCGGCAGCATACTCGCCGGACTGGCCGGAAGTCACCCCTCAGAAATGAAAGTGCCGGCTTCTGTTGCCAGGTGCCGGCGGACCCCGCCTGAAACGGCTAAGCCTCAGGACTTTGATTTCGGTGCTAAAACCGCATTAAGCGGCCATCGCAACCGGAGCATAGTTGTCATTAGCAACTATAAGTTTAGTCCGATAACGTCGGAACCATCACGGGCAAAAAGCAACCCTTTACACCCTCGTCGATCCTGTTTCGCCCCCGTGGCGGGGATCAGTAATCAGGCATCAGTGATCAGGACACGTCCTGATATCTGACTTCTGACCACTGCCCCCTGAACTGGTGGAGGCGCCGGGCACTGCCCCCGGGTCCGAAAGGTTTATTACGATAACCGTTTATCACCATAGCCGCCCCTTGCGGGGTGGCGGATCGAATATAGGGGGGACATGCGGCAAAAGGAAGGGCCATTGCCGAACTGAACACAGTTGGTAAATTTGCCCTGAAGAGATATGGTGCCGGTGTCACCCGACCTGAGAGGAACGACAGCCATGGCTAGCCACGATGGGAAATGTTTCTGCGGTTCCGTGCAATTCACCGTAACCGGTGAGCCAGCAGCAATGGGATATTGCCATTGCAGCGCCTGCCGCGAATGGTCGGCGGGTCCGGTCAATGCCTTCACCCTGTGGCCGCCCGATCAAGTCAAGGTCACCAAGGGTGCTGCCAACATCGGCGAGTATCATCGGACCGACCGCAGCCTGCGCAAATGGTGCAAGACCTGTGGCGGGCATTTGTTCACCGATCACCCGAAGTGGAACCTGATCGACGTCTATGCGGCGGTCATCCCCTCCCTGCGGTTCAAACCAGGAGTGCATGTGCACTATCAGGAAACGGTTCTGAAGATGAAAGACGGTTTGCCGAAGCAGAAAGACATTCCCAAGGAAATGGGTGGCTCGGGGGAATTGCTGGCGGAGTGAAGCACGACAAACTTAGCCCTTCGCATCTAGCTCTTTCGCCGACGAAATATCCGGCAACTCGGGCGGGCGTCCGAGGGTCTTAGCGTAGCTCGTGTAAACATAGGAGGCCATCGCAGCCAAGGTAGTCGCTCCCGCGACGACAGGTATGGCCATGACGGTGCCTTGCCACAATGCTGGTTGCCATGAGTTGTAGTAGGGCCCGTGCCATATCAGCAGGATTTCGTAGACGTACTGCAGGGCGAATTGGAATATGGCAATTGGCAGGAGGCCGAGAGCCGCTGCAGCGAGAATGCGAAGTAGATCATATTTTGAATCCTTCAGCGCATTTCGAAATCCCGCACCTTCCGCGTCAACCGCAATTGCGGGAAACAGCGCCATTGTTGCTGCGAAGAAGGCGTAGACCAGTACGTTTGCTGCGAAGCTAATTGATGCAAACGCAGACGGCAGGGGCTCATCGCGATCAAAACTCATGGTCGCTTCCAGGATCGACTGCACCCTTGGAATGGTCAGGATGAGCGCAAGCAAGCTCGCATAAATCGCGAAACGTTTATAGCGGCGGATGTTGCTCCACAGTAGTCGGGCATTGAAGACTTCTCCTAGCAGGACGAACCGGTGAACGGCGATGGCCAGGGGCGTCAACATGAGGGCTTGAATGACTGCATATGCAATGGCTACTGCGGAGGCTGCCGGAACGATGTAACCCGACTGAAACAACATGTAAAATGGGATTTCGTGCACAAGCAAGAGTTCGGCGGTTGCAAGGATTGTTGTCAAGATTGCGACGAGCAGGAAAAGGGTTTTCATCTTTCGCAAGGCGGCAAGCGAGCTCCGCCACGATGCCAAAACAACCGGCACGATCCTAATGATTCTCGCTTTTCCCAATTGCCGCCCCTCAAGACGCGTTGTAACCCTTGGGACAATGTCGTTCCTGTAATACGGAAGCCTAGCACAATACGGAAATATCGCAATTGAATTGGACTCTTGCCACGCGAGAGGCACTCTGCCCCGGAGATTGCACAGGGCATTCGCATTCGGTTTCAGAATCGTCTAACCTCTCTTTCATGCAACAATATCTCGATCTCATGGCCCACGTCCGCTCTCACGGCGTGCGTAAAGATGACCGGACGGGGACGGGCACTCTTTCGGTGTTCGGCCACCAGATGCGGTTTGATCTGGCGCAGGGGTTTCCGCTGGTCACCACCAAGAAGCTGCATTTG
>JANLWG010000164.1:0-42381 GCA_031364405.1 Hyphomicrobiales bacterium
CTGGTTGATGCCCAGCATGATCTCCGGCAGGGCGACGGGAAGTTGCACCCGGCGGAACAACTGCCATTTGGTGCAGCCCGAAACAATGCCGGCTTCGATCAGCTGATGTGGCACCTGGCGGATGCCGTGATTGGTGTAGCGCACAGCGGGCACAATGGCGAAGGCGACAGTGGCGATCATCGCTGTAACATCGCCCACCCGGAACAGCATGACCACCGGAATGATGAAACAGAAGGAGGGGATAGTCTGCAGTGTGTCAATGACCGGTGTTACAATCGCCGCCACACGGTCGCTGCGCGAACTCCACAGGCCAATGGGAATGCCCAGGGCTGACGCCAGCAGGGCCGATGCGCCGCAGAGATAGAGCGTCTGCATGGCAGGTATCCACAGTCCCGTCACCGCGCAGAAACCGGTGAGGATTGCCACGACCAGCGCCAGCCCCAATCCGCCGAGCCGCCAGCCCAGCACCGTCAGCACCAGCAGAACCCCAAACCATGGCAGGGCCTCGAATGCGGACCGCAACGGATTGAGAAGGTTGAGCAGCATGAACACCCGCACGGCCTCGATGGCATCGAAGTAGTTGAGTGTGAGCCAATCGACCCCGGCCTTCCAATAGGGCGCTGTTGTAAACGTCATTGCATCGGGCAACTTGTTCAGCGCTGGAATCAACGTGCCGAGTGCGGTGGTAACTGCAAGCACGGCAAAGACCAGCACGAGATTGCCATGGCGCGCCAGAAAACCCGTTGCGGCGGCGGCATCTGGGCGCTTGTGGGCGATCGCCTGGCTGAGCCTGTCGAGCACCACCGCGATGATGACGATGGCAAGCCCCGCCTCCATCGCCTGCCCGATCTTCAACGCCCTGAGCGCCAGCAGCACATCATAGCCAAGCCCCCCCGCACCGATCATCGAGGAGATGATCACCATGTTGAGCGCCAACATGATGACCTGGTTGACCCCGATCATTAGCGAGGGTTTTGCCGACGGGATCAGCACACGCCAGAGTTTTTGTGATTTCGTGCAGCCCGCCATGTCGGCGAAATCCTTGATCTCCTGCGGCACCTTGTTGAGGCCCAGAACAGTAGCCCGCACCATGGGCGGCGTAGCAAACAGGCCGGTCGCCAGCAGTGCTGAAACCGGACTGGCGCCAAACAGCAACAGCATCGGAATAAGATAGGCAAAAGTCGGCATGGTCTGCATCAGATCGAGTGACGGCGAAATCAGCCAGCGATTGATGCGCGGCGAAAAGTGGCCCCAGATACCCAGCAGCAATCCCGTCACCACGCAGAACGGCACACAAATGACGATGAGTGCCAGGGTGAGCATGGAATTGTCCCACACCTTGAAAACTGCGAGCGCCAGAAATCCCAATCCGCATAACGCTGCAAGGCGAAACCCGCCATAAAGATAACCGAGCCATGCCATCACCAGCGTTATGCCCAGCCACGACAGTCGCGGGAATATCCATGCCGTATCGCCAAAGCCAACCTTGAAGCCCTTGGCCAGGACTTTCATGGCAAAGCGCAGCGGCAGATCAATGACGGCGGCAACAGCCCGCGTCGCCCAGGTGAAATTCGTCTTGAGCCACGTCATGAAAGCCCCGACCCAATCCTTAAACGGGATGATCAGGCTATCGGGATAGTGGGCAAGCCCAGAAAAGCTGGCGGGCAACGCGAGCATGACGGCGGCCAGTGCAACGGCGCCAATAAGGACCAACTGACCGGTTCGCTGCCCGTCATGATATTTCGCCGATGGCAGCGCCACATCGCTCATGCGTTTGCTCCGCGATCCTTGCCCGAGAGCAGATCGATCACGGTGCGCGGCGCAATCTCGCCAATCACTGCGCCATCATCGCCGATCACCGCGTATGGCCTTGGCGAGTCGACGATTGCTGCCGCAAAACTTGCGATCTTGGCGGTTGCCGAAATCTTTTCAAGCCTGGCAGACTTCGCCGTTGCCGGAACCATCAGGCTGCGCGCTGACAACACCTTGGCGCGGTTTACGTCGCGCGTGAACTCGGCCACATATTCCGTGGCCGGATGATTGACCAGTTCTTCCGGTGTGCCGATCTGGATGATCTCGCCGTCTTTCATGATGGCGATGCGGTCAGCAAGCCGGATGGCTTCATCGAAATCGTGGGTGATGAAAACCACCGTCTTCTTGAGCACGCTCTGCAGGCGCAGGAGTTCCGTCTGCATCTCGCGCCGGATCAATGGATCAAGTGCCGAGAACGGTTCGTCGAGGAACCAGATCTCAGGCTCGACCGCGAGCGATCTGGCAATGCCTACGCGCTGCTGCTGGCCGCCTGAGAGTTCAGCGGGAAAGTGCCGCTCGCGCCCTTTGAGTCCGACAAGATCGATCATCTGCCGGGCTCGAAGATTGCGCGCCGCCTTGACGATGCCCTGGATCGCCAATGGGAACGCCACGTTCTCCAGCACGGTCAGATGCGGCAGCAGGGCAAAGTGCTGGAACACCATGCCCATCTTGTGGCGGCGGATGTCGATGAGTTCTGCCGCGCTGGCCTTGAGCAGATCCTTGCCATCGAAGGTGAGCTCGCCCGCCGTGGGCTCGATCAGACGCGAAAGACAACGCACCAGGGTCGACTTGCCCGACCCCGATAGCCCCATGACAATGAATATCTCGCCTTCACGCACATCGAGCGAAGCCCGGCGCACCGCACCGATGAGCGAGGCCGCATCCAGTTCAGCTGTCGTCGCCTCACCGCCCCGCGTGCGCAGAAATTCACCGCCGCCGGTTCCAAAAACCTTCCACAGATTGCGGCAAGACAGTTTGATCGGGCGCTGCGAACCAGCGCCCGGATTTTTCGCGGTCATGGGCTATATCCCGAACTGAGGCCTATTGCGCCCAGGCCTTCCACTTTGCTTCGTTGGCAGCGACCCAGGCGGCCGCCACCTCTTCAATCGTCTTGCCATCGAGATCGACTTGAC
This sequence comes from Hyphomicrobiales bacterium, assembly GCA_031364405.1. Taxonomy (GTDB): domain Bacteria; phylum Pseudomonadota; class Alphaproteobacteria; order Rhizobiales; family Aestuariivirgaceae; genus Aestuariivirga. Next base: position 2,946 of record JANLWG010000164.1, read on the forward strand.
CGGACAGGGTGTTCAACTCATTGGTGTCGATCTGATAAGCCTTGGCGATCTTGTAGGCGACCGGCCACTTGTCCTTCATGCCAGCCCAGCCGAATTTCCAGATGTCGCCATGGGGCTTGCCGCAATCATGGGCCTTGTCGGGATTAATTCCAGCTTTTGGATCGGCGTAACATTCGGGCGAATATTCCGGAAACTCAACCCACTCGCCCTGATATTTGGCAGGTGCCCAATGCGGCGAATAAACCCACAGCATGATCGGCGCCTTGCGTTGATAGGCTGAATCAAGTTCGGCAAACATCGCCGCATCGGTGCCCGCATGAATGACGGTGAACGGCAGGCCGAGGGCATCCACGCGCTCATCGTCAAATCCTTCCCAGGTCACCGGACCACCGAGATAGCGGCCCTTGGGAGTGGTTTCTGCTGTTGAAAAGGCCTCGGCGCACTTCGGATCTTTGAGGGCTTCCCAGTTCGGCAGGCCCGGACATTTTTCCTTCATGTAGGAGGGATACCACCACTCTTCCTTGGCCTTAGGCCCGAGTGTCCCGAGGCGTTCGGTCTGGCCGGTCGCCTCCGAGGCCTTCATGGCTTCGCCAGCAGTTGTATCCCAATATTCAACACCCACCGTCACATCGCCATTGGTGAGACTGGTGGTGAGGCTCGAGAGATAATCGCCGGTTGGATATTCGACGGTGTAGCCGAGTTTTTCGAGAATGCCGCCAAGAATTTTCGCGTTGATGTTGACGCTGGTCCAATCGAACAGCGCAATTTTTATGGGATCGTTTGATTCAACTGCCTGAGCAGACAGAGGTGCAAGAAACGTAGCGGCGATTGCCGCCGCTGCAAACACGGAATACTTCCACGTCGGTTTAATGGTCATTTGTTTCCCCGCTGTTGTCGGCACATAACACCAGTTATGCTGTTGGGCGTCAGTCTCCGCCAGAAATCGAAGCTCTGTCAATACCAAGTCATGAGTTTGTGTTGAGTTTTGTTGCTTTGACTGGATTATTGTTGGGATTCCGCCCGAATTTACGAGGATTATGGACAGCAAAGCCAAATTCAGGCATAATTCCCACATGAACATGCCCGGGCCCCGCCATGGCGATATCCTTCGACTGGTGCGCGAACGTGGCACCATTGCGGTGGCTGAACTCTCCACGGCACTTGGCGTCTCGCAGGAAACCATTCGCCGTGATGTCAAGCCTCTGGCCCTGGCCGGCGAGATCGTTAAACTTCACGGTGCCATTGCACTTCCCCATGATGTGGGCGAAGCACCCTTCGAGCGCCGCATGCGCGAAAATGCCGATGCCAAGCGCGCCATTGCCCGCCGTGCCGCTGGCATGGTGAGTGATGGCGACAGCCTGATGCTCGACAATGGCACCACCAATTCCATTTTCGCCCGTGAGTTGCTGCGCAAACGCAATCTCACGGTGGTCACCAATTCCTCCGACATCGCCCGCACCCTGGCCACGGTGAATGGCAACCGGGTTTACATGGCGGGCGGCGAATTGAACGGCGACAATGGTGGTGCCTTCGGGCCATCGGCCATTCAGTTTGTCGCGAGCTTCAGGGTGCGTCTTGCCATCATTTCCATCGCCGCCCTTGATGCCACGTTCGGGCCGAGCGACTTTCATTTAGCTGAAGCCGAGTTCGCCCGCATGGTGCTGTCGCGCGGCGAACGCCGGATAATTCTTACTGACGCGAGCAAGTTTGGCCGCACAGCGCTGATCAAAGTCTGCGATTTCGATACAGTTGATTGTATCATAACGGAGAAAGCCCCCTCCGTCAGTCTCGCGGCAGCGCTCGCCGCCGCCAACGTGGAAGTCGATATCGCTTGATCCGCAGGGCCACTGCGCGCAAACATCACAGGTAAATGCGCTGGCCCCCGTTGACCAAGCCCCGGTCCATGGCCCAAAATAGCAATCGAAAATCAAAACAGGTGACATGATGCAGTACGAAGCACCACAAACGACCAAGGCTGCGGTGGCCTTGTTGGCCAAAGCCAAGGGTAGCGCCTATGTGCTGGCCGGAGGATCGGATTTGTTGGTCCGCATGAAGGGAGGCTTCATTGAGCCTGACCTCATGGTCGACATCAAGCGAATCAAGGCAATGCGCGAAGTCAAAAAGACCGCCACCGGATTTTCCATTGGTGCCGCCGTCTCATGCGCCGAGCTTGGCGAGAACAAGGCCCTGATCAAAGCCTGGCCCGGCGTCGTCGAAGCCGCCAACCTGATCGGCTCAAAGCAGATTCAAGGCCGTTGCACCATCGCTGGCAATATGTGCAACGCCGGCCCCGCTGCCGACAGCGTTCCCGCCATGGTGGCGGCCGGCGCCAAGGCGGTGATCCAGGGGCCTAAGGGCAAGCGCACCATTCCAGTTGAACAGGTGGGCATTGCGCCGGGCAAGAATTCCCTGAAGAAGGGCGAACTTGTCGAGGCGATTGTGTTGCCCAAGCGTCCGCCGAAATCTGGCGATGCTTATCTACGTTTTATCCCACGCACTGAAATGGATATTGCCGTGGTCAGTGCTGGTATCAGCCTGACGCTCGATGCCAAAGGTATGGTGAAGGATGCCCGGGTTTCGCTGGGTGCCGTGGCCCCGACAGTGCTGCTGGTCGCTGACGCCGCCAAAGCCATTATCGGCTCGAAGCTCGATGACGCGGCACTGGAAAAGCTGGGGGCCGCTTGCGCCGCCGCCTGCCGTCCCATCGACGACAAGCGTGGCACCATTGAGTTCAGAACCAAGGTCGCAGCCGTTCTTGCCAAGCGCGCCGCAAAGATCGCCTACGGGCGCGCAGGAGGAAAATAATGTCAGTACTTGTTTCAACCACCATCAATGGTGACGCCGTAGATTTTATCTGTGAGCCCGACGAAACCCTGCTCGACGTGCTGCGCAACCGCGTTGGCTTGACCGGCGCCAAGGAAGGTTGCGGGACCGGTGACTGCGGCGCCTGCAGCGTCACCGTCGATAGCCGCCTCGTATGTTCCTGCCTAGTGCTTGGAGCCGAAGCCGAGGGCCGCGAGATCGAAACCATCGAGGGTATGGCCGACGGCGACAAGCTGCATCCATTGCAGCGCAAGTTCATCGAACATGCTGCACTTCAGTGTGGCATCTGCACACCGGGGTTCCTCATTGCGGCACGCGCCCTGCTCGACCGCAATGCCAACCCGACCGAGGAAGAAATCCGCTTCGGCCTTGCCGGAAATCTCTGCCGCTGCACCGGCTATGATAAAATCGTACGCGCCGTCCAGGACGCCGCCAAAGAAATGAGAGGAGCCTGATCATGCCGCTCGATGCAAGCTACACCGGCCAGAAATTCAAAGTCGTAGGCACCCGTCCATTGCGCCCCGATGGTGTCGACAAGGTAACCGGCCGCGCGAAATTCGGTGCCGATGCCTCGGCACCCGGCCAGCTCGTGGGCCAGGTGTTGCGCTCGCCTCACCCGCACGCGAAAATCAGGAGCATCGACACTTCCAGGGCTGAAAAGCTGCAAGGTGTCAAAGCGGTTATCACCTCTGCCGATCTGCCTGATCTCACCAATGGCGATCAGGGCATGTTTGACATTCTGGAAAACTGCATGGCCCGCAGCAAGGTGTTCTACGAAGGCCACGCGGTTGCCGCAGTTGCCGCCGTTGATGCCAAGACGGCAAAGGAAGCCCTGAAGCTGATCAGGGTCGACTACGAAATTCTGCCGCACGTCACCGATGTGGACGAGGCCATGAAACCCTCGGCCCCGGTCCTCCACAAGAAGATGTTCACCGAAGGCGTTGAGCCCAAACCGAGCAAGGCCTCGAACATTGCCAAGCGTGTGCAATACGGCCATGGCGACGTCGATGAAGGCTTCAAGCAGGCCGATATCGTCATCGAACGCAGTTTCAAAACCGAACAGAGCCATCAGGGTTATATCGAGCCCCATGCCTGCGTTGCCAGCATCGGCCCTGACGGCCAGGGCGAACTCTGGGTGTGCACCCAGGGCCACTTTGTCTATCGCAACACTTGCGCCCAGCTTCTCGGGTTGGATGTCTCCAAGCTCAGGGTGACGGCATCGGAAATCGGCGGCGGCTTCGGCGGCAAGACCCATGTATGGGCCGAGCCCGTGGCGCTGGCTCTTTCACGCAAGGCCAACCGGCCGGTGAAGCTGGTGATGACGCGGGACGAAGTTTTCCGCGCCTCGGGTCCAACCAGTTCCACTTCCATCGATGTCAAGATGGGAGTCATGAAGGACGGCACCATCACCGCCGCTTCGGCGCAATTGCGCTATCAGGGCGGACCCTATCTCGGCATGTGGGCCGAGCTTGGCGCCATGACAGCCTTTGCCTGCTACGATCTTAAGCACGTGAAATCGGTGGGCTATGAAATCGTGGTCAACCGCCCAAAGGTGGCGGCGTACCGCGCGCCATCGGCCCCCATGGCGGCCTTCGCCGTTGAAAGTGTCGTCGATGAATTGGCCCACAAGATCGGCATGGATGCCCTCGACTTCCGCATCAAAAATGCCGCCAAACAGGGCACCAAATCCTCCTATGGCCCGGTCTATGGTCCTATCGGCATTGGTCCCACGCTGGAAGCAGCGAAGAAGCATCCGCACATGAAGGCAGCGCTTGGCAAGAACCAGGGACGTGGGCTGGCTTGCGGATTCTGGTTCAACTTCGGTGGCCAGACCTGCACTGATATCAATATCGGTGTCGATGGCACGGTAACGCTGACTGTTGGCACCATCGATGTCGGTGGCTCGCGCGCCTCCCTGTCATTGGTTGCCGCCGAAGAACTCGGCATTCCCTATAAGCAGGTGAAAGCCGTTATCGCCGATACCGGAACCCTTGGTCACAACGACATGACCGACGGCAGCCGCGGTACTTTCTCGTCCAGCATGGCGGCGATCTTTTCCGCCCGCAATGCCATCCAGGTTCTGCGCGAGCGTGCCGCCAAGATGTGGGACATCTCCATTGACGACATCGTCTGGGAAGATGGCCATGCCAAGGCCAAGGGCGAAAGCCATGGCAATCTCGCCCCCCTGTCGCTCAAGGAAATTGCTGCCGCTGCGGGCAATACCGGCGGTCCTATCGCCGGCCATAATGAAATCGTGGCCGATGGTGCGGGGGTTTCGTTCGCCACCCATATTTGCGATGTCGAGGTCGATCCCGAAACCGGCAAAACCCAGGTCAAGCGTTATACGGTGATCCAGGACGCCGGCAAGGCCGTGCATCCAACTTATGTCGAGGGACAGTTCCAGGGCGGTGCGGCCCAGGGCATCGGCTGGGCCCTCAACGAGGAATATGTCTACGGCAAGGACGGCCGCCTGCAGAACGCTGGCTTCCTCGACTACCGTATTCCGGTGTGCTCGGACCTGCCCTTCATCGACACGCAGATCCTCGAGATTCCCAACCCCAATCACCCCTACGGTGTGCGCGGTGTGGGTGAAACCTCGATCGTGCCGCCACTCGCCGCCGTCGCCATCGCAGTTGCCAACGCCACCGGCGTTCGCATGAACCATGTGCCGATGTCGCCGCCACGCATTTTAAAGGCCATCGAGGCTGCGAAAAAGCACTGATGGCCGAAATCCATCTCTGGGGGGCGCTCCGTCCGGCAGCGGACGGGGCGTCTTCTATAATTATCGAAGCTTCCGACATCCGCGAATTGTTCAGGAAGCTTGAGGAACAATACCCCGGCATGGCGCCCCACATCGCGCGCGGCATCGCCGTCTCCATCAACGGCAAAATCTTCCGCGACAGCTGGAGCGAGAAATTGCCGCAGGGCGCTGAAATTTATCTCCTGCCGCGCATTCAGGGTGGATAACAGCACTTGAACAGTGAAACTGTAACACGATATAGCACAGTATGTTCACTTCCCAAAATCTCTCCCATATCCACCGTTTCGAGTCCGGCAGCGCCACCACCGCACCCCTCTTGCTGCTCCATGGCACCGGCGGCAACGAGACCGATCTTTTGCCATTGGGCCAGACCATCGGGCCTGGACGCGCACTGCTTTCGCCGCGCGGCAAGGTGCTGGAAAACGGCATGCCACGGTTTTTCCGTAGATTGGCCGAAGGGGTTTTCGACGAAGACGATGTGAAGAAGCGCGCCCATGAGCTGGCTGACTTCATCACCGAAGCCCGCGACGCCTATGGCATCGCAACTCCCATTGCGGTGGGTTTTTCCAATGGCGCCAACATCGCCGCCGCCCTGCTGTTGCTCCGGCAAAAGGCCCTGGCAGGTGCCATCCTTTTCCGCGCCATGGTGCCGATGGCAAAGCCGCCTGAAGCTGATCTCTCGGGCAAAGCCGTCGTCATTGTCTCCGGCGCCAGCGACCCCATCATCCCCATTGAAAACGCCAGAATCTTGGCCGATATGCTGCGGGCCGCAAAGGCCATGGTCCAGCACGAAACCCTGCCCACCGGCCACGGATTGGCACAGGGCGATCTCGTCATCGCCACTGAATGGCTCAACCGGAAAGGCTGATCATGCAGCTCAAAGGCATCCATCACTTGACCGCCGTCACCGCCGATGCACCGGGCAACCACCAGTTCTATACCCAGACTTTGGGGTTGCGTCTGGTCAAGAAAACCGTGAACCAGGACGATACCTCTGCCTATCATTTGTTCTATGCCGATGGCGTGGGCTCACCTGGCACCGACATTACCTTTTTTGATTGGCCGGTTGGCCGCGAACGCCGTGGCACCCACTCGATCTGCCGCACTGGCTTTCATGTGACCGGCGAAGACGCCCTCAAATTCTGGGAGCATCGCCTGACCATGCTCGGCGTCAAGCACGAAAAGATAGTGGAGCGCGATAGCCGCCTTACCATCGATTTCGAGGATCCCGAAGGCCAGCGGCTGAGCCTCGTCGATGATGCCGGTGCAGGCCTTTCCCATGCGTGGGCTGACAGCCCGGTTGCGGCTGAACACCAGGTTCGCGGGCTTGGCCCCATCACCATCAGCGTGCCTGAACTCCGGTCTACCGGCGTTGTGCTGACTGAGGTCATGGGGATGATTCCCACGCGGCGCTATGGCGACACCCATGTCTACAAGATGGACGGCGAAGGCCCGGTGGCTGAACTTCATGTCGTCGTCGAACCCAACCTGCCGCCGGCGGGCCAGGGCGCGGGCAGCGTGCACCACGTCGCCTTCAACATTCCGTCTGCGGATTATCAGGCCTGGGCCGAGCGCCTGAAGGAGATGCGTATTCCCAACAGCGGCCCGGTCGATCGTTTCTGGTTCAAGAGCCTCTATTTCCGCGAACCCAACGGCATTCTTTTTGAAATCGCCACCGACGGTCCGGGCTTTGCCACCGACGAGCCGATGGCGGACTTGGGAAAAACCCTGTCGCTGCCGCCCTTCCTCGAAGCCAAGCGCGCCAAGATCGAGGCAGGTCTCAAGCCCCTGTAGCACGCACGCCTTTCAGCGCGCCATACAGATTGGCATAACGCGGCAGCATTTCGCTTTCGTAGAAGCGCGTCGCCTTGAGATTGGGCTCGATCACCGACTTGCGCCTGACCATGGCGCGGCAGCCCTCTTCAATGGTGGCAAACTTCCCCGCTCCGTGGGCGGCGAGAATGGCGCAGCCCAATGCGGGCGCATCGGCTACTTCGGTTAACTCGATGGGTGCTCCGATGGTATCGGCGTGAATCTGCAACCACAGTGCTGAATTGGTCGCACCTCCGGCCAGCACAATGCGTTTGGCCGAAAATGCATCGCCAAAATTGTCGATAATCAACCTTGTGCCGAGGCAAATGCCTTCAATGATGCCACGGAAAACATGCGCTGGTGTGTGCTTCAGCGTAAGGCCGGTGATCGCTCCGCGTGACAGCGCATCGGTATAGGGCGTCCGATTGCCCTGAAAATGATCGAGTACCAGCAGGCCTTCCGCACCCGGCGGCAGGGCTGCGGCACCTTCATTCAAAGTCTCGAAGCTCGTGTGTTCGGCAAAATGCCGCTTGAACCAGGCGATGACCGAACCTGTCGATGTTTGTCCACCCTCGATGATCGGCTTGCCCGGATAAACTCCATCCATATAAGTGCCCCATACGCCAGCCTTGTGAACCGGCTTCGCGGTGATGCCGATATGCAAATGCGATGAACCGGTGATCAATCCCATCTCGCCGGGCTCGGTGACGCCCAGACCAATGACGCCGATGAAGGCATCGGAGCCGCCTTGCACCACGAGCAAGCCTGGCATCAATCCCAAATGCGCGGCGGCCTGCGCCGTCAGCGGTCCGATGGGTTGCCCCGGTGCCAGCATTTTCGCTGGCCACTTCTCTTCAAGATCGGCGAGATCAAGCGCTTTCAGCAAGCTGCGCGGCACACCGCCATGCAGCGTCTGATAGTGCCAGCGGATACAGGAATTTCCCAACGAACCAACCCACTGTCCGGTGAGGCGCAGATTGATGTAGTCCTGATATTCGCCAATTTTTGCAGCACGGTTGTAGATGTCGGGCTGGTGTTTCTTCATCCACAGGGATTTGGGGATCATCCATTCGGCCGACACCGGGCCCGCCCCTGCGCCATTGATGCGCAATGCGGCATCCTTCGTCGCCGCCACCTCATCGGCCTCCTTGACCGAGCGCACATCCATCCAGATCATGCAAGGCCGCAAATGCCGGCCATCCTTGTCCAGTGCTACAACAGAACAGCACGTGGTATCGACACTCATGGCGAGCACATCGCCCGCTGAAATCTTCGCCTTGGCAAGCGCCCCCTTCACCGAAGCCCCCATGGAGGTCCACCAGTCTTCGGGATTCTGCTCGGCCCATGAAGGTTGCGGAAATTCGGTTTTGTAAACGGTGGCATAGGAAGCGATGACCCGCCCATCGAGATCGAACACAAAGGCGCGGATGCCTTCGGTGCCACCGTCAACGCCAATGAGATAACTCATGTCAGACCTTCTCCGGAAATGCCGCGGCAAGCGCCTTGGCATTGGCCGCTATCACGCCACGCTCGGTGATAAGTCCGGTGACCAGCCGTGCCGGCGTCACATCGAAAGCATAATTCGCTACTGGTGAACCCGGCGCCATGATGTCAACCGTCTCTATCCTGCCATCGGAAGTGCGCCCGGTCATGTGCGTCACCTCAATGGCGCTGCGCTGCTCGATGGGAATTCCAGCTACGCCATCATGCACGGCAAAATCAATGGTGGGTGATGGCAGCGCCACATAGAACGGTACTCCATTGTCTTGGGCGGCGAGTGCCTTGAGATAGGTGCCGATCTTGTTGCAGACATCGCCATCCGCCGTGGTGCGATCAGTGCCGACGAGACACATATCAACCAGCCCATGCTGCATGAGGTGTCCGCCGGTATTGTCGGGAATCACCGTATGCGGCACGCCGTGCTTGCCCAATTCCCATGCGGTAAGCGAAGCGCCCTGGTTGCGCGGCCTGGTTTCATCGACCCAAACATGAATGCGAATGCCACTATCGTGAGCCATGTAGATGGGTGCCGTCGCCGTGCCCCAGTCCACCGTGGCAAGCCAGCCCGCATTGCAATGGGTAAGAATGTTGACAGCTTCATCCGGCTTCTTGCGCACCGCCATTTCACCGATGATGGCAAGGCCAGCGCGGCCGATGGCTTTATTGATTTCCACATCCTCATCGGCGATCCCGGCGGCACGGGCATAGGCCGCCGCTTCGCGCGCTGTAGTGGCGAGAGGTCTCAACACCCGCAGCATTTCATCAAGCGCCCATTTGAGATTGATCGCCGTGGGTCTGGTCGCCAGCAAGATTTCATAAGCCCGCGTCAAACTGGCGTCACTCGCATCATGGCGCATCGCCAATGCCATGCCGTAGGCCGCCGTGGCACCGATCAGCGGCGCACCGCGCACCAGCATGTCCTTGATCGCCCGCGCGGCATCCGCCATGGCGTAAAGTGTAACGGTTTCAAACACATGGGGAAATTTCGTCTGGTCGATGATCTCGACGGTTCCCCATTCAAGCCCCGGCCATATGGAGCGGAAATGCTTGCCGTCGACGTTCAACTGACCATCTCCCATTCCGCCGCTGTCTCGTCATAGGCATGCAACTCGCCCATCGAGATATCGAACCACGCGCCATGGATTGACAGCTCTCGGCGATTTTCCTTGATTCGAACCCACGGAAAGGTGCGCAGATTGGCCAGCGAGTGTTCAATCGAGGCCCGCTCGATATGGCGCTCGTGCTGCGCATCGGTCATGCCCTCGCCGCGCACCACGACGCGGGCCACATCATTGATCCCGCGCATCCAGCTGCCGATGAAATCCGTGTGGGTGAGCGGGCCTGAGGGATTGATGACGGCCCTGATGCCGCCGCAACGGCCATGGCCCATCACCACTATGGTTTCAACGCCGAGTGACAATACCGCGAATTCAAGGGCCGCACTGGTGGCATGGTGGCCACCGTCGGGTGTATAAGGCGGCACCAGATTGGCAACATTGCGCACCACGAACATTTCACCCGGACCGGCATCGAAAATTGTTTCCGGGGCTGCACGGGAATCACAGCAGGCGATCATCATCACGCCAGGATTTTGCAGGCCCTCGCCCAGCCGGAGATAGCGCTCCGTTTCCAGCAAATAGCGCCCACTGCGGAATTTGGCATAGCCATCAAGAAGGCGTTTGGGCAAGGGCATCGGCTACTCCATCATCGCAGGTGCGAAGCTCTGCTACTTCACCGCGCCCGCTGTCAAGCCTTTGACGATATAGCGCTCGAGGAAGATGCCAATCAGGATGAGCGGTAAAATTGCTGCCGTCGAAAGTGCCGCCATCGACCACCAGCTGATGCCCTGCGAGCCGGTCTGGCTCGCCACCATTACTGGCAGCGTTTTGGCGACAGTACTGGTCAACAAAGCTGAGAAGAAATATTCATTCCAGCATAACACAAATGCCAGAATGAATGCTGCCACCATGCCGGGAAGGGCAATCGGCAATACGATCCTGATAAAGGCACCCCACACAGTGCAGCCATCCACCAGGGCCGCCTGTTCAAGCTCAATCGGAATGGTATCGAACTGGTCGCGCATGATCCAGATGACGATGGGCAGCACCATCAGCGTGTAAAGCATGATCAGGCCAAAGCGCGTATCGAGCAGCGCCAGTTCCTTGTAGAGAACCAGAAACGGCATGGCCAGCACGACCGGCGGCAGAATAAGTTGCGACAGAAAGAAGAATGAAATGTCCTTGTTGCGCCACGGTCCAAACCTGTACTGGAACCGGCTCAAACCATAGGCTGCCATCGAGCCGATGATGATGGCCAACGCCGCACCACCGATCGAGACGATGACGCTGTTTTCCAGCCGCTGCAGAAATTCCTCGCGCACCGTGGAAGTTTGAAAAATCGAATCGGGCGAAAGCCCGAGCGAGCGCCAGCCAAGCCAGGCCGGTTCGAAATCGAACCACGGCACCAGATTGCCTTTCATCACATTGGGCGCTTTCTTCAGCGACGTAGTGATCGTCCAATAAATGGGAAACAGGCAGATGAAGGCCCAAAGCGACAGCGCCCCGTAGATGAGAATGCGGCTGCCGGCATATTTCGCCAGCCCGCGCGGCATTCCTGCTTCGGCGTTTGCGCTTGCCATCAGGTGTCAACTTCCCGGCGCATCCACGGGCTCACCAGCTTCAGGAGCAGTGTCACGAAAATGATGATAATGATGAGATAGACTTCCGCCACCATGGTGCCGTAGCCGACGTTGGAGCGGTCGCGGTATTCACGGAAAATAAAACTCGAGATGGTGTCGGTAGCACCACCCGGCCCGCCCGACGTTGTGTTGATGACGATATCGGCCAGCTTCAGCTGGAAAATAATGCGCAACACGATGGCCGTGATGCTGACCGGCAACATCAGCGGGAAGGTGATCTGCCAGAATGATTGCCATGGGCTTGCGCCGTCGACCTTGGCGGCTTCCTGCACTTCTTTGGGCAAAGCCTGAAGCCCCGCCAGCAGCAGGATGATCATGAAGGGAATCCATACCCAGGCATCGAGCGCCATGATGGTGAAGCGGGCGATCCACGGTGTCGAGAGGAAGGCTGGACTCTCCCATCCCAGATGACGCATCAAAGTGGCGAGCGGCCCGAAGCGGAATTCCATCAGCGATTTGCCGATCATCCAGCTCACCGCAACAGGGCTCAGCATGAAGGGCAGAAGAAACGCCACGCGAAAGAACTTGCGCGCCCGGATTTCGGCGTTGAGCAACAGCGCAAGGCCAAAGGCCAGGGCATATTGGACCACTACCGAAAGCACGTAATAAACCATGTTGACGAGTGCGTTCCAGAAATAAAGATCGCTGATCAAGTGACGGACGTTGTCGAGCCCATTGAATTTCTGGCCTTCGAGGGCCGAGAGATTCCAATCGGTAAAAGCAATGTAGAGACCAAAGAAGGTGGGGAAAATCACCATGGCGATGGTGAACAGCAGGGCTGGCAGGAGGAACAGGGCCCGGTGCCCATTTTCGCCTCGAGTCATGACTTGTCCGACGCCAAGTCCAACGCCCCAAAGGACATAGACATAAAGCAAGGGCCGCCAGGTCTCGAAGCCGAAACTGGTGATGCCGAACGCGTACAGAATCTGGACGGCAGCGGTGGCTACCAAGACCAACGTCCCTGCGGCCATCACCAGCCGGCCAGCGGATTTGCGGCTATCAGGCACAGCGGCCGAGACGGATTGGCGGTCAGCGGATGTCGCGGTCATCGAGGGGATTTACTCAGGTGACACTTGATTGCAACGCCGGCAACGATTATGCGTTGCCGGCCATTTGGTTTGTTCACCGCATCAGCGAGGTTACATGCCGAGTGAGGCCTTGTAGAGCTTGATCTGGTTTTCGCGGCCGATCTGATCGGTGATTTTTTCCCAGGCCGCGGCAATCGAGTCGGCCCCGGCTTGCGCGGTCATTTGGCCGGCATAGATCTTGGCCAGTTCGTCTTCCGCCACGCTGTAGTATTGGAAGATGCCGGGAATGCGCGGTTCGATGGCGGCATTGGGATGGTTATAGGATTTGGACTCCGAGTCGAGATAGCTCGCGATGAAAGCTTCGTCGTAGCCAGCCGCCACCCACTCGGGCACGTTGAAATGGCTGTTGCGGTAGGGCTGGAAGCCCGAGGGATATGCCGAAGCCCACAGCGAGAGATCCTTGCCGCCGAGATGGGCGGCCGCGCTCCATGCCGCCTTCTGCTTGACCGGATCGCTGTCGACGCGGGCCATCACGTAAACACCCCAGCCGATATAGGACATGTTGGGCGCGAAATTCGGACCACTCGCCAGGGTGTCCCACTTGCCGGTTTTGGCGTTGTAGACATCATCCGAGCCGGGCAGGATCGAGAAGGCTACTGTATCGCCGATCACCGAGCCATCACTGGTCTTGGCCATCGAACCCACGTCGCCCCACCACGCGAGCATCGAGCCGGTGCCGGCAAGAAACTGCTGGAACGCCGTGGTTCCCGGGTCGGCGTTGATCTGATCGGCAGGCTCGGACGGCAACGCATCGAGCACGTCCTGGATGGCGCGCACCCAGGCCGGATTATTAACTCGCGGCTTCATGGTGTCGGTATCGAACAGCCAGGCCTTGTCATCGGGATGCTTGGCATAGGCTGTCGCGCGCGAGCCGAGGAAATAGAATGCAAATCCGCCCCAGCCCTTGGTCGGATCGAGATAGCCATAGACATCCTGGCCCTGGAATTTCTTGCCCTTGAAGAATTTGGTGACTTCCTGAACTTTTTGCCAGGTGTTGGGAACGCCGAAATCACCCGAATGGCCCTCGTCCTTCCAAGCCTTGGCCAAATCCGCATCGGCGAACACATCCTTGCGATAGTTGAAGTTGTGGCAATCTCCATCGATGGAAATGCGATAGGTCTTGCCGTTCCACGTTCCTACCGGCGCCTTGAGGTAGTTCACGTAATCGCCCATGTCGATCTGGGTCTTGACCCAATCCGGCATCTCGGACGCAAGTCCCTTTCCGCAAACGTCGCCCTCGAAGGGTGCGCCGATTTCAAGGATGTCGAAGTCGATCGTGTTGGTGGCAATCGCCTGCTGCAGACGTGGCGCGATGTCGGCCTGAGCGAGATCGATCCACTTGAGCTTGGCGCCCGTGTAGGTCTCCCAGGACTTCAGGAAACCACGAAACAGTACGTTGTGCAGGTTCTGATTGTTGCAGCCCATGAACGTCAGTTCGACACCCTTGAACTCGCCTTCCTTCACATTTGCCTTGGTGGCGCCAAGGCACATTTCACCGACCTTCTGCCAATCGGCATCGGTCGGAGATCCCTTGTTGACACCAGGAATTTTAAGGAGTTCAGCCCGCAGATTGTCTTGCGCAGAAGCCTTTGTGGCGAGACCGAGTGCGCCAGTGGCGCTCAGGGCCGAGGCTGCCGCAGCACCTTTCAACATGGTGCGCCGGCTTAAATTCGCGAGCCTGTCATAGTGTTCGATTTTCATTTGTTGGATCCTCCCGGTTGACTCTCAGTGGTCCTGCCTTGTGCGCCGTCGATGTTATGTCCGTCCGGTTCTTATAATGGGCAAACACGGCGGCCCTCGAAGACGGCGCGAGTATGCCCCAGCCCATGGCATTGTCAACTAAAGCCAAGCCACCGCAACGCTATCATCTCGTGTCAGGCGGCAACCCTGCCTAGTTGAGCCTCTGGCCGTTCGCGCCATCGAACAAATGAACGGCAGCGGGATCAACGATCAGCGGCAGCGTTTCGCCGGGCCTGACCGAAACCCGCTCGCGGAATACGCCCACCAGTTTCTGGCCGCCGAGCCTGGTGATCACCTGGGTCTCCGAACCCATGGGTTCGATGACCGAAACTTCCGTCGCAATGCCTGCACTGCCTAGCGAGAAGTGCTCCGGCCTGATGCCATAAACGGCTGACCTGCCATTGGTTCCGGCGGGCGCACTTGCCAGCGGCAGAACAATGCCGCTATCGGTCAGGAAGTTGGGTTTCTTTCCAGTTTTGATCGTACCCTTGATCAGGTTCATCGCCGGTGAGCCGATGAAGCCTGCCACGAACAGATTGGCGGGGCGGTCATAGAGTTCGAGCGGTGTGCCCACCTGTTCCACCATGCCATCGTGCATGACGACGATGCGGTCGGCCATGGTCATCGCCTCAACCTGATCGTGGGTTACATACAGAATTGTCGTCTTCAGCCGCTGATGCAGCTCCTTGATTTCGGCGCGCATCTGCACGCGCAACTTCGCATCGAGGTTGGACAACGGTTCATCGAACAGGAATACCGCCGGATCGCGCACGATGGCGCGGCCCATGGCGACGCGCTGGCGCTGGCCGCCGGAAAGCTGCCGCGGATAGCGGCTGAGATAAGGAATAAGATCGAGAATTTCGGCCGCCCGCCGCACCCGCGCTTCGATTTCGGTCTTCGGCGTGTGGCGCAGTTTGAGAGCAAATCCCATGTTTTCCGCCACCGTTTTGTGCGGATAGAGCGCATAGGTCTGGAACACCATGGCAATGTCCCGGTCCTTGGGAGCAAGATCGTTGACCACCCTGTCGCCAATCTTGATGTTGCCCGAACTGATCGGCTCAAGCCCCGCAACCATGCGCAGAAGCGTCGACTTGCCGCAGCCCGACGGACCCACAAGGATGACGAACTCACCGTCATCGATACTGATCGACACCCCATGGATGACTTCCTGGCTGCCATAGGATTTGCGTATATCGATAACGTCCACCGATGCCATTTTCCGCCCTTCACAAGTTTGACTTGCACAAAGATTATTGCATCGGCTCAGTTACGTCGAGGGGCTTGTAGGGTTTTCCTACATCAGGAAATCTACTGCAACCAAAGTGAGTACAGTGCCAATGGCGATTTCGAAGTCGGCCACGCCATTGCCGTCGGCATCACCCTGGATAATCGTGCGGCCACCCGCGTGGAAAAATCGCAGCTCCCCTGCCACCGAGGTAAACCCGCCAATCCCGCCATTCTTGGTAAGATGGAAGGCATCGTTAGCGCCGCCGGCAATTCCATCAATGGCCCGGAGATCGATACGGTCGTGCTGGCCATGGCTGAAATCCGTGATGAGATCGCGAGATACTCCAATGGCCGAGTGATTGAGGGCCCGGAAAATGAACAGGTCAGCGCCCGTCCCCCCGGTCAGCACATCGTGCCCGGCGCCACCGGCGAGCCGGTCATTGCCGCCGCCACCGTTGAGCACATCAGCACCGGTGCCACCAGTGATTGCATCATTGCCGCCGAGCCCGAACAGGCGGTCGAGACCAAGCCCGCCACTGATCGTATCGGCCCCGGCAGTACCCCGGATTGTCTCATTGGCAAATTGTTCGACCGCACCGATATCGACCGAAGCACCGACAACTCGCGAGCCGCCCCGGATGTCGAGCGGCAAGGGTTCAACGATGTTGCCGTCATGATCGATATCGCCGGCATCGGCTGGCAAAGACGCCGTGCGGCCCGCACCAATTAGCGGACTGCCGTCGAGTGGCGAGAGTGACAAAACAGCACCACCATTGTCAAGAAGCTGGCCCAGCAACGGATTGCCGCCGCCCACTATGTTCAAGGTACCTGACAGGATAACCGGCGTCGTGCTGAAGAAACTGTTGCGCGCCCAATTAACCGCGCCATGGAGGTCATCGGCCACCAGGCTTGCGCCAGACACGTTGCTCGCAACCACACTATTGCGGATACTTACGGTCGACAGATAGCTGTCGATGCCGCCGCCTGCACCTGCCCGATTGCTGGTGATGGTGCTGCTATGAATTTCAAGTGTGCCTTCGAAAGCCACACTGGCGCCACCACCATAGAATTCGGCGCTGTTGCCGGTGAGTGTTGAATTGATCAATAGAATGCTGCCTTGCGATGCATAAATCCCGCCGCCATTCGACCGCGTCTGATTGTCAGCGATCAGCGAGTTGATGATCGTCACCGGCGAGTAACTTGAATAGACACCGCCACCGCCGCCGGCGGCGGAGTTATTTCGGATGGTCGAGAAGGTGATGAGCAGGCTGCCGATGCCATCGGCAATAATAGCGCCACCATTGCCACTGCTGGCATTGCCGCTGACCAAAGTGAGGCTGGCGAGCACCGCATCGGTAGCCCCCCCGCTGATCGCGAAAATGCGGCTTAGATTGTTGCCCGAAATAGTGAGGTCGGCCTTGTCATCGCCGTTCACGTCGCCGCTGATGGTAATATCGTCAGCCAGCGCAAGTTCGCCACCGCTGAGGACAATCGTGCCACCGGCAAGTCCTGCCGCAAACACGATTGTATCGGTACCCGCCGAACCATTGGCGAGCGCAACCGCCTCGCGCAGGGAAACATTGCCCGCCGAAGTGTTACCGTCACTCACGTCGCCCGTATTGTCGACGGTGAAGGTAGCCATGACAGTCCCTTTCAGCGCCAACCAACACAGCAGCGCCCACCCGGCATTCCGCGCGCCCTGCGCCCGCATCCGCACTGAAGCAAAATCGAGAACCTTTTGCAAATCGCCACCAAGTGGTAGCCATGGGGGTGCATTCCACCACGAAGGAGATAAAAGATGGCAACTGTCAAACTCTGGTCCGACGCGGAAATTCAACTGGTACCGCGCCTTCAGGCGGTTTTCGACGATATCCGCACCACCAGGAAATCCGACTTCATCAACAACTTCTGGCGCGGACTGTGCAATGATGCGGCACTACTCGAACGCACCTGGTTTAGCCTCAAGGCAGTGATGATTGCACCCGGCACCCTCGATCCCCTGACCAAGGAACTGATTTACGTCGCTGTGTCGACCATTAACGGCTGCGCCTACTGTATCCATTCACACACGGCCGCGGCGCGTGCCAAGGGCATGACCGATGCGCAATATGGCGAACTGCTCGCGGTCACCGGCATGGCGGCTCAAACCAACGCCCTCGTCACCGCGATGCAGATTGCAGTTGACAAGGAATTTCTTGTCTGAGCCTCAATGCACGGCCGCATACATGATTTTTTCTTCGGTCGCCTCAACTGGCGAAATCTCCTCGACAATACGGCCCTGGCGGCACACCAGAATGCGGTCCGACAGGTTCATCACTTCCGGCAGATAGGATGAGATGACCACCACAGCCAGGCCACTGTCGGCTAGCTTGTTGATGAACTGGTGGATTTCCGCAATGGCACCCACATCAACGCCGCGGGTTGGCTCGTCAAAGATAACCAGCCGCGGGCTGCGAATGAGACCCATGCCAATCACCACTTTTTGCTGATTGCCTCCCGACAGTTCCACCACGCGGGCATTTTCGTTGATCGCCCTGACATTCAACCGCTTCGACCAATCCGCAGCCAGTGCGCGCATTTCACCGAAGCTGATGACATTCGATTTTTCCAGCCCTGCAGCAAGCAGCCCCGAATAGAAGTTCTCGGCAATCGACATGGATTCGAAAAAACCTTCAAGCTTGCGGTCCTCGGTCACATAGACAATGCGGTCGCGCACTGCCTCGGCTGGCACATTGTAGCGCACCGGCCGACCGTCGAGTTCAACGTCGCCTCCCTGCCAGAAATCGCGTTTGTATATACCCGAAACAATCTTGAACGTTTCGGTGCGGCCCGAGCCGATGAGTCCGAACACGCCGGTAATCTGTCCCTCATAGACCGAGAATGAATTGTTGCGCACCACGCTGCCCATGGAAATATCCTGCACGGAAAGTACCTTGGGCCCGGCCTTGCGAATCTGCCCAGCGTTGCGCCTGACGTTGTAGATTTCATTGGACAAGGCCCGGCCCACCATGGCGCGCACGATCTTGTCGCGGTCGAATTCCGAGGCCAGTCCAGTCGCCACCAGTTCGCCATCGCGCAGCACCGTGATGCGGTCAGCATGGGCCAGCGCTTCTTCGAGCGCATGGGAGATGAACACGATCGAGACGCCGGTTTTCTTCAGGCGTTTCATTAGCGCAAAAAAATGGCGCTTCTCTTCTGGCGTAAGTGTCGCGGTAGGTTCATCGAAAATGATGACTTCAGCCTTGTGGTGCACCGCCCGCGCGATCTCCACCATCTGCCGCTTGGCGGCGCCCAGCGTGGCGACGATCGCCGTTGGATCGACAGTGAAGTTGAGCGACTGCAGGAACTGCTGGGCATCGATATAGATGCCGCGCAGCCGGTTCAGAATCTTTTCCTTTCCGAGATAAATATTCTGCGCCACCGTCATCGACGGAACCAGGCTGGTCTCCTGAAACACCATGGCGATCCCGTCGCTCAGTGCTTCGAAGGGCGAGGAATAGCGAACTTCAGCGCCGCGGTAGAGCATGTGGCCGGAACTTGCTTCGACCACGCCCGCCATGATCTTGGTGAGTGTAGATTTGCCCGCACCATTTTCACCGAGCAGCGCGTGAATCTCGCCCTTCTCCAGGGTGAAATCAACATCACGTATGGCGGGCACGCCGCGATAGGCCTTGGTCACCTTTCGTATTTCGATGATGACACTCATGTGGGAGACCTTCGCTCTGGTGCCAGGCCAAGGATCACGCCGCCGCCTTTGGAAGCCGCAACGATGCGGCCGCCATGCTCGAGTGCGCTGGTAATTCCATGCCGCGTGCCGTTGGCGCGGCTGTGATAACTCGCCACCGGTTGAAGCCCTGCGTTCAACTCAACAACGAGACCGTAGGAGCGTGACGGCGACCACGGCTTGTGGATGCCCATGGTCTTGACGCCACCGCTCTGCAGGGGTTCGAGAAAACTGCGGCTCGCTGACAGCGATGGCGCGATCCAGTAGCGGCTGTCGACCTCGCGCATCATCGCAACACGATAATCGTCTTCGAGCAGCACGAACTCGATGAGCCGGTTGCGCGGCGCGAACAGGCTGAGCAGATAGCCGCCGGAAACGCTTGACCAAAGCCGTGCCGGATAACCGGGGAGTTTGGCAAGCAGTGGCACCGGCGCGCCACCCGTAAACGGAATACCGATGAGCCGATGCCGCCAGCTCTCCGAAACGATCAACCTGTTATTGCCCGTGTCCACCGCAATGCCGTGGGGAAACGCCAGCCCGCGCGCCAGGCAGGTGCGTTCACCTGATTTCAATGAAACATGCCACACCGACCCGCCGGCATTCTTGTGCATCAGATCGGCCACCCAATCACTGGGTTTGAATTGATCCGAACCATTGCACACATAGAGATCGTCCGGTCCATTGAATGCCAGCGCTACAGGGCAGTTGAAGCCGTCGATCGAACTGGTGTTCTGCCTGCGGATTTCGATCCGGCCGGTATCGAGACCAACCGCCAGCACACCATCATCAGCACCAAGCGCTGTGATTGGCGCATCAAAACTCGAAATCGCCCTGCGGCCGTTGAGGCCCATTAATTTCCCGGCGCTGGAGAACAGCAACCGGCCCTTCGCCACGATGAGATTGTCGGGCGCTTCACACGAGACCAGCGCCTCGGCTTCGTCCAGTGCGGTATTGGGACGCAACGCCCCGTCCATCGGGGGAATGGTCACCGCCTGCCCGCGAAAGAAATCGAGCATCATGGTCCGGGTCCCCAATAGGATGCGGGTCCCGTCCACTTGGGGTTGGCTCCGGAAATCCGGTAGCGCCCGATGCGGTTGTTGAGTATGCCGCCCACATAGAGATAGCCCTTGTGTTCGCGCATCGATGTCACCATCGGATGACTTGCACCCGTCATGTCGCCAAGGGTTTCGACGATGCGGCCAGTTTCATCGAACTTCACCACACCGCCGGTGTTGATGTTGGGGAACAGCCATTCGTCCGGTGGCAGACTTCTTGTCATGCGTTTGCGGAAGCCGGGATTGCGCAGCGCCAGATCGAAACTCGGTGTGCGCATGCCAAGCCAGGCCATCCAGTAAGTTCCATCAGAGGCCCGATTGATATTGTCGGGGTAGCCCGGCATGTCGGTGATCACGCACTCGGCGGTGCCGGCCCTTGGCCCCTCAATCCAGTAGCGATGCACCCGGCAGGCCCAGCTCTCGGCAAAGAACAGTGATTTTCCGTCATGCGCCATGCATACGCCATTGGCATAGCGGTAATTCTCCAACAGCGTCTTGGTCTCGCCGGTGGCCGGATCATATACCAACAGCCGCCCCGTTGGCCGGCTTTCAATCGAGTCAAGCGCCCAGTCATGGGCATCATAGCGCGTCGTCGAGTCGGTGAAATAAATCCGGCCATCAGGCGCGACGTCGAGATCATTGGGATCACGCAGCCGCGCGTCATCGACAATCGAAGTGTAGGAACGTGCCGTTTCCGCCGAAAGCTGTTTTACTTCGCCGGTCTTCGAGATGGCATAAAGCCCCATGGCGCCTACACATGAAAGCAGCGTTCCGTGAGCGTCGAATGCCAGGCCCAGTGGAAAACCGCCGGTGTGAGCGAAGACTTCCGAGTGTTTGTAATCGGGAGCAAAGAAGCGAACAATCTCGCCGTGCCGGGTGCCACAATATAAATGATCGTCGCGGTCGAGGATCACATCTTCCGGCCCTTCGAGTTCACCAAGGCCAATGTACTCAGTCTGTGAAATCTTGTTGTTGAGCGCATAGGGTGTGCCGGAATCCGGCAGTGCCGACTGCGTTTCGCCCATGCGGTGATAGATCGGTGCCACATAAACTTCGTTGAGTACTTTGTGGCGGTTCTTGAGCCAGCGGATATCAAGCGTCACCGCCGCCGCCAGCATCAGGCCCAACACCATCTGGTTGGTGCCAGTGCCATAGCCCAGGCGAATGAGACCATTGCTCATCACCAGCACGATCACCGCACCCATCAGCCCCTTGGCGATGGAGCCGCGCCCGCCACCCAGGCTGTTGCCGCCAACCACCGCTGCGGTCAACGCCAGGATTTCGAGATTGAGACCGGTGCCGGGGCCTGCTCCGCTCAACCGGCAGGCGATGAGAAAGCCCGCAAGCCCCGAGCAGATACCCGAGATCACATACGACAAGAACACCGTTTCGCGCACCCTGATGCCGGAGTTGTGGGCTGAGCGCCGCGAACCGCCAACCGCGAGAATGTGCCAGCCAATCCGCGAGCGCGTAAGTGCCACATGGGCAACGATGGCGATCACGGCGGCGGTGATGACGCTGATCGACACGCCAAAGACTCTTCCGTCGCCAATGAAATCCCAGACATCCGAAGTTACATCGGAAAGCTGAATCTGTGCGGCAAAATTCACCACCAGAATATCAAACAGCGCTCGCCCGATGATGAAGGTAACCAGCGTCGTCAGAAACGCCCGCAGCTGCATGAAGCCGATGAGATAGCCGTTGATGGCGCCGAACGCCGCACCGGTGGCGATGGCTGCTAGAAATCCCGCCCACACCGGCAGGTCGAAGATAAACACCGACGAGACAGCGGAAAATGTCGCAAGCGCAAATATCGAGCCTACCGAAAGATCGATGCCGCCCGCCAGCATCACCACTGTAAGTCCAATCACCACGATGGAAAATTCACCAAGCTGGCGCGAGGATTCCGCCAGCGCGTTTGGCTTGAAAAATCCGGGGATCGCCGTGCCAAAGCCAACCACTGTGACAATCAGCGCCAGAAATGGAATCGCGTTGTCAGCCCAGCGCTTGGTCAAAATTTCGCCGACCAGGTGATCGGGTATGAAATTGTAGCGCCAGCGCTGCAATTGCTCGCGGAAATTCATGGGGCTTTCCAATCAACAGAAGCGGCCAGGACAATCCCGGCCGCTTCTACAATCTCAAGAAGTATTACTGTGCCGCCGTCTGCAGGGCTTTCACGTCCCAGCACGTATCGGCCTTGATATCGGCTTTCGTGTAAGCCCTTTCGAGCGTGTAGAGATAGGTCTTGGACGTTCCGG
This sequence comes from Hyphomicrobiales bacterium, assembly GCA_031364405.1. Taxonomy (GTDB): domain Bacteria; phylum Pseudomonadota; class Alphaproteobacteria; order Rhizobiales; family Aestuariivirgaceae; genus Aestuariivirga. Next base: position 25,632 of record JANLWG010000164.1, read on the forward strand.
GAGGTTGGCCACTCTGCAGCAGGAACTTGATAATGGCGTTCATGTCTCCCGACTGCTTGTGCAGTTCAGTCGAAACAACAGCGGTGAATTCGCCCGACTGCAGCTTGTCGCAGTCGACTTTCTCGCCGCCACCAGTAGTTACGAGTGATATCTTGCCTTCCTTGCCGGCATCGCGGATGGCCGCCGCCGTGCCCGAGGCATCGCCATCCCAGAAATCGATGATGGCGCAGATATCGGGATTCTGCTGCAGCATGGTCGCCGTCACATTGCGGGCCGTCGTTGCGTCCCAGTTCGAGTCGGGCTTGGCCACCACCTTGAAGTCAGGATATTTGGCCAGCACTTTCATGATGCCGGCATATTGATAGAGGCTCGAGGAATTGACCTGATCGCCTTGCACGAGGCCAATCTGCTTTGATGAATTGTCTCCGCAGGCTTTGACGGCGGCTTCCGCTTCAAGCTGGCCGAGACGATTCCAATCGCTGCCGATAAAGGCGTCAGCGCCAAAATTGGCTGGATTGTCGATGAGGACAACATAGATGCCCGCAGCCTGGGCCTTCTTGAATAGCTTCACATAGGAGTTGAGATCGGGCGCATGTACCACCAGCACATCGGGTTTGGGCTCGGCGGCAATCGCATCGGTGATGGCCTGGGCGCCTGCTTCAACGCTCCAGTTCGGATCACGGGTTTCGAGAACGCCACCCCAGCCTTCAACTTCGCGCTTGAGGTAAGCAGCCCAGCCTTGCGCCAGATCGAAGCCCATGGCCATTGGCACCAGCACCACGCGCTTGCCGTTCAAGGCTTGCGCATAGGCTGCCGGACCCGGATCATCCTCGGCGTTGGCGGATACCGAACACGCCAGCATGGCCGCACCCGCGAGGCTTGCACAAAGTAACTTCCAGTTCATTTTGCGTCTCCCTGTTTAACTTGGTTGTTTCATATATCGCCCTGTTGGGCGGTTTGTTCATCGCGTGGGTTGAGCAGGCTATCGACGATAATGGCGATGAGCAGAATCGTCGACTTGATAAGGTTCTGGTAGATGTTTGGAATATCGATTATGGTCATGGCGTTGAGCATAATGCCAATGAGAAGTGCGCCGACGATCACATTGCGCATGCCACCCTTGCCACCCGAAAGTCCGATGCCGCCGATTGCCACAACGAGGATGATATCATAGAGCACCGGCTGGTTGACAATCCTTGTGTTGATGCTTTGCAGGCTTGCCGCCGTCAGCAGTCCGGCAGCCAATGCGACCAGCGCCGAGATCACGTAGCGCAGCATGATCATCGGCCGCACCGGGATACCCATGTTGCGAGCCGCCAAAAAATTATCACCCATGAAATAAACATAGCGCCCCCATTTGGTGAAGCGCAGGAATAGATAGGCAGCAAGGGCAATGCCGGCGAATATGAAAACCTCCGCTGGAACATCGAGTAGTCTGGCCTGGCCTAGGCTTTCAAGCCAATGGCCGTGCGGAACCGGCACGGCATCCTGGTTGATGAGCTGGGATCTGACGTAGCCGAATACAAAAAGGCCACTCGCCAGTGTCGCGAAGATCGCCGGCACATCTGCGAATGCAATGAGAAAGCCGTTGGCAAGTCCGATCAGCAAAACCCCGCCCGCCACCAGGGCCAGCGCCACCGGCTCCGATACGCCATCATTGATCATTTGCAGATAGAACGCCGCCGACATCGCCATGATGGCAACCATTGCCAGATCGATGCCGCGGCCAATGATGACGACCGCCATGCCAACAGCAAGAATGCCCAGCACCGACACGCTCCGTACAATGGCGATCAGGTTATTCGTGTCGAGAAACCCATTGAGCGTTACGGCGGATACACCAAACAGCAGAATGGCGAGCGCCAGAACAATGCGCTCTTGGCTCCAAATCTGCCCCTTTGACTGCTCCGCCATGGTTCCACCCCGTCTACGGACACACTATTGCCCGGCGGGCCGGATTGATCAACAGTCCAGATGCGTAAGAAACCCAGGTCAGGTTTGCAACGCTTTCACTTGGCGGAAGCCGTCACATTCGCTAGAGAATAGCCTGACACCAAGCCACTACCCTGACAGGGGCGCCGCGCATGCCAGTTTACCGCTCACGCACCACCACCCACGGCCGCAACATGGCGGGAGCCCGCGGGCTGTGGCGGGCCACCGGCATGAAGGACGCGGACTTCGGTAAGCCCATTATCGCGGTGGTAAATTCCTTCACCCAGTTCGTGCCCGGCCACGTGCATTTGAAGGATCTGGGCCAGATGGTGGCCCGCGAGATTGAAGCGGCGGGCGGTGTGGCCAAGGAGTTCAACACCATCGCCGTCGATGATGGCATCGCCATGGGGCACGACGGCATGCTGTATTCATTGCCGTCGCGCGAGATCATTGCCGATAGTGTGGAATATATGGTCAATGCCCATTGCGCCGACGCCATGGTGTGCATTTCCAATTGCGACAAGATCACGCCAGGCATGCTGATGGCCTCGCTCCGCCTCAACATTCCCTCGGTGTTTGTGTCCGGCGGCCCGATGGAAGCCGGCAAGGTCGTGCTGCAGAGTGGTGAAAAGCGCGCTATCGATCTGGTCGACGCCATGGTCGCCGCCGCTGACGACCGGGTCTCCGATGAAGACGTGAAGGCAATCGAGCGTTCCGCCTGCCCCACCTGCGGCTCGTGCTCGGGCATGTTCACCGCCAATTCGATGAACTGTCTGACCGAAGCGCTGGGCTTGTCGTTGCCCGGCAACGGTTCGGTGCTCGCCACTCACTCGGACCGCAAGCGCTTGTTCCTCGAAGCCGGGCGCACCGTCGTCGATCTGGCCCGGCGTTACTATGAGCAGGACGACGCCAGCGCCCTGCCGCGCAACATCGCCAACATGGGCGCTTTCGAAAATGCCATGACACTGGATATCGCCATGGGCGGTTCCACCAACACCGTGCTGCATATTCTTGCCGCCGCCCACGAGGCGGAGCTGAACTTTACCATGGAAGATATCGACCGTCTGTCGCGGCGGGTGCCGGTGCTGTGCAAGGTGGCGCCCGCCAAGGCCGACGTTCACATGGAGGACGTTCACCGGGCCGGCGGTATTATGGCGATCCTCGGCCAGCTTGACAGGGCGGGCCTGATCAACCGCGACCCCCCCACCGTCCATGCCGTGAACCTTGGCGAGGCCATCGACCGCTGGGACATAAGCCGCACCAAGAGCGCCTCGGTGCGTGAATTCTTCATGGCAGCACCGGGTGGCGTGCCGACGCAAATTGCCTTCAGTCAATCCCGGCGCTGGGACAATCTCGATCTCGACCGCGAAAAAGGCGTGATCCGCAGTGCCGAGCACCGCTTCTCGAAAGACGGCGGGCTTGCCGTGCTGAAGGGCAATCTGGCCACCGAGGGCTGCATCGTGAAGACCGCCGGCGTCGATGAATCGATCCTCAAGTTCGCCGGGCCAGCCGTGGTGTTCGAAAGCCAGGATTCCGCCGTGAGCGGAATTCTTACCGGAAAAGTCAAAGCCGGCGATGTGGTGGTCATCCGTTATGAGGGCCCGCGCGGTGGCCCCGGCATGCAGGAAATGCTCTATCCCACCAGCTACATCAAATCGAAGGGCCTCGGAAAGGTTTGCGCGTTGGTCACCGATGGGCGTTTCTCGGGTGGCACCTCGGGCCTCTCCATCGGCCATGTTTCACCCGAAGCTGAAGAAGGCGGCCTGATCGGCCTCGTCCAGCAGGGCGACATGATCGAGATCGACATCCCCAAGCGCAGCATCCACCTGGTGGTGAGCGAGGATGAAATCGCCCGCCGCAGCAAGACTATGGAGGCAAAGGGTGCTGATGCCTGGAAACCCGCCGAGAAGCGCCCGCGCAAGGTGACGACAGCACTTCGCGCTTACGCGGCCTTCGCCACCAGTGCCGCCAAAGGTGCCGTGCGCAATGTGCCTTGAGGCAAGGCCCCGGGGTGGAAATCCGGCGGGATTAGATCGATTACCATTTTCCGTTCTGGGGAGATTGCCTAGTTCGCCACTTCGCGCCAATATGGCCCCCGGCGTGACCCAGAAACAACCACGCAGGGAGCGGAACACCATGAACCTCAAACATATTCCGGCATTTTTGTTTGGCGCCGCGTTTGCCATCATCGCGGGCGTCTCCACCGCCCAGGCGGATAAAATCGTGATTTCCAACTGGGACGGCTACATGCCCAAGGACATGGCCGAAAAATTCAAGGCCGAAACCGGCATCGATCTCGAAATCGCCGTCCATGCCACCAATGAAGAAATCATGGGCAAGGTGACGGCTTCGGGCGGCGAAGGCTTCGATGTGCTGTTTGTTTCCTCACCTTTCGCCGAGGCCCTTAACAAGCTCGGACTGGCGGCACCTATCGACCACGCGAAGATTCCAAACCTCGCCAATCTCTATCCGGAAGCCAATCAGCTGCAGCACGATCCGGGCAACACGTACTCAGTGCCCTACACGTGGGGAACCACCGGCCTGTGTTATCGCTCCGATCTGGTGAAGGCCGAACCCGTGAGCTGGAACGACCTGCTCAATCCAACTGACGACCTCAAAGGCAAGATCACCATGCTGGCGACCGACCGCTGGCTGATGGCGGCGGGCTTCCTCGCCAACGGCCTGTCGGTGAACACTGCCGATCAGGCCAACCTCGACAAGGTGCGCGATCAACTCGTGGCCACCAAGAAGAGCCTGCTCGCCTATGACGACACGACTTTCTTTTCGAAGCTGGTGTCGGGCGAAGCAACCCTGGTTCACGCCTGGGATGGCTGGTGCAACTATGGCATCGCTGAAAACGACAAGATCAAATATCTGGTGCCCAAGGAAGGCTCGGATCTTTGGGTCGACACCATGGTGATTACCAAGGCTTCCAAGAATCCCGACGGAGCAGCGAAGTTCATCGACTTCGTGTTGAAAGCCGACAACGGCAAGTGGGTCGTCGAAAACATCATGTACAAGACTCCTAACAAGGCCGGCATGGAGGCGATCGACAAATCGATGCTGGACAAATATCCGAACATGGCGATGGCGCCGGCCGACCTTCTCAAGTTCGAACAACTGCGCGATTTGGGCGATGGCATGAAAGCCTTTTCCAAGACCGTATCGGAAATCATGGCCGCGAAATAGCAGCTCTCAACTTCCCCCGGAAGTTTTCGATATCCGGGGGAAGTTGAGATTAATCGCCCATCGTGAACAACCGCCTCGTTTCATCGCTGCTCATGGCGCCGGGCCTCCTGTGGCTCACGGTGCTGATGGTCGTGCCATGCGCCCTGATCTTCGTCCTCGCCTTCTTCGAACGTGGCACCTACGGCGGTATCGATTGGAGCGCCGTTACTTTCGACAATTTCAACCGCATCGCCGATCCCCTCTATCTTTCAATATTTGTGGACAGCGCCCGCATCGCGTTAATCACCACTGTGATCGCACTCTTTATTGGATATCCCGCCGCGCTCGCCATCGCCAAGGCTCCACCACGCTGGCAGACGTCGCTACTTTTCATCGCCATCTTGCCGTTCTGGACCAACTATCTGATTAGAACCTATGCCTGGATTGTTCTGCTCAATCCGGTTGGCCTGATCAATACTGTATTGCAATCAACGGGTATCAGCGCCGAGCCATTGCCGCTCCTCTACAATGAATTCGCGGTGATCCTTGGCCTTACGTACAACTATACGCCCTTTGTAATCCTGGCGATTTACTCAGCGCTGCAACGGCTCGATCCATCCTATGCCGAGGCTTCCCGCGATCTCGGTGCTGGCGCCTGGACGACTTTCGCGCGGATCACTTTGCCGCTGACGGCGGCGGGGGTTGCTGCGGGTGCCGTATTTGTTTTCGTTCTCTCAATTGGTAACTTCGTGACACCCGATCTCCTGGGCGGCGGCAAACTGCAGATGATCGGCAACCTGATTTACGATCAGTTCCTGACTGCCCGCGATTGGCCTTTTGGCGCAACGCTTTCCGGGATGCTGGTCGCCCTGATGATGATCGTGCTTCTGTTGCAGGCAATCGTCACCGGCCGGGCGCGGGGCGAACATGTCTAAAACCCTCAACGCCCACTTGGGCCTCACCTATGCCTTTCTCTATGTCCCCATCGCCGTGCTCATGGTCTTGTCGCTCAACAAGGCAGGCCTGCCCACCGCATGGACTGGGGTCTCGCTGGAGTGGTATGGCAAGCTCGCGCACAACCCCAAAATTCTTGCATCGGCATGGAATTCGGTAATTGTCGCCACCATCTCAACAGCCATCGCCACAACAATCGGAACATTGCTGGCACTTGGTGTGGAGCGCGCCAGGCCATCAGCCGCCCGCGATGCCCTGCTGTTTGCACCGATGATCGTCCCCGATATCGTGCTGGCAATTGCCCTGCTGTCATTCTTTACACTGATCAAATTCACGCTTGGCTTGCATTCCATCATCATGGCGCATGTCGTGTTCAATATTGCCTTTGTCTGCGCCGTGGTGCGGGCCCGCTTGAAAAGCTTCGACTGGTCGTTGACGGAGGTCTCGCGCGATTTGGGCGCCGGTGCGTTCACCACATTCTGGCGCGTTACCCTGCCGCTGATATTGCCCTCGGTAATCGCCGGAGCGCTGCTGGCTTTCACCCTGTCGATTGACGAGTTCATCATTGCCTATTTCACCGCCGGGGCCGGCCAGTCTTCAACCACCCTGCCGATGCAGATATATTCAATGATCCGCTTTGGCGTTACCCCCGAAATCAATGCCATGGCTTCGATCGTGATGGTGGTGAGCTTCGTCCTGGTATTTGCTGCCCAGCGTTTGAATAACGGACGTGTTCCGGGAGCCTGAAGGTTCTGCTAAGACGTGACTTGACTCAAGGGAGACGACAATGGCGAAGACGCCGGCAAAGAAAAAACCGAAGAAAGTAATTGCGCTCTTTCCAGAAGCGGCCTTCGGGCCAGCGCTCAATTCCGTCGGCATCGGACAGGCGTTGAAAAAGCTTGGCCACAAGGTGGTGTTTCTATCCGATCCCGGTTTTCTTGACATCTACAAGGGTTATGGCTTCGAGGCCCATGCGGTGAATCTGTCCGCACCTCTGCCGCCGGAAGAGATGGCGAAGTTCTGGGTGGATTTCATCAACGGCCACATCCCCAATTTCCGTAAATCGCCGTACGACCAGATCGGCAACTACGTGAAAGGCTGCTGGGAATTGATTGTCGAGACGGCGAAATGGGCGGAGAAGGATCTGCCCGGCGTTCTTGACAAGGTGAAGCCCGACGTCATCTGCGTCGACAATGTGATCCTGTTTCCGGCGATCAAGCGCTATGCCCGTGAACATGGCAAACCCTGGGTACGCATCATTTCATGTTCCGAAAACGAGATCGAAGACCCGGACATTCCGCCACATCTTTCTGGCTGCGGGGAAAGAGACAAGAAGGGCTTCGCCAGGTTCCGCAAGCAGTTCAACGCAACAATCAAACCGATCCACGAAAACTTCAATGCGTTCCTGAAATCCGTGGGCGAGAAGAAATATCCCCTCGGCCAGTTCTTTGAAGCAAGCCCGCACATGAATATCCTGCTTTATCCATCAGCGGTGAAATTCAAGCGGCGCCACAAGCTGCCTGCCAGACAGTTCCAATATCTCGAAGGTTGCGTGCGAAAGGAAGCGCCTTGGAAGGTGCCGCGGTTCAAGGCGGACAATGACAAGCCGTTGATCTATGTAAGCTATGGTTCGCTTGGATCAGGTGATACCGAATTGCTGAAACGCGTTATCGGTGTCATCGGCAAAATGCCGATCCGGGCGATTGTCAACGTCGGTGACTATATGGACCAGTATAGCGATATTCCACCGAACGTCATTATCGGCAAGTGGTTTCCTCAGCCTTCAGTCATCCCGAAGGTTGCGGGCGTCATTCATCATGGCGGCAACAACTCGTTCACTGAATGCCTTTATTTCGGCAAACCCGCCATTATCATGCCCTATGTCTGGGATGGCCACGACAATGCGACGCGGGTGCAGGAGACCGGCCACGGTTTCAAGGTCGACCGCTACAATTGGACCGACGAAGAGCTGGCCGCCAAGATCATGGCTATGCTTACCGGCAAGAAGATGAGAGCGAAATTAAAAAAAACATCTGCAGCGATGCGCGCCAATCACGGTCCGACCAAGGCGGCGAAAATTATCGATGGTCTCACTCGCCGGAAAATCAACTGATGCCAACCAAATTTCAATCATCGGCACCCCATCTCGAAGGGCCCGCCAACTTCGTTGGCCCCTTGAAGGATTGGGGACATCAACCAAATGCGATCGCCGGAAACTCCAGGAGTGAAGGCGTGCTATTGCACAAGGGACCGGACGGTCAGCCGGAAATTGGTCTCTGGCAATGTACACCCGGAACCTGGCCACTTGAGATACCGCGCGATGAACTTTGCCATTTCGTATCGGGTCGCGCCAGCTATACTCATGTTTCGGGTGAGGTGATTGAAGTAAGCGACGGAAATGTCGTGCTTTTTCCTGCCGGTTGGAAGGGCACCTGCACGGTGCACGAAACCATGCGCAACATTTACATGTTGAGTTGAACCATGACATTGAAACTGGATTCTTCCGCACCTCACCTCAAAGATCCGGCAAATTACTCTGGTCCCTTCAAGGACTGGGGCATGATTCCCACAATGATCGAGGGCGCATCGCGCACCAGCGGTGTCGTTATTTTCAAGGGTCTCAATGGCGAAAGCGAATCCGGTATCTGGATTTGCACGCCGGGCTACTGGAATTGCCATGTGACCAGCGATGAGTTCTGCCACTTCCTGCTGGGGCGTTGCACCTATACGCATGAGGCGGGCGAAGTAATCGAAATCGTGCCGGACACCGTCGCTTTCTTTCCCAGGGACTGGAAAGGAACTTGCCGCGTCCATGAAACCATTCGCAAAATCTACATGATCAGATAGGAGCGGCATGCGAACTGTTGAACTGGTTACCGGCGAGTCCGTCCCGGCATTGGGCCTCGGAACCTGGAAGATGGGTGTGGGCGATCCCGATGAAGCGGCCCAACTGCGCGCCCTTCAGGTTGGTATCGACCGCGGCATGACGTTGATCGATACCGCCGAGATGTACGGCGATGGCCGCTCGGAACAACTCGTCGCCAAGGCAATCGCCGGGCGAAGGGGCAAGATGTTCGTCGTCTCCAAAGTTCTGCCGCAGAACGCCAGCACGAACGGAACAATCGCTGCCTGCGAGAGAAGCCTCAAACGGCTTGGCACCGATGTCATCGATCTCTATCTCTTGCATTGGCGCGGATCGCATCCGTTGCGCGACACTATCCACGCCTTCGAAACGTTGAAAGTTGCCGGCAAGATCAGGCACTATGGTGTAAGTAATTTTGACGCAAGCGATCTCGATGAACTCAATGCACTTGAGCCAGCGCCAAGCTGTGCAGCCAACCAGATAATGTACAATTTATTTGACCGCGGCATCGAGTGGGATCTCTATCCAAAATGCCAAGCGGAAAAAATTGCCATCATGGCCTATTGCCCGCTGGGCAAAGGCCGCCTCGTCGACAATCCGAAACTGGCAACCATCGCCCGCAAGCATGGCCTCACCAATGCAGCCGTAGCTCTGGCTTTCACCATGCGCCTGCCAGGCATTATAACGATTCCCAAAAGCAGCCATGAAAAACGCATCGTCGAAAATGCCGCCGCGGCCGATCTTGTGCTCGATCATGACGATATGGCGGCAATTGATGCCACCTTCCCGCCACCAAGGAAGAAGATACCCTTGGCGATAACATGAGGTTACACTGTTCACCATGACCATGCCTCAGCAAAAGCGCCCCTCATCGGCCTTCACCGCGATTGATTTTGGCCGCCACGGCAAACAGGCGGGGCACATCATGTTTCCGCATTCTCCCCATGATGATGCCTGGGGCGTCACCCGCATACCCATTGTGGTGATCGCCAATGGCAATGGCCCCACCATCGTCATCGAAGGTGGCAATCACGGCGATGAATACGAAGGGCCAATTGTCATTGGTGAACTCACCCGCGATCTCGATCCGGCGGAATTACAGGGCAGGCTCATCATGATGCCGGCGAACAACGTCCATGCGGTGGCTGCATCAACACGAACTTCGCCGGTTGACGGGATTAACTTCAATCGCACATTTCCTGGCGATCCCTATGGCACCATCACCCAGCAGATTTCTGCTTATGTAACCGATCACATATTTCCTTTGGGCGATGCCTTCCTCGACCTTCATTCCGGCGGATCCTCGCTCGACATTTTGCCGAGTGCCATCATTGAGCCAACTGAAGACAAAGGCTTGGCCAAGCGCAATGCTGAAGCAGCGCGAGCATTTGATGCGCCCTGCATCGTTGTGGTCGCCAATCTGGGGGATCAACGAACGGCAACCGCAACCGCGTGCCGTGCCGGCCTGGTCACTGTAGGAACGGAACTCGGCGGCGGCGGCTGCGTATCAATCGAGGCACTCAGCGTGGGCCGGCGCGGCGTTCGCAACATGCTGGCGCATTTCGGTGTGATTGACCGCAAGCAGCTAAACATCGAAGGCACTGATAGACCGTGGCTCGAACTGAAGGGCACCGACGCCTACGTCTACGCACCATCGGAAGGTATTTTTGAACCCTTTCATGCTCTCGGCAGCAAAGTGGAGGCGGGTCAGTCGGCTGGCCGGATTCACCGGATTTGGGAACCAGCAAGCCCGCCGGACTTGGTTCATTATGGTTGCACTGGAATTCTGTACGCCCGCCGGCAGTCCGGCCGGGTGAAGCCCGGCAATTGCTGCCTGGTCGTGGCCTCACCCGCATGACAGTTCCGGCGCGCGATCCTCTCCGCATTGCCGTTGCCGGTGCTGGCGCATTTGGCCGTGAGCATTTGGACCGGTTGACGGCACGCAACGATGTACGGGTGGTGGGCATAGCGGATCCTGATCCCGTCGCCCTCGCCCATGCACGCCAGCGCTATGGCGTTGCGTGTTGCCTCGCCGATCCCTTGCAAATGCTGAATGAGACCGATGCGCAGGCAGTGGTCGTTGCCACACCCGCTGACTCACACATCGGGATCGTACTGCATGCGCTGAAACGCAACATCTGTATTCTGCTCGAAAAACCCGTGGCTCCTTCCACCGCACTCGCCGCCAAACTTGTGAGCGCGCAACGATCATCCCAGGCATTCATTATCCCTGGCCACGTGCTGCGCTTTTCGGCGGATCACCAGAAACTGGTGGAAATCGCGCAGTCTGGCCAGATCGGCAAAATACTTTACGTGAATTCCCGCCGCTACCGCGATGACAGTCACGCGCAACGCTATGCCGATGTTGATCCTGTGCTGATGACGATGATCCATGACATCGACTTGGCACTCTGGATAGCCCAGTCATCTTTCCGTTCCGCTCGAGCCTATCGGTCGGCGGATTCAGGCTTCCGGTCGATGACACTAGCCAACGCAACCACCGCCTCCGGAATATTCTGCGAACTGCGCACGGCGTGGACATTCGCGAACGGCGAATTGCCGCCCGACCGCCTGGAGGTCGTGGGTGATAAAGGCAGCATTGAGCTTGATACCGGTCACACGCTTAACCTCTATGCGCAGGGCAACCGCAACCAAATTCCACTAACCGGCGGCGACGATCCTCTGCACAACGAACACGATCACTTTTTGTCCTGCGTAGCTGATCGTACGCTACGGCCGGCCCTCACACTTTCAGATGCAGTTGCAGGTCTCAAACTCGCCGATGCAATTCTGCAATCCCTCCAGCTCAACCGCGAAGTGAACACTAAAGCATGAAGCTTGCGGATGCTCACATTCATCTGTTTCGCCATGGCTACCATCGCGCCGGGCTGCCGTCGCTATTTGGCGAAGGTGAGCTTCAGTCCTACGAAGCATTGCGGAAAATTCACGGCATTGAGCTGGCATTGGCGATTGGCTATGAGGCCGACAGTATTGATCCCGGCAACAATGCCTATATTCGCCAGCTTGCCGCATCGCGAAACTGGCTGAAGACACTCGCCTATGTTGAGCCACAACTGATGCCGGGTCCCGATGCCGTCACGGCCTTGCTCGACCAGGGGCACCGCGGTCTCGCCCTCTATGCCACGGAACCGGCCCGCGCCGAGGCGCTGTTGCAATGGCCCCGGAAAACCTGGGATATTCTCGAAGCACGCAGGGCAATTCTATCATTCAACGCCAGGCCCTTGTCGATCGGCATTCTGCAACCATTGATCGCCGCCCATCCGGGTATCATCGTCATGCTCTCCCACCTCGGACTTCCGGGAAAACTTTTTGATCGCGATGAAATACAAACCAAGTTGAATCCGCTGCTGTCGTTAGCCACATTGCCAAATGTCCATATGAAAATCTCCGGGCTTTATGCCGCGAGCGAACCTGAATATGCCTACCCCCATCATGGCAGCCATCCCGCCATTCGCCGCATCATTGATGCTTTTGGCTCATCGCGCTGCTTATGGGCTTCAGATTTTGCACCTGCCCTGGAGTTTGTCTCATTTCCACAGACCATTCACTGGCCCGGCCTCAGTGAACTTACGGACACCGACAGGCAGGCAATAATGCGAGGCAATCTCGTCCGCCTTTTTAATGATGATCGACTGCAATCTGAACAGCTGAGTTAGAAACATCTTCTGGGACGGGATTTAGTCGAATGCATTCAACTTCCAAACTCGCTAGCGCGCATCCCTGCGATCCACTTGATGGCGACGAAATTGCTGCTGCAGCCGCGATCGTACGGCGTGACGGCGGATTGGACCAATCCGCATGGTTCGAAACTATCGCCTTGCAGGAGCCAGAAAAAACCATAGTTAGAAATTTCACAGCAGGCGGACATATCGCGCGAAAGGCCTTCGTATGCTGCTACGAGCCACCCAGCAACCGCACCTTCGACGGCGTTGTCGACCTGAGCTCCAAGCGGCTCGAAAGCTGGCGCCACGCCGAGGGCATGCAAGCGCGGATTGTTTCTGACGAGTTTCTTGAAGGCGGCCGCATTGCCTGTGCCGATCCAACTTTCATAGCGGCCTGCGGCAAGCGCGGCATTACTGACATGGGCCGGGTCATCGTCGAACCCTGGGCGGCCGGCAATTTTGGCATCGCCGCAGAGGCGGGCGAGCGCCTGGCTTATGGGCATTGCTGGTTGATGAGCCAGGATGGTGACAATCCCTATGGACGGCCCATTGCCAACCTGCACCCGGTCATTGATCTAAGACGCATGCGGATTATTCGTGTCGACGATTTCGGATCGATCCCGTTGCCGCCGGAGTCCGGTAACATCAAGCCCGCCGGCGGTTTTCGCGACGATGTGAAACCACTGGAGATCATCCAGCGCGAGGGGCCAAGTTTCTCGGTCGATGGCCATTTGGTCTGCTGGCAAAAATGGCAGTTTCGCATTGGCTTCAATGTCCGCGAAGGCCTCGTACTCTACGACATCGGCTATCACGACAAAGGCAAGGTACGGCCGATCATGTACCGCGCTTCGCTGGCCGAAATGGTGGTGCCTTACGGCGATCCGCGTGGCGGCAATTTCCGCCGCAATGCTTTTGATGTCGGCGAATTTGGCGTCGGCCAGTTTCTTGATGAACTGTCGCTTGGATGCGATTGCCTGGGTTCGATCCACTATTTCGATGCCTGGGCGCATGATTGGCATGGCAAGCCGCGCAAAATCGCCAATGCTATCTGCATGCATGAGGAGGACTATGGCCTCTTGTGGAAATATACCAACTTCACCAATGGCAATGCCGCCCGGGCCCGCTCGCGGCGCCTGGTGGTTTCCGCAATAGCGACCATCGGCAATTATATCTATGGCTTCTACTGGTATTTCTACCAGGATGGAACGATCGGCGTCGAAGTCAAAGCCACCGGCATTCCGTTTCCGACGGGAACAGAAGTGGGCGCGCCATCGCCTTATGGCAGCATCATAGCACCCGGCATTGACTCCCACACCCACCAGCACGTGTTTTCCTTTCGCTTTGACATGGCCGTCGACGGCGACCGCAACGCGGTGCGCGAAGTGAGCTTCAAGGGGCTTCCGATCGGATCCGATAATCCTTATGGCAATGCCATCAAGACAGTTGAGACAGCGCTTCGCAGCGAGTTGCAGGCGCAGCGGACCATGGATCTGGCGTCGCATCGGTATTGGAAGATCATTAATTCTAATTCACTGAACCGGTTTGGCCAACCGGTTGCTTACATGCTCGTTCCCGGTGCCAACGCCATGCCATTTCTCGACCCGGAGGCGCCGCTGGCAATTCGCGCAAAATTCATGTTCAAGCATTTTTGGGCCACCCGTTATGCTTGCGACGAGCTTTTTCCGGCGGGTTGGTATCCTTGCCAAAGCATGGGCGAAAATGACATTGCAGCCTGGACCAAAGCCGACCGGCCGCTTGAAAATGAGAACGTCGTCGTGTGGTACACGCTCAATCATCATCATCTGCCAAGGCCTGAAGACTGGCCGGTGCAGCCGGTTATCTATTCGGGATTTCACTGGATGCCGGTTGGCTTTTTCGACGAAAACCCCGCCCTCGACGTGCCCCCGCCAAAGCCGGAGCATTGTTGTTAGCGGATGTTCGTCATTGAACTACCCTGCTGAAGCGATAACCACAGCCACACTCGAGCGCTACAGCGCACGCCCGGCCATATGACCCCCCTTGATCTTCAGCGCCTTGAAGCGCCGGGCGTTTTCGGTGATGGCGATCTCCACAGGCAGGCGCTCCATGCTGGAAGCGCCATAGAAACTAGCCAGACCCGGCACCCTGTCGAGCACGTATTGCGCATCCTCCGGCCCGGCGATTGGGCCGCCGTGGCAGATTACCAGCACATCGGGCTTGGCCGCCACCGCTGCCTTCCGTATGGCTTCGATCCGTTCTACCGCCTCATCGAGGCTCATTACGTCCTTCGCACCAATGGCACCAGATAATGTCGTGCCAACATGGGCGACGATGATATCGGCTCCGGCCTTGGCCATCGCCGCCGATTCCTCTGGCGTGAACGCATAGGGCGTGGTGAGCAGATCAAGGCTGCGGGCAATGGCGATCATTTCCACCTCGCGGTCATAGCCCATGCCAGTCTCTTCCAAATTAGCACGGATGCGGCCCTCGAAGAGGCTCACGGCTGGAAAATTCTGCACGCCGGCAAATCCCAAATCCTTCAGTTCCCGCAGGAAGCGCGGCATCTGGCGGAACGGATCAGTGCCACACACCCCGGCGATCACCGGTGTATGCGTCACCACCGGAAGCACTTCGGCCGCCATCTCGACCACGATCTGATTGGCATCGCCATAGGGCATCAGACCAGCGAGCGAGCCGCGGCCCGCCATGCGGAAGCGGCCGGAGTTGTAGATGATGATGAGATCGCTGCCACCGATCTCCGCGCATTTGGCCGAAAGGCCGATACCGGCACCCGAACCCACAATCGGAATGCTTCGGGCTGCCTGGGCACAAAAACGCGCCATGATGTCTGCTCGGCTCATGTTCTTTTTGTCTCCATCATTAATCGGTGAAGAGTTTCTGCCATGGCGCGGGCGAAGGCAAAATCATTGATGTCGGTATTCTGCACAATGCAGGCAATGCGTGGATCAAGAGTTTGCTGAAGACTGCCGATCAGCGCCGCATCGGCCTGCGGATCGAAAAATGGTCCGCCGGGCACAGCGATCGCCCGCGGCTTCCAGCCGGTCAGGGCCCGCCGAGAGTGTTCCGCCTGCTACTTCATCAGCAAGCTCGGTGGTGGTGAGATCGAGCACGCCGCTCACCAGTCCATCGCGCACAAGTTTTTCCATGGCGCGTCCGCCAGCCCCATTGGCATGGAAGACCAACACCTCATAGCCCGCCTCCTCCAGATATTCCCGCGCCGCCGTTGCGGCTTTGGTGGTGACGCCGAACATGTTGATTGCCACCACCGGGCTGCTGGCCTCAATCGGGCCAGCACGACTTGCCACTTTCGCCAAGGCAGCAGCGGCCACCGCGGCATTATTGAGGATGCGTTCCGAAATCACATTGAGCCCGGCGAAATCAATGACCGGAAAGAGCATCATGATGTCGGAGGTGCCGACATAGGGCGAGACATCACCTGCCGCGACGGTCGAGACCATCAGCTTCGGCACACCGATGGGAAGCGCCCGCATGGCCGCTGTGGCGACCGATGATCCACCATATCCGCCGAGCGCCATGACCGCCTGCAGCTTGCCAGCCGCATAAAGTTTGCCGGCGATTGCGGTGGCGCCGTGCGCCATCGCTTCCATTGCCTGGCCGCGATCACCGCCCGGACGCAAGGCTTCCAGTGTGGTGCCCGCTGCCAGCGCTACCGCTAAGCATTCACATCCGCCGCCATACCACAGTTGGGCTCGATACCCACATCGATCGACATCGTGGCGCAACCCTGTTCCTCCACGGTGCTGCGCACGAAGGCATATTCCGCAGCCTGGGTATCGAACGTTCCGATAAGGACGACTGTGGCCATCGCTTGTGCCGCAGGTCAGCGCCTGACCGGCACAATTTGACAGCCCGGAAGCGAGTGCAGGATCGCTTCGGGGCCCTGTCCCTACCGCAAATCAAATCCGCACGTATTGATGATGGAGTCCGCCAAGGAGTGGAAATGGTTCGATACGACCGACGGTCTGTACGGCTCGGTTGATTGGCGCATCCTTATGAAGGGAGAGATGGGTTCGGACCTCGTTATGATATTGAGCATAAGAATGGAGGACATGCCGCAGGTGCCGCTCACCGAGTATGATGACGTGATCGAGGCATTCCCGCCGGATCGAGCCGATGAGCCGTTCACAGT
>JANLWG010000177.1:0-1822 GCA_031364405.1 Hyphomicrobiales bacterium
CGCCACTGGCGTCGCCGATTATCGCGGCACCAATCTGATCGGATTGCCCAAGGACAAGCTCAATACCATCCGGGGACGGAAGATCACCATGATCTTCCAGGAACCGATGACTTCGCTCGATCCCTTGTTCACGATTGGCAATCAGCTGATGGAACCAGTGATGCACCATCAAAAAGTGGGAGCCCGGCAGGCCTGGGCCCGCGCCGTTGAAATGTTGAAGCTGGTCAGCATTCCCGATGCCGAGCGCCGCATGGATTCTTATCCCCACGAGTTATCGGGTGGCCAGCGCCAGCGCGTGATGATCGCCATGGCGCTCGCCAACGATCCCGATTTGCTGATCGCCGACGAACCAACGACGGCACTTGATGTTACCATCCAGGCGGAAATTCTCGAACTCATGGCGGGCCTGCAGAAGCGCCTCGGCATGGGCATGGTGTTCATCACCCACGACCTCCACATCGTGAAGCGCATCGCTGACCGCGTCTATGTCATGCGTTACGGCGAAGTCGTCGAGGAGGGCTTCACCAAGGCGATCTTTGCCAAGCCAAAGCATCCCTACACCAAAGCATTGCTGGAAGCCGAACCTACCGGCCGCAAGGCGCCGCCTGCCGCCAACGCACCGAAAATTCTTGACGGCACCGGCGTACGCGTGACTTTCAAGCTGGGCGGTGGATTCTTATCGGGCCCCCCCATTCTGCTCAAAGCCGTGGACAAGGTGTCGGTCACATTGCGGCAAGGCCAGACCATCGGCATTGTCGGTGAATCAGGCTCGGGGAAATCAACCCTGGCGCGGGCACTGTTGCGATTGCTGCCGAGCGAAGGCGCCATCAATTTCGACGGCCGTAACATCGCGGCCCTGAACAAGCAGGAGATGCGCCCCTTGCGCAAGCAACTGCAGATCGTGTTGCAGGATCCATTCGGATCGCTCAGCCCACGGATGACCGCGGGCCAGATCGTCACCGAGGGATTGCTGGTGCATGAGCCATCGATCAGCTGGAAAGAGCGCGAGGCGAGGGCAGTGCGCGCGCTGGAAGAAGTGCAACTCGATCCCGCTTTGCGCAACCGCTACCCGCATGAATTTTCCGGTGGCCAGCGCCAGCGCATCGCCATCGCCCGTGCAATTATCCTGAGCCCCAAGGTGGTGGTGCTCGACGAGCCCACCTCAGCGCTTGACCGCCAGGTGCAGAAGCAGATCATTGAACTGCTGCGCGATTTGCAGGCGCGCAATAACCTCTCATATCTTTTCATCAGTCACGATCTGGCCGTGGTGCGCGCCATGGCCGACCATATTCTGGTGATGAAGGATGGCCGGTTGGTTGAGCAGGGCAGCCCCGACGAAGTGATGAACAATCCGCGCGAGGATTATACCCGCCGTTTGATGGCCGCAGCTTTCATGCAATAGGTTTGCTGCAAAGCAATATCGCTAAAGTTTGATTTGTGTCCCGGTTCTGTGGCATAGACAGCCCATGTGTTTTCACCTGACAGCTTCCGGACTGATCGTCCCCCTGTGGTCGCGCACGGCTTATGACGAGGTCATGCTGCACTGCGCCCGGATCGGTTTCAAGCCGTAGCGCACCTCTTTCATTTTCGATATTTACAAGGTTTTTCAAAGCCTTGAACCATCGTATTATGTTTGGAGAAAATCATGACCGTGCATCCCAAGAATATCAACGTCGCTGAAATCGTAGCCCACGATATCGCCCATCATTTTCATCCGTTTACCGATCACAAAGCCTTCCACGCCGCTGGTGGCCCCCGGGTGATGACCCAGGCCGACGGCATCTGGATTTGGGATGCCAATGGCAACAAACTACTGGATGGG
>JANLWG010000179.1:0-10974 GCA_031364405.1 Hyphomicrobiales bacterium
AAAAATCCGTTCGCATCCAGCGACCGGATGACCAGCGCGTTGGCCGGGCGGTTGGTCACCCGCCACCAGTCGACGACCGACATTCCCATGGTCAGCTCCGACTCGCATTCGATCGCGACATTCACCTCTCGGCCCTCGTACAGGTCTGGCTTGAGCAGCCAGGCGATGACGCAAGGGTCGTGCAGTGGCCCTCCGTCAGTGCCATATTTTTGCTCATCGAAGCGCTCGAAGAAATCCAGCATGGCGGCGGTGGCCGGGCCTGAACGGTTCTTCATCGCCCGGAATTTTTCGATTCTTGCCGACGTGGTTAACGCCTGGTGAGTGCAATCGAGCGGGATGAGCGTGATCGGAATACCTGCTTCAAAAACCACCCGCGCCGCGTGCGGATCCGCGTAAATATTGAATTCGCTAGTGGGGGTGATGTTGCCACCCTCGAAAAAACCGCCGCCCATGGCAACAATCTGCGCGATTCGCGAGGCGACGCGCGCACCAGAGACAGGGCTATGTTGGTCAATGGGCCCAGGGCGCACAGCGTCACCGTTCCGGCATTGCGGTTCATCAGCGTGTCGATGATGAAGCCGACGCCATGCTGGGCCTGTAGCGGCATCAAGGGTTCGGCAGTACCGGCCCATCAAGACCGGTCTTGCCATGAACATTTTCCGCCGTCACCAGTGCGCGCACCATGGGACGGATGGCGCCAGCATGAACCTTGATGCCGGGCTTGCCGGCGAGTTCGCAAATCTTGCGGGCGTTCTTTTCGGTGAGGGTGAGAGGTACATTTCCGGCAACCGCTGTTATGCCAAGCAATTCGAGCTCAGGAGAGGCGAGCGCCAGAAGAATGGCCACAGCATCGTCCTGGCCGGGATCGGTATCTATGATAATAGGAAGTGGACTGGGCATGGCTGCACTCGTTGACGTTGTACGGATGTCTTAGTCCGGAAGGGCAGGTTCGTGAAGGGTGTTCCCAAGTGGCGCGTCCCGGGTAGAGTCTGCTGACAGAATGTTGCCATTTGATGGAATAAGGATCGGCCCATGCGACGCGCTGAACGATTGCTGCAGTTGATCCAGATTCTCCGCCGTCACCGCCGGCCGGTGACTGGTGAGGTGATGGCGCGCGAGTTGGAAATCTCCTTGCGCACACTCTACCGCGATATTGCCGCCTTGATTGCCGACCGGGTGCCGATTCGCGGTGAGGCCGGGCTCGGTTATGTGCTGGGCGAAGGTTTCGACCTGCCGCCATTAATGTTCACGCCCGATGAATTGGAGGCGGTTATGCTGGGTTTGCGCTGGGTGGCGAGGCGGGGCGATACCGATTTGTCGCGAGCGGCACAGGATACGGTGGCAAAGATCGGATCGGTGTTGCCGGAGAAGCTCCGGCCATTTCTGTTCGACGCGGCCTTGTTAGTGCCGCCGCATTTCCGGCTGGCGGAAGACCGCGTCAATGTGGCGTTGCTGCGAAATGCCATTCGGGAAGGCTGGAAAGTTTCGCTCAATTATCGCAGCGAAGATGGCCGTGAAACACAACGGGTGATCTGGCCCATCGCCGTTGCCTATTTCGATGCCCAGCGGCTGATCATCGGCCGGTGCGAATTGCGCCAGGCGTTCCGCTCATTCCGCACCGACCGCATGCTGGCGATAAGTATACTCGATCAAAAATATCCCGTGCGGCGAAAAGTGTTGCTGAAGCAATGGCAGGAAGAAGTTGCCCGAGAGGAAAATCGGCCTCAGGTCGATGTGTTCGCCTGAAGTTTTCGCGCCACCATTGCCAAAGCCTGCGGATAGATGCGGTGTTCTTGCTTGAGCACGCGGGCGGCGAGGGTGTCTGGTGTGTCGCCGGGTTTCACCGGAACTTCGGCTTGCAGGATGGTAGGTCCGCCGTCGAGTTCGTTGGTGATGAAATGCACCGTACAGCCGTGAATCCTGGCGCCATCGGCCAGTGCGCGCTCGTGGGTATGGAGGCCTTTGTAAGCGGGCAGCAGCGAGGGATGAATGTTGATCATGCGGCCCTGCCATGCGGCAATAAGTACTGGCGTTAGGATGCGCATGAAGCCGGCGCAGGCGATCAGATCGAGGTTCTGCGATTGTAGATAGTCATTCAGTGCCGCATCGAAGTCTTCGCGCGTGGCGAAAGCCTTGTGGTCGATCACCTTAGTGGCGATGCCGTGCGAGGCTGCAAAGTTGAGACCAGCAGCATCGGGGCGGTTTGATACCACGCATATGATATCCGCCGGATATTCGGCGGCGCGCGCCGCTTCGATGATGGCCATCATGTTCGAGCCCCGGCCGGAAATCAGAACGCCGACGCGGACTTTTTTCATCGGGTTGCGAGATGGCCAGTAAGTGCAACCTGTGCCTCCTGCGCCCGGCGTTTACGGATGGAGCCAAGGGTCACAACCTTCTCGCCTGATCGGGTGAGAGCGGCGGCAATGCGTTTGGCATCGCTGGCCTTCACCACCACGATCATGCCGATACCGCAGTTGAAAGTGCGCAACATTTCATGCGGTGCCACACCGCCCACCTGTTCCAGCCAAGCAAACACCTTGGTGTAGGGCACCTGGTCCAGATCAATCTCGGCTACCGTCGCCTTGGGCAAGATCCGCGGAATATTTTCGATGAAGCCACCACCGGTGATGTGGGCCAGTGCCTTGATGCTGTTACCCGCCTTCAGCACCTTGAGAATGGATTTGACATAGATACGGGTGGGCGTGAGCAGGGCCTCGCCCAACGTCCCGGCCTTGGCGAAGGGAGCAGGATCGGAATATTTCAGCCCGTTCAATTCAACCAGCTTTCTCACCAGCGAATAACCGTTGGAGTGCGGGCCCGATGAGGCCAGTCCGAGGATGACATCGCCAACGCCCACATCCTTGCGCGGCAGAATCTTCTTGCGCTCGACCGCACCCACGGCAAAGCCTGTGAGATCATAGTCACCGTCGTGATACATGCCGGGCATTTCGGCGGTTTCCCCCCCAATCAATGCGCAGCCCGCCTGCTTGCAGCCATCGGCAATGCCGGCGATCACCTGGCGGGCGCTCTCGACATCGAGTTTACCGGTGGCGTAGTAGTCGAGGAAGAACAGCGGTTCGGCGCCCTGCACAATCAGATCATTAACCGACATGGCAACGAGATCGATGCCGACGCCATGATGACGGCCGGTTTCGATGGCGAGGCGCAGCTTGGTGCCGACGCCATCATTGGCGGCAACCAGCACCGGATCCTTGAAGCCGCAGGCCTTCAGGTC
The DNA here is from genome assembly GCA_031364405.1 of Hyphomicrobiales bacterium. GTDB lineage: Bacteria > Pseudomonadota > Alphaproteobacteria > Rhizobiales > Aestuariivirgaceae > Aestuariivirga. Next base: position 3,239 of record JANLWG010000179.1, read on the forward strand.
GAACAGGCCGCCGAAGCCGCCCAGCACCGAATCAGCGCCTTTGCGGCGGGTTGATCTGGCCAGGGGCTTGATCGCATCGACCAGGGCGTTGCCTGCCGAAATGTCCACACCTGCGTCGGCGTAAGTCACGCCGTTGCGTTTTGCTTGTTTCACACCGCCCATGCCGCTAGTTTGCCCCAATTCTCTATGGTTATGCGTAAGTGGCGGCGTGCATAGCCTGAAGTGCCATACGAATAAAGCGGATTGGTTGAGCCGGTTTCGCTTCATGTGGAATCCGGGGACGGTGGAGTGACTGAAAGAATGACGGTACTGAGTCCGTGGCGGGCCCTGTTTGTTGCCTTGGCTTTGCTGGGGTTTGGAGCCCATGGCGCGATGGCAGGCGGGCCAATCGAGACCAACATATTCGCGGTGCAAGGGGTTCCGGTCGACGTCACCAGCACCGATGCGACATCGGCCAAGAATCAGGCGCTGATGGATGTCCAGGTGAAAGCCTTTTTCATGCTGGTGGAACGCCTGGGCTCGGGTGAGATCGCCCAGGGACTTGCGAGCTGGAAGCCAGAGGAAATCGCGCCCTATCTCAAATCGCTATCGATCGAGCAGGAGAGTGCTTCTCCCGGCCGCTATATCGGCACCTTCACCGTCCGCTTTCTGCCTGCCAAGGTGCAGAAACTTCTGGACGGATATGGCATCCGCGTTCCGACCCAGCAGGCCCCGCCAATACTCATGCTGACGGTCTATCGTGATGCGACTAGCTCGCGGCTGTGGGAAGACAATCCGTGGCGTCAGGCCTGGCTCGACCTTCGAGCCGAACAAGGGCTAGTGCCGGTCATCGTGCCGCTCGGAGATTTTGAAGACACCGAAACGCTCACAGCGGAAGATGCCCTCAATGGCGATCCCATCAAACTCGAAGCCATCCGCCGCCGCTATGATGCGCCAAGCATAATCGTTTCGGTGGCAGAGCCCGTCGAAGGCGGCGGTATCCACGCCACAATGGCTGGCGATACGAAGCTTGGCAGGGTTATCTTCGACAAGAAGTACAGGGCCGAGGATGGCAGCGTTGCAGCATCCGCCGCATTGGCGGCCCAGCGTTTCCATGCGGTGATGATCGACAAATATAAGGAGAACGAATCCAAGGCCGCTGCCGAAACCGCCGGGAATTCCGGAGGTGCGTCGCATTCTGTCGCGGTGTCGGTATCTTTCGCAAGCCCGACCGAATGGAACGGCATCCGCTCGCGCATTCTTTCAACTCCCAACGTCATTGGTGTAGATGTGTCGACCCTTTCCACCGACGGCGCGGTAATCCGGCTGATGTACACGAGCGAACTTCCGGCTCTGCAGGATAACTTGCAGCGAACCGGATTGAACCTGTCGCAATTCGGCGCTAGCTGGTCCATTCAGCCAATGTAATGCGTGAGCCATGAATATCCCCAATCTCATAACCATCACCCGCATCCTCCTGGTGCCGTTCACTGTCTGGCTGATCATTTCAGAAGCCTATGGCTTCGCGTTTGTCAGCTTTGTGGTGGCGGGGGTGAGTGACGGCGTCGATGGCTATATCGCACGGCGCTACAATATGCGCACCGAACTCGGTGCCTATCTCGATCCGCTGGCCGACAAGGCCTTGCTGGTGTCGGTTTACATTACACTCGGCCTGCTCAAGGTTTTGCCGGCGTGGCTGGTCATTCTGGTGGTGAGCCGCGATGTGCTGATCGTCGGCGCGTTTATCCTGTCATGGCTGATGGATCGCCCGGTTCAGATCAAGCCGCTGATGGTGAGCAAGATCAATACGGCCGGACAGATTGTGCTTGTTGTCGCGGCGCTCGGTGCTGCGGCGCTGAATCGGGATTTGCTGTTGTTGCTTCCGATTGGCATGGGGCTGGTCGCGGTATTGACGGCGGCATCGGGCGGGTTTTACCTGCTCGAATGGGTTCGCCACATGGCGAACGGCCATTCCGGAGAAGGATCGCGATGAGCCTGCAACGGCAAGTATCATTCTGGATCGGTGCATTGGTGGCGCTGATACTTGCGTTGTGGCTGCTGAACGCTATTCTATTGCCGTTCATTGCCGGACTTGTGCTGGCCTATTTTCTCGACCCGGTTGCCGACGCACTGGAACGGCTTGGCTTGCCGCGCATCGCCGCATCGCTCACTATCCTGCTGTTAAGCCTGCTTGCTGTGATGGTGGGGGTGGTGCTGCTGGTGCCGATACTGAGTGACCAGATCGGCAAGTTCGCCGGCGATCTGCCGTCCTTGCTGCAAGGCCTTGCGGTGCGTCTCAACCACATGGCACCGGAGTGGCTCAAGCAGATTCTGGCGAAATCGGAGACCAATATTCAAGGCTCGATGTCGGACCTTGCGACGAAGGCCGCCGGCTGGATCGTATCCTTGCTGTCGTCGATCCTTAGCGGCGGCATGGCGCTGGTCAATATTGTTTCGCTGATGGTGATCACGCCAATCGTCGCTTTCTATTTGCTGAATGATTGGGACCACATGGTCGCCAAGGTCGATAGCTGGCTGCCGCGCGACCATGCCGAAACCGTGCGCGCACTGGCCCGCGAGATCGATACGGCGATGGCGGGTTTCATTCGCGGCCAAGGTACGCTGTGCCTGTTGCTCGGTGCGTTCTATGCGACTGGACTTTCGTTGGTGGGATTGAAATTTGGTTTGGCCATCGGCATCGTCACGGGTGCTCTAAGTTTCATTCCCTATGCGGGTGCCATCACCGGTGGCGTGCTGGCCATCGGCGTGGCCGTGGTGCAGTTCTGGCCGGAATACGGCAGCATGGCGATCGTCGTAGGAATATTCATTGCCGGGCAATTCATCGAGGGCAATATCCTGTCGCCGAAACTGGTGGGCCAGAGCGTGGGCTTGCATCCGGTGTGGTTGATGTTCGCGCTGTTTGCATTTGGTTATATTTTTGGGTTCGTCGGGCTGTTGCTTGCCGTGCCAATGGCGGCGGCGGCGGGTGTGCTTACCCGGTTTGCACTCCGGCAATATCTGGCGTCCAAACTCTATCAGGGTGTGCCGCGCGCCTTGCCTGATCCCATTCCGTTGCCGTCGGACTCCGCAGGCGTCAGGCGGCGGCGCGGCAAATGAGCAGCAAAGCACGCCAGCTGGTTCTGGCGCTGCCGCACCGGCCAGCCCTCGGGCGCGATGACTTTCTGGTGGCAGGGTCAAATGCTGCTGCCGTGGCGATGATTGATCAGTGGCCGGACTGGCCAGCCCCGGCGGTGCTTCTGGTAGGTCCTGCAGGCAGCGGAAAATCGCATCTCGTCGAAGTCTGGCGGCAGAAATCGGCGGCAGGGCGCATTGCCACGAGCGAATTGCGCGAAGGCGATGTCCCGGCCCTGTTGGCCTCGGGCCGTCTCGCGGTCGAGGATGGGCCGGGGGCAGGGCTCGACGAGAAAGCCTTGTTTCATCTGTTGAATTATGCCCGCCAGCAGGGCGCGCAATTGCTCATCACCAGCAATGTCCGCCCCAGCCAATGGCAAGTGAAACTGCCCGATCTGCTATCACGGCTAAGGGCCTTGCCAGTGACCGAACTTGGTGCTCCCGACGACAATCTGCTGCGCGGCGTCCTGGTCAAGCTGTTTGCCGACCGGCAATTGGCCATTGACGATACCATTGTCTCCTATCTTCTGGTGCGCATGCCCCGGTCGCTGGAGGTGGCGCAAAAGCTGGTTGCTGAAATTGACCGCCGGGCGCTTGAGGAAAAAGCTGCGGTAACGCGAGCCTTCGCCGCCCGGGTGCTGGCGCAGCTCCATGCCCCGGAGCTCTTTAACGAAGACGATTGACAACCCGCCGAAATGTTTCACGGTTCCGTCATTTGGGCGTAATATGTGCAGGTAACACGCAATGATCCGGGCCAATCCATGAACGAGATGATAAATCCTGATGGGACCGCCATCAGCATCGACGATCCGGCCCGCTACATCAACCGCGAGATTTCCTGGCTTGGCTTCAACATGCGGGTGCTGGAGGAGGCGCGCAACCTCAACCATCCGTTGCTCGAACGCCTGCGCTTCCTGTCGATTTCCGGCAATAATCTCGATGAGTTCTTCATGGTCCGGGTGGCCGGTTTGGTTGGCCAGGTGCGCGAGCAACTGTCCGAGCGTAGCGACGACGGACGGACACCAGCCGAGCAGCTGGTGCTGCTGCACCGCTTTGCCCAGGACTTGATGGCCGAGCAGGACCGCCGCTGGCTGCAACTCAAGTCCGAACTCGCCGGCAATGGCATTGCCATTGTCGAAAGCGCCGACCTGAACACTGCCGAACGGCAATGGCTCGATCTCAGGTTCCTCGAACAGATTCTGCCAGTGGTGACCCCCATTGCCGTTGATCCCGCCCACCCGTTCCCGTTCATTCCCAATCGTGGCTTCATCATTTGCCTCGACCTCAAACGGCGCAAGGATGGCGGACACATGAAGGCGCTGTTGCCCATGCCGCAACAGCTTGAGCGCTTCATCCGCCTGCCTTCAGCCGAACCGGCGGCAGCGGCGCGCTTTATTGCCCTCGAAACCATGCTCGGGCATTTCATTTCGCGATTGTTTCCGGGTTACGAAGTTCTCGGCAACGGTCTGGTGCGCATCATTCGCGATAGCGATCTTGAAATCGAGGAAGAAGCCGAAGATCTGGTGCGGCTGTTTGAAAGCGCCCTGAAGCGCCGCAAGCGCGGATCGGTGATCCGCATGGAGGTCGATGCGGCCTGCCCACAACCGCTTAAAGCCTTCATTGCCGATCAGCTCGACGTGTCTGAAGATGTGATCGTAACCTGCGAGGGTCTGGTTGGTTATTCGGACACCAAGCAACTCATTCTCGACGAGCGGCCCGATCTCAAATTCAAGCCATATGTGGCGCGCTTCCCCGAGCGTATCCGCGAACATGGCGGCGATTGCTTCGCGGCGATCCGGCAGAAGGATATTCTTGTCCATCACCCTTACGAGTCCTTCGACGTTGTCGTGCAGTTCGTGTTGCAGGCCGCCAACGATCCCGATGTGGTGGCAATCAAGCAGACGCTGTATCGCACGTCGAAAGACTCGCCCATCGTGGCGGCTCTTGCGAAAGCTGCGGAGGCGGGCAAAACGGTGATGGCGCTAATTGAATTGAAAGCCCGCTTCGATGAGGAAGCCAACATTCAATGGGCGCGCGATCTTGAACGCGCCGGCGTGCAGGTGGTGTTTGGCTTTATCGAACTCAAGACCCATGCCAAGGTTTCCATGGTGGTGCGGCGCGAGGGCGCGCAGATGCGCACATATGTGCACTACGGCACCGGCAACTATCATCCGGTTACCGCCAAGGTTTATACCGATCTATCGTTCTTCACCTGCGATCCAGCACTTTGCCGCGATGCGGCGCGGCTGTTCAATTTCATTTCGGGCTATGCCCAGCCGGAGGACCTCGAAAAAATTGCGCTGTCGCCAATCAATCTAAAAGCGCGGCTGCTTGAGAATATTGATGCCGAAATAGCCCATGCCAAAGCCGGACGCCCGGCGCAAATTTGGGGCAAGGTCAATTCGCTTGTCGATCCAGGAATCATTGATGCGCTCTATGCGGCGAGTGACGCCAATGTGCAGATTGATCTTGTGGTACGCGGCATCTGCTGTCTCAGACCCGGTGTCAGGGGTCTCTCTGAAAACATCCGTGTGAAGAGTATCGTCGGACGGTTCCTCGAGCATTCACGCATCGCCTGTTTTGGCAATGGCAGCGCGTTGCCGCATAACAAGGCCAAGGTCTATATCGGTTCCGCCGACTGGATGCAGCGCAATCTGCACCGGCGGGTGGAAACGCTGATCCCCATCGAGAACCCCACCGTGCACGATCAAATCCTCGATCAGATCATGATGGCCAATTTCAAGGATAACCAGCAAAGCTGGGTGCTTTTGCCAGACGGCAGTTCGCGCCGGGTGGTGCCGGGGCCCGATGAGGAGCCTTTCAATGCCCACGAATATTTCATGAACAACCCTTCGCTCTCTGGACGCGGCCGATCGCTCGAAGGTAATGTGCCGCCAACGATTCCGGTTACAAAAAAGAAGGCGAAGGCACGCGCGTGAGTTGGCATACAGGTTTCCGCACCGAGCCGCCGAAATACCGCCCCATCGCGGTTGTCGATATCGGATCAAATTCAGTGCGGCTGGTGGTCTATGACGGTTTGCGCCGTTCGCCAACGCCGGTATTCAACGAAAAGATTCTGTGCGGGTTGGGCCGGGGTGTAGCCACCGAAGGCCGCCTCGGGCAAGAAGGCATCACGCGTGCCCTTGCTGCCCTGCGCCGTTTTCGCACGCTGGCGCGGCAGATTGGCGCCAAACAGGTTTTCGCCGTGGCCACCGCAGCGGTCCGTGAAGCCCTCAATGGCGAGAGCTTCATCGATGAAGCCGAGATGGCGCTAGGCTTCAACATTGATGTGCTCAGCGGCAAGGAAGAAGCGCGCCTTGCCGCTCTCGGCGTCATAGCCGGTATTCCCGGCGCCGACGGCATCGCCGGCGATCTTGGCGGCGGATCGCTCGAACTCATCGACATCAAGGACGGCAAACTGCGCGACGGCGTCACCCTGCCCATCGGCCCTTTGCGCCTCATCGACATGTCGGGCGGCTCGATCGGCAAGGCGAGGAAGATCGTCGATGATTATTTCACCAAATCCGAAATTCTGGCGCGTCTCAAGGGGCGCACGTTCTATGCGGTCGGCGGAACCTGGCGCAACCTCGGCAAGCTGCACATGGCGCAAAGCCATTATCCACTGCATGTGCTGCATTGCTACCGGATCACCCGGCAGCAGGCGTCGGGTGTCGCCAATCTGATCGCCGGGCTTTCGCCATCGTCGCTGAAGGATATCCGCCAGGTCTCGCGTTCGCGCTCCGACACGATGCCCTATGGCGCGCTGGTGCTTGAGCGCTTGCTGGAGCACGCCAAGCCAAGCCATGTCGAGCTTTCAGTCTACGGCGTGCGCGAAGGGTTGCTCTATGCTAAGTTGCCCAAGCGCAAGCGTGACAGCGACGCGCTGCTCAGTTCATGCTGGGATTTTGCTAGGCGTTATGCGCGCTCGCCCGAACACGAGCTCGAACTGTGTGATTGGACCGACCAGATTTTTGGTACCGGCGGCCTGAAGGAAACTCCCGAACAGCGCCGCCTGCGTTATGCCGCCTGCCTGCTCGCCGATATCGGCTGGCGGGCGCATCCGGACTACCGCGCCGAACGCTCGCTCGGCATGATCTCGCAGGCAGCTTTCGTTGGTGTCGATCACCCGGGCCGGGTGTTTCTGGCGCTCACGGTATTTTACCGATATGACGGCGAAGAGCCCGATGACGGGCTGCAGCGCTTGCTTGACGACGAATCCCATGCCCGCGCCCACCTGCTCAGCAACATGTTCCGTCTGGCTTATATTCTCTCGGCCGCCATGCCGGGAATGCTGCCGAAGATCGGCCTGCAATTGGGCGACAACAAAACGCTGCTCCTGCAACTGCCCAAGAAACTCGCCGACCTGATGGGCGAGCGCGTCGACAAACGCCTGCAAGGGCTGGCGGCAGAATTGGGCCGGACAGGCAAAGCGGTGATCGGGTAGTTGCTTCAGGTAGTAGTTCAGTCTGCACTTCCGCTTGGGGCCAGAAGCAGATGTCAATTGTGTAACTGTGGGTAGAGTTTGCAATGTCCGCCTGACCGCCCAATTGTCCATTCGAGAAGATGGAATAAATTTTGAGTACCACACAAGGACTGTGGCTCACATTCTCCTTTCGAAAAAAGCA